>CAIZNN010000181.1 GCA_903934285.1 Akkermansiaceae bacterium | reverse complement strand
TGGCCCGTTGGGCCATGCCCCAGGCCCCATGCCCCATGCCCCATGCCCCATGCCCCATGCCCCATGACCCATGACCCATGACCCATGACCCATGACCCATGACCCATGACCCATGACCCATGACCCATGACCCATGACCCATGCCTCGGTGCATCGTTTGATTTGCCAAGGCGTGAAATGTGGGTGATGCTCCGCGCCCATGAAAATGCACCGCCTCCTTGCAGAAGCCGCTTCTGCCATCGCCAAGTCCGTGTTTCGCGAGCATCGCGTGCTCGACCATGCCTTGGCGGAGGCGTTTGAGGACAACCCGAAGTGGGGCAAGCGCGACCGTGGGTTCATAGCCGAGACGGTGTTTGAAGTGGCGCGCTGGCGGCGGGTGTTGGGATTTCTAGCGGACAGCGAGGAAACCACCGCGCTGTGCGCCGCGCAATGGGTGCGCATGGGCTACGACCTTCCGGAGTGGTGGATCTATCGGGGTGCCGCCGCGGCGGAGATGGCCGCCCGCGAGACGCAACTCGCCACGCAGCCGCGGGCGGTGCGCGAATCGATTCCGGATTGGCTCGACGCGCTCGGCGAGGCGGAACTCGGCGCGGCCTGGGGCGCCGAACTGGCCGCCCTCAACCAGCGCGCGTCGGTTTTTCTGCGCGTCAACACGCTCAAAACCACCCGCGAGGAGGTCACCGCCTGGCTGGCCGCGTCTAACATCGAGGCCAGTGCCGTGCCCGGTTTGCCGGAGGCGCTGGTGCTGGCCGCCGGCAAATCCCTGCCCAAGGCGATGCGGCTCGATGGCCGGGTGGAAATCCAGGACGCGGGCTCGCAGATGATCGCCCCGTTGTTAGATCCGCAACCCGGCGAGCGCATCATCGACGCGTGTTCCGGCGCTGGCGGCAAATCGTTGCATCTGGCCGCACTGATGGGCAACGAGGGCCGCGTCTTCGGGATGGATGTGGATGCCAGGAAACTCGTCGAACTCGAACGCCGCGCCAAGCGTGCCGGTGCCAGCTGTGTGAAATCCAAGGCGATCACGGCTGCCACCGCCGCGGATTTTGCCGAGGTGGCCGACCGTTTGCTGATTGATGCGCCGTGTTCCGGACTGGGCACCTTGAAACGCCAGCCGGACCTCAAATGGCGCCTCAAACCCGCGCAACTCGAGCGGTTGCGCGGGATCCAGGCGGATTTGTTAGACAGGTATCCGGCGATGCTCAAGCCGGGCGGGCGCCTGGTGTACGCGACTTGCTCGATTCTGCCCTCGGAAAACCGGGCGGCTGTGGATGGGTTGCTGGCAAAGGGCGGGTTCCGCTTGTTAGAGGAGCGGCCGGTGTCGCCGGCCGCCAGCGGGTTTGACGGGTTCTACGCCGCGGCGCTGGTGAAGGAGCGGTAGGCGGGCATTTGGCGACAAGTCAGACAAGTCCGACAAGTCAGGCGGCGGGCAGGATGCCCGCGCCACGGTGGTCCGGGCATCTTGCCCGGATTCAATGGGGCACATTTCCAGGCACTCGCCAGGATGTCTGAGGCTCCACACTCAATCTGCCAGCGGGGGGAGCGCGGCCTTATCGGCGGCGTGTTTGGGGTCTTTCCAAGTCGATTGGACATACACCTCGCGCAGCAATTTGGTTTCGATGTGGCACGGGCTGTGGGACATGAGGTCGGCGCCCTTGTTGTTTTTCGGGAAGGCGATGACCTCGCGGATGCTGTCTTCGCCGGCGATCAACATGGCAATGCGATCCAAGCCGAGGGCCAACCCGCCGTGTGGCGGGGCGCCGAAGCGGAAGGCATCCAACAGATGGCCGAACTTGATTTGCTGTTCCTCCGGGCCGACGCCGAGGACTTGGAACATTTTGGCCTGGAGGTCTTTTTCGTGAATCCGGATCGAGCCGCCGCCCAGTTCGTAGCCGTTGAGCACCACATCATAGGCGACCGCACGGACCTTGTCATAGGCGCCCGCATCTAACAACTCCAGGTCGTCCGGATGGGGGCGGGTGAAGGGATGATGGACCGCGCCCCAACCGCCGGTGTCCTCGTCGTGCGCGAGCAAGGGGAAATCCACCACCCACAGGAAGTTGAAGGCGGTCGAGTTTTTGTTCAGTTCCATCATGCTGGCGATCTCGGTGCGGGTGCGGCCGAGGATGGTGGAGACGGTGTCGAGCGTCCCGGCGCCGAAGAACACGATGTCGCCTTCCTCGATGATGAGCTTGGAAATGATGGCTTGCTGCTCGGTGCCGGTGAAGAATTTCCACAGCGGGCTTTTGTATTCGCCGCCCTCACATTTGATGAAGGCGAGTGTCTTGACGGGCAGGCCGGCCTGGATGGCGATCTCATTGAGGCGGTTCATCTGGCCGGTGGTGATGCCGGCAAAACCCTTGGCGTTGATGGCGCGCACGACCCCGCCGCCATCGAGCGTGCCGCGGAAGATCTTGAACTCGGTGCTGGCAAAGATGTCTGCCAGATCAATGATTTTCATGTCATAGCGGGTGTCCGGCTTGTCCGAACCATAGGTGTCCATCGCCTCGCGATAGGTCAACTGCGGGAAGTGTAGCGGCACGTCGACATCGAGCCCGGCCTTGAACATGGCACCGAGCAAGCCTTCGACGAGGGTGATGATATCATCCTGGCCGATGAAGCTCGCCTCGATATCGATCTGGGTGAACTCAGGTTGCCGGTCGGCGCGCAGGTCCTCGTCACGGAAACACCGGGCAATTTGGAAATATTTCTCCAAGCCGGCCACCATCAGCAGTTGCTTGTATTGTTGGGGCGCCTGCGGCAGGGCGTAAAAGCGCCCCGGGTTGAGGCGCGAGGGGACCAGGAAATCGCGCGCCCCCTCGGGCGTGGGGTTGGATAGAATCGGGGTTTCGACCTCATAAAACCCGGCGTCGTCGAGGAAGCGGCGGGCGGCGGAGGTGATGGTGTGGCGCTGGCGGATGTTGCGGCTCATGCGCGCGCGACGCAGATCCAGATAGCGGTATTTCATCCGCATGTCTTCGTTAGACAACTCCTTGTCGAGTTGGAACGGCAGCACGTCGGCCTTGTTGACAATCCGCAGATGGCTGACGACCACCTCGATCGCGCCGGTTGGCAGCCGGTCGTTGACGGTCCCTTCGAGCCGGTGGGAGACCATGCCGACGACTTGGACGACGTCTTCCTCGCGCAGGCTGTGGGACGTGACAAACGCCTGTTGATGCGCCGCAGCGGCCTCAGGCCCGAGATTCTCGGGGGTCTCGGGCCGGAACACGCACTGGGTGAGGCCCTCGCGGTCACGCAGGTCGATGAAGATGACGCCGCCATGATCGCGGGCGGAATTCACCCAGCCGATGAGGGTCACGGTTTGGCCGATGTGGGATTCGCGGAGTTGGTTGCAGTGGTGGGTGCGCATGGGGGGCTCGGTTACGGGTTGGCTGTTAGATGTTGGAAGTTATCAGGGAAGAGACAGCAGATCGCTGCGCTGCCAGACAGAAGACAGAAGAAAAGAGAAAGAGATGCCGCTGCGTCCGGTCTTCTGTCTTCTGTCTGGCAGCGCAGCGGTCTGCTGTCTTCTGTCTTCGGTCTTCATGCAATCAGCGGGCCGTCGGGTTGTTGGAGGCGCCCGGCGATCCAGGCGACGGCGGTGCTGGCGTGGCCGGCTTCTTCGGCGCGGCTGGCGAGGATTTTGAGTTTGAGGGCGGGATATTCCGCGCCCACGATCAGGGCGAAGCGGGCGCGCGAGCGTTCGGCGCTTTGGAATTGTTTGGGCACCTTGGCCGGGGCCAGCGGCAGATCGGCGGCCACGCCGGCGCGGCGCAGGTCGGTGACGAGGCGCAAGGCGGCGGGGCGCATGGATTCATCGGCGACGACGACAAACACGTCGCAGGCGGCGGCGTTGCGTTGCAGCCAGACTTCCATTTGCATTGCGGCGTGGGTGGTTTCCTCAATCAGATTGCGGATCACATAGTCGCCCATGGCAAAGCCGGTGGCGGGCAGATCGGTGGCCCCCCCGGAAATGGTGGCCACCAGCGTGTCGTAGCGGCCGCCGCCGGCGACGGCACGCATCGACTTGGTGGCATCGAAAACTTCAAACACCACCCCGGTGTAATAGGCCAGGCCGCGCACGATCGAGAGATCGAGCTCCACAAAGGCGGCAAACCCGCGGGCCGTTAGATCGGCGAGGATCGCCTGATAGGCGGCCGAGGCATGGTCGGGATGGGCGATGAAGTCGCGGACGAGCTCCGGGGTGAGGCCGAAGCCGGCGAGTTTGGATTTGAGCAACTCGGGTTTTTCGCGCTCGAGTTTGTCGATGATGTTGAGGAACTCCGGGATGGCATCTTCGGCGAGGCCATGGCGGGAGGCGAAATCCATCCATGCCTTGCGATCCGAGACGCGGATGACAAAGTCGCCGGCGACGAAGCCGAAGGCGAGCATGGTTTCGATGGCCAGGGCGATGAGTTCGGCATCGGCGGCGGGGCCGGCCTCGCCGAGGATATCGACGTTGAACTGGTGGAACTCGCGGCCGCGGCCTTTTTGCGGCTTTTCGTAGCGGAAACACTGGCCGATCTCGAACCACTTGAGCGGCTTGGGGAAATCGCGCTGGTGTTGCGCGGCGAGGCGGGCCAGCGAGGCGGTCACTTCCGGCCGCAGCGTCACATCACGGCCGCCTTGGTCCTCAAAGCGGAACAACTGGGCCGAGAGCTCGCCGCCGGACTTTTTGAGGTACAGCGCGGTGTCTTCCAGAATCGGCGTCTCGTATTCCGCATAGCCGCAGCGCCGTGCCACCGCCCGCCATGTCTCGAACAAATAATTGCGCACGGCGCATTCACGGGGAATGAAATCGCGGAATCCGGGAAGCGACTGGAAGGAAGGTTCGGCCATGGGCGGGCCGGAGAATGCACGGGCGTGTCAGGATTTCAAGGCGGGATTGGCGTGCGCCAGCCGATTTGAGGAGTGCGGCGGCACTTCGGGCAGGGCCAGCCGCGATCCACGCCGGCTCGCGCGGCGATGGCGGCGGGAAATTTCCCGCTGCCCGGGCCGGTATCGGCGGGCGGCGCGGCGGGGCTCGGCAGAAATGTCGTCGTGCCCTCAGATTGCTGAAAGACGCCGGTTTTTCCCAGCGTTGTGAGCAGATCATGTCCCAGACGAAGCAGAACCAACACACACGCCGTGATTTCCTGAAAGCGACCGGTTTGACGACCGTCGCCCTCGGGTTTCCCACCATCATTCCCTCCAGCGCACTTGGCAATGACGAGAAGCCCGCACCCAGCAACCGCATCGTCATGGGCGGCATCGGCCTGGGCAACATGGGCAGCGGCGACATGAGCAATTTCCTCAACAACCCGCTGGTGCAGTATGTCGGCGTGTGCGAAGTGCGCGGCAACGTCCGCAATGAGCGCAAGAACCAGGTCGACGGGAAATATGGCAACAAGGACTGCAAAGCCTACGTTGATTTCCGCGAGATGCTGGCTCGCGAGGACATCGACGCGGTGCACATCGCCACCCCGGACCACTGGCATGGCATCCAGATCATCGAGGCTTGCCGCGCCGGCAAGGATGTTTTCTGCCAGAAACCGGAAACCCGCACCTTGCGCGAGGGCCAGCTGGTCGTCGAAGCCGCCCGCCGCTACGGCCGCGTGGTATCCGGCGGCAGCCAGCGCGTCCTGGAGGATTACCGCAAGATCGTCAATCCCTGTTGGAGCGGCGAACTCGGCCCGATCAAGGCGATCAACGTCGAGATGGGGACAATCTCCAAGGCATGCAACTTGCCGGCCGAGAATTGCCCCGCCGACATGGACTGGGAAATGTGGCTCGGGCCGGCACCCTGGGCACCCTACAATCACAGTCGCTGCGACGGCAACTTCTCTTGCGAGGGTGGCAGTTGGCGGTCCTATTCCGATTATTCCGGCGGCAACATGACCGACTGGGGCGCCCATCACATCGGTGGCGCCACCTTCGCCGTGGACGTGCGCGAACTGCAACCGACGGAGGTGATCCTCACCGTGGAGGGCGACAAGAGATGGCTTGCCTTCAAGTATCCCAACGGCGTCGAGCTGACTCTCAACAAGCCGGGCAAATCGCAGCATCAAGTCGACGGCACTCCCGGTGAGAAGCGCGAGCCCAAGAAGATCCCTGAATATGCGGCCAAGGGCGGCATCGGCGCCGATTTCCTGGAGTGCATCAAGACCCGCGCCAAGCCCTTCCGCGACATCGAACTCGCCGTCAATACCGTGACCGTCTGTCATCTCGGCATCATCGCCTACACCTTGGGCCGCTCGCTCAAGTGGGACGCGGCGAAACAACAATTCATCGGCGACGACGAGGCCAACCGCTTCATCGATCGGGCCCGCCGCGAACCATGGCAGCTTTGATCCCGCCGCCGCCTTTATCCAACCACCTGAACTCTTTTTAGAAGGAACCACATTATGACTGAAAATCTGGCCAAAGCCCTGGAAGCTCTGAAAACCTACGATTGGGGCACGGATCCCAACCTCCTCATGCCCATCGACGACGCGATCGTGGCGACTCACACCGATGCCGCAGCCCGCAAGGAGTTGGAATCCGGCCTCATCGCGGTGCTCAAGACCGAAGTGCCCCAAGCCGCCAAGGACGCGGTGTGTCGCGCCCTCAGGACCATCGGTACCGCCGCCGCGGTGCCGGCGCTGGCCCCGTTGCTGGCGGATGAGAAGCTCTCCCACATGGCCCGCTATGCCTTGGAGCGCATCCCCGGACCGGAAGCCGGCCAAGCCCTGCGTGACGCGCTCCCGAAGGTTCCCGCCAAGCTCAAGATCGGCATGATCAGCTCGTTAGGTGTCCGTGGTGAAGCCGCCGCGCTGGCCGCGCTGACCCCCCTGCTCGCCGATAGCGACCCGGGCGTCGCCGCCGCCGCCGCCCATGCCGTGGGTGACATCGCTTCGCAAGACGCGGCCAAGGCCCTCCTCATGGCCAAACCCGCGGCCGGGACCATGGCCGCCATCGCCGATGCCTCGCTGAATTGCGCGGAACATCTGCTGGCCGCTGGTAACAAGAACGCCGCGAAGATCACTTACGAGAAGGTTCTCGCCAGCACGCCCTCCAAGGTGGTCAAGGACGCCGCCACGCGAGGCTTGCAGGCCTGCACTAAGTAACACAGCCGTCCCGGCGGTGATGGCAGACAGGCGCCCGCGCCTGTCGTTGCTTGGTTTGCCGCCAAGCGCCGCGGCCATGACGATGACAAATCCCCCGCAAACCCGACGCTTGACATCGGCGGCCGAAGTGTCGATGGTGAAATCGCAGACGGGACAATCAGGTGCCGCCGGCAACTCTAACCATACTAACCGAACCACCACCATGGGCGACAAATCCCCCAAAGCGAACCAAAAGAAGTCCGCGCAAAAACAGGTCAAGAGCAGCAGCGCCTCCCAGGCGAAGAAACAGGCTTCTGCCAAGAAGCCCTAGGCGCTAGTCGGCTTGTGTCCCGCCCCTGATGCAACAGGCAGGGGCGGTGTTATCGTCCCCATTGCTTGCGTGGGTTCGACAGGTATTTTTCGTGGTCGAAACGACCCGGCGCCCTGCGCTCCCGGGCGGGGCCTGGGCGGAATGGTTAGCGGCAGGATGAATTGCATTGCATCCTGTGCGCGGCTGTCACCACGTCCATGAACCCTCTCCATCCCATAGCCATGCTAGCTACGGTTGGCCGGCGCGGCCCGGGAGTCAAGGGCCGACGGCCCGCCTGATGGTTTGGCGCAAGCATTGAGGTTCATTCAACCATTCTGCGGGTCGAAGGGAAGCCAATTGTTGTTGGAGGCGTGGAGTTCATCGCCAAAGAGCGCGGTGATTCTATTTTCTGCGATTGCCGGACCGGTTGGTCGGCGCTACTCTCGAAGCCGTCAGTCAATCTTCCCCCCCAGCCCCCCCCCCCATCCCATGCAATACCGACCTCTTGGCCAATCCGGCATCAACGCATCCACCATCGCCCTGGGCACCTGGGTGCTGGGCGGCGGCACCCCTTGGGGCGACAACCCGGATGACGCGCAATCCATCCGCCTCATCCAGACCGCCCTCGACCTCGGTATCAACTTGATCGACACGGCACCGGCCTACGGCTGGGGCCGCAGCGAGACGGTGGTTGGCAAGGCGGTGAAAGGCCGCCGCGAGCAGGCGCTCATCGCCACCAAGTGCGGGCTGTGGTGGGAGGATGCGCGCGGCTCGTATTTTGCCGATTTGGATGGCAAGGCGATGCACCGCAGCTTGCGGCCGGACACCTTGCAGCTCGAAATCGACAACAGCCTGCGCCGCCTGCACACCGACTATGTCGACCTCTATCAGGTGCATTGGCCGGCAATGGCGCCGGACAAAACCCCGGTAGCCGACAGCATGGCCTGCCTGCTCAAATTCCAGGAGCAGGGGAAAATCCGCCACATCGGTGTCAGCAATGTGACGCCCGACGAGTTGCAGGAGTTCCTTGGCTGCGGGGCAATTGTGAGCCATCAGTTGCGCTATTCGATGCTGTGCCGCGAGGCGGAGCAGGAGATTTTGCCGTTGTGCGCGCAGCACCAGATGGCGACCCTAACATACATGTCGCTGGAACAAGGCTTGTTGACCGGCAAGGTCGGCATGGAGCGCGTGTTTCGTGCCGACGAGTTTCGCAGCAACGAGGCCTGGAACCCGTGGTTCACCCCGGCCAACCGCCGCCGCGTGCTCGACGTGCTTGCCAATTGGCGCGAGTTGCTCGTCAAGTATGACTGCACCCTCTCGCAATTGGCGATTGCCTGGACCGCGGCCCAACCCGGAGTGACCCACGTTTTGTGCGGCACGCGCACGCTGAGCCAATTGGCCGACAATGCCAAGGCCGGCGGGTTGGCGCTGGAAGCCGCCGACATGCGCCGCATGCGTGCCGATGTGGTGGCGCTCGGCGAGCCGGTCTAATGCGGAGCGGATGGGTTGGATGGCAGGGCCGGGGCTACGGGCGCATGCGGCCGGGTAGGTATATCTCAAGAACAATAACCAATGAAAACGAACATCATATCAGCAGTGATTGTGGGTTGGGCAGCGTTTGCCCATGCCGAAGGGCACCGGTTTGCTTGCGCGGACTACAGCCAGGGGAAAGCGTGCGTGGTCGCCGCCGACGGCAAGATCGAGTGGGAGTATCCAGCCAAGGACTGCAATGATGTCTGGGTGTTGCCCAATGGCAACCTGCTGTTCAACACCGGGCACGGCGTGAAGGAAGTCACCCGCGACAAGCAGGTCGTCTTCGACTATCAATCCAGCAGTGAGATATATGCTTGCCAGCGCCTCGCCAATGGCAACACCTTCATCGGCGAGTGCAATGCCGGACGCCTGCTCGACGTCGACCCGAGCGGCAAAATCGTCAAGGAAATCAAGTTGTTGCCCGCGGGCAAGGACGGTGGCCACCTCTACATGCGCAATGCCCGGCGCCTGGCCAACGACCATTATCTCGTCGCGCACTACGGCGAACAGGTCGTGCGCGAATATGATTCGCAGGGCAAGGTGGTCCGCGAAATTGCGGCCGCGGGCGGGCCGCACAGCGTGATCCGCCTGGCCAGCGGCAACACGCTCATTGCCTGTGGCGATTTTCCCGGCGGCCGCAGGGTGTGCGAGGTGGATGCGGCAGGCACCACGGTGTGGGAAATCAAGGACGGCGACTTGGCGGGCATCGCGCTGCATTTCATGACGGGTTTGCAGCGCCTGCCTAACGGCAACACCGTGGTTTCCAACTGGCTCGGCCACGGCCAATTCGGCAAAGCCCCGCACCTCATCGAAATCACGCCTGACAAGAAAGTCGTCTGGACGTTTGCCGACCACCAGGCGTTCAAAACCATATCCAGCATCCAATTGTTGGATGTGCCGGGGGATGTGACCAAAAATGAGATAGCCCATTAGCATGAACCCCCGGGCGGACCAATCGCCCCATCCGCCATGGCCACCCCGATCAGGATCTATCGCAACGTCGCAGCACTCGCCGGGGTCATTGCGGAGTTCAAGGCGGATCTAACATCCACCGCGCCGCCGCGACCTGCCGGGCTGTGTGGCTTCGATGGCTTTATCGACACGTTCGTGCGCTTGCAAATGCCGGCCACGATGGCCGAGTTCGGGCCCAAGGTGGCCGCCGCCGCGGGTGTCTCGGCTTCCTATCCGGCGCGGCACTTGGGCGACAAGTTCGGCGGCAATGGCCCGCTCTTTGCCGCCGCCATGCATGCCATCCACGCTGGCGCGATTGACCTCACCTACATCGGCGCGATGGGCAGTGGCGAGGTGCTGCCGATCTATCAGGAGGCGCTGGGCGGCAAAATGCAGCGCCTCTTCACGCTGGCGGACCCCGCGCGCACCACCTGCCTTGAGTTCACCGACGGCAAGATCATGCTGTGCGATATGGCCGCGTGCGAGGAGGTGACCTGGGCGCGGTTGTTAGAGCGTGTGGGCCCCAGCGCGCTCGACACGGAATTGCAGGCGGCCGGTTTCATCGGCGCGCTCAACTGGGGCAAGCTGCCGCATGCCGGCGCGATCTGGAGCAATCTGGCGGCCCGTCTGGCGGAGCTCGGTGTGGCAGCCAAGGCGGTGGTGTTTTTCATGGACTTGGCAGAGTTTGAGACGCGGCCGGCGGCCGACCGGGCGGACCTGCTCGAGCGCCTCGGGCCAATCACCCGGCAGTGCCAGACCATACTCAGTTTCAATTTGAAGGAGGCATGGCAAATGGGCGAAGTGTTTGGCGCCGCCTATCATGGGCGCAGGGATGCCGAGGCGGTGGTGGAACTCGCCGCGCTGCTGCATTCCCACATCGCCGTGGACCGGGTCATCATTCATCCCAACGACGGTGCCGCCTGCGCCAGCGCTGCCGGCACGGTCTATGTGCCGGGGCCCTATTGCCGTGAGCCGCTCATCTCGACCGGGGCGGGCGATAATTTCGGTGCCGGTTGCCTCGCCGCCGCCCTGAGGGGATTGGATGACGCGGGACTGCTGCTGGCCGGCAACTGTGCCAGCGGGCATTTTGTCCGCTCCGGACGGTCCGCTGCATTCGCCGAGATGATACAGTTGCTCGATGCCTGGGCCGCCGGCACCCTCGGCGAGCGGCTGTAGCCATGCCAATGGAGCCGGAGTGCGGGGCGCGCCGTCCACAGGCCGCCCGCCCGTGAGCGTTTCGTGGATTTGACAAATCCTATAATCGTCTTGTGTTGGTTTGGGTCGTGACTAGGGTAGGCCGAGATGACGGCCACTGGTTCTGCAAGGAAAGCGCTGCAAACGCTGCGAACGCTGATCGAGCGGCAGGTGTTTCGCGCGGGCTTCGTGGTGCTGCTCGTCGCGCTTGGCTTCGCCGTCAAGCCGGCCTACCGAGCGTTTCGCGAGTACCGCATCAATCAGAATCTGGAAGCCGCCAAGACCGCGGCGCGCAATGAGAACTGGAGCGCCGCGCGCGATAACGCCCGCAGCGTCCTGTTGGTGCGGCAGGATTTCGAGGCCTATCGCATCTGGGCCCGTGCCCTCGGCAAACTCAACGCGCCAAGCGCCTACATGGCCGTGGCCGAACTCTTCACCGACTCCCGCTCCATCCGCGAGGACTTGTTGGAAGCACTCGAGGTGATGGCGCTGCAAGCGCCCCATGCGGTGGCCTTGAGTGCCTACGCCTGCCTGCCGGAGGTGTTCCGCAATCAGGCAGAATTCCGCGCCGCCATCGTGCCGTTGCTGCTCCAACGCGGGCAGCTCGACCTTGCGGAGAAGAGCTTGCGCGAGGTGGCGCAACCCACGGACGGTCCCAAAGTCCGGCTCGCGCTGTTGCGCACCTTGTGCAGCCGGCCGCAACCCGCCCGCGTGACCGAGGCACGGCAGATTTTCGCCGATTTGGTCGCCGCCAAGGCCGACGATGAAGCCCTGGCCGCGCTGCCGGTTCTCGCTGATGCGCCCGGTGGCCTCGCCGAGGACGCGCCGCTGCCCGCGCTGCCGGAGTGGCTCAAGAGCCAGCCGAAAGCCACGACGTTGCACCACCTGCTCGGCATGCATCCGGCGTTGCGGGGGCGTCCGGCGGCACCCGAACGCTACTACGATGCAGCCATCAAGCGTTTTCTGGCCACCGATCCGGCGGTGCTCGGCACTTGGTTGCTGCGCCATGAACAGGCCGAGTTGGCCGTGCGCACCCTCGAAGAACCCGCTAAAACCCGCTCCGATGCCTACATCGCCCGCCTCTACGCCTTGCTGCATTTGAAAAAGGACACCGAAATTGCCGCCGCGTTGGCCGCACCCCCGGCGTCGGCCGACCTTGTGGAGATCGAGTTGGTGCAGGCCAAGCTGGCCACGAGCCATGGCGATATGATTGCGGCGGGGGCGGCGTGGACCCGGGCGCTGAATCACGCGGCGTACGATACGACCCGCAACCGCTGCCTCGACATCGCCCGCATGGCGGAACGCAACGGCGCGAAGGATGCCGCCGAAGACGCCTGGGTGGCGGCGGTGCGCTTGGGGTGGGGCCAATTGCCGCTCTATGCCGATCTGTTGCCGCTCTTCACTTCGCTGGGTGCCCAGGGGCGCTCGGAGGACCTGATGGCGATGTTCCGCACCCTGTTGCGCTTCGAACCTGCCAATCCCGAACTAGTCAACAACGCCTATTATTTCGCGCTGATCCAAGGGGTTTTGCCGCCCGCTCAGGTGGTCGCGGTGCTGACCAAACTCATCGAGCGCCACGACCAGCCGGTGTACCGTTCCACCTTGATGTTAGCCGCGATGCTGGACGGTCGTCCGGCCGATGCGCTGGCTCTGCTGTCGCAGGTGCGTAATGGCAAGGGGGTGGCGCCGATGATGGGTGTTGCCCTCGAAGGCACCGCCCGCATCCTCGCCGGCGAGACCGAGGCCGGAACCGCCTTGCTCAAAGACGTCAACTGGCGCTCATTCATGAGTCAGGAACGCATCGTCTTCCGCAATCTGCTGGTGAAGTTCGAAAGCTCGAAATTGCCGATGGCGGAGTTGGCCAGCCCGAGAGTGGCGGCCAATCCCGATCAGGTTTCGGTCTGGCGCAAGGCGGTGGAACGCTTCGAGAAGGACCGTGCCGGCGATGTGCTGCCCGCCCTGTTAGCTCCCAACATCCCTGGCGCCGCCCAACCCGGCCCGGCCGTCGGGGCCGATCCCGATCAGATCCGCGTCTGGCGCAAGGCCAAGGAGCAGCTCGAAAAAGATCATGCCGGCGAGGTCCTGCCGGCGCTGCCGCCATCGCGCCGCCCGCGGTCTAACTGATCCGCCGGCCCGTGGCCCCGCCGCGCGGCCAGCGCCGGATCTAACTGCTGAGGGGCGGGCCGGTTCAATCCGTGAAATCTATGGTAAAAAACGCCACCCCAACCGGTTCCCTTTTCCTTCTTTAGGATTAAGAATTAGGGATGGGATGATGGCGGCGACGTCGGCGTCCGCCATCCAGCCGCGGAGGTGGGTGGCGGGCACTTCGACGTAGCGGAAGGCGCCGGTGTGGGCGCCGAGGCGCACACTGCGCCCAGGGCCGGGAGTGCCAAGCGCTTCGGCGGAATCAAACGGCGAGAGTCGGACGGTGGCCGCGGCGGACAGCACGATGCCGCGGGTATGCTCGCCGCGCCGCAGATAGAGGGCGGCGGCGCCGGTCACGATGGTGATGCCGGCCATCGCTGCGGCCACCCGGGCGGAGGTGCGCAGCCATCGGCGCGGCAGCGGCACTGCGCCACAGACCAGGGTGAGGCCGCCGAGTGCCAATGCTGCGGCGGCGACCAGCCAGGACCATTCATTGCAGCTGAGATGATTGAGCAGGCCATCGAGGCGCGGGTGGGCGCCGGGTTCCTCGAATGCGGCGGCGGCCTTGCGGGCGAGGGCGAGATTGACTGACAGATCCGGATCGCGCGGGCTGAGCAGGCGGGCGCGTTCGTAGGCAAGGATGGCCGGGCCGAATTGGCCGAGGCGTTGATAGCTGTTGCCAAGGTTATAGAAAACGGCGGCACGCGGGCCCTCAGTGGTTAGGAGCTGCTCATAGGCGCGAGCGGCTGCCGCGAATTCGCCGGTCTTGAAGTGCTGGTTCGCCTGCTCGAAGGGGGTGGTGGTGGCGGCAGCGCCGAGGGCTGCGCTTCCTAGCAAGAGACAGATCAGGTGGCTGAGGCGATACAGGGTCATGGCCGGGGCGCGGGTTCGGTTAGAGAGGCCAGGGCTTCATCCAGCAATGCCTGCCAGTGCGGCTCGATGTCCCCGATGGTCTGGCGGCTGTATTCCTGGTGGTAGGCCTCATGGAAGAACCTGGCAACCGGTGAGGCGGCGGGCAGGCGGGCCTGGATTTCCGCCAGGGTGATGGCTTGGGCGGGTTGGTTCCATAATGCGCCGAGGCGGTGTTGAATGGCGCGGCGGGCGGCGGCGAAAAAACCGGCGACGTCGCGGGCCGCGGCGCATTGTGCGGCGGTCTGGCGCGCCTGGCGGGTGGCGCATTCCATGGCGGCGCGCGCGCGGCGCTGCGGATCGCCCCGGCGGCGGCGCAGCCACGCGAGGAGTTGGCCCAACCCGCAAAGCGCCGCGGCGGCGGCTAACAACCGGACAAATGCCGGCCGCGACACCAGCGGGACCAGGGTGCCTGGGGGCGTGAGCGCGGGATGCTGTCCGGCCAGATCGTCTTGTGGTTTGTCTGGTTCCTTGGCGGTGGTGGTGGTGTTAGGTTGCGCATCGACGAGGTCCTCGCCGGCCACCTCGATATTGCGCGGTGGGCTGGTGAGTGTTTTGTAGGCGGCGGTGGCGGGATCGAAAAAGCTGAAGGTGAGTGCGACCTGTTGTGGGCCGCCCTTGCGCGGCACCGCGCTGAATTGAAAACTCTTGCTGCCGGCAAACGAGGCATTGTCACCCGGGGTGAACTCGCTCTGCCCGGGATAGGTCTTCCAAGCAGCCGCAGGACCGGGTTGGGGCGCATTCATCAGCGCAAAATTGCCCGAGCCACTCAGGCGCGCGAAAATTTGTTGTGGTTCGCCGGTGGTCCAGGTGGCGGGGAGTTCCCAGGTGTCGAATTTGAAGTTGCCCACCGCGCCGGTGAATTCGGCCGGGCGGCCAGCGCTGGGCAGCGGGCGCACCTCGATTTGCTCGTCATCGGACTTGAGGGTGACGTCCTTCTGGATCATCGGGGTGTTCATGTCGTCGAGCATGCGATCAAAAAACGGATCGTCGAACGGCCCGCCCATCCGCCGGCGTGGCGTGGCTGCCGAGGTGTCGCGCACGGCGACGGTGGCATTCACCGAGAGCGATGCCGGATACTTGCCGGCCTTGGTGGCGGAGATGCCGCCAAACCAGGTGACGACGAGGTAGCGTTTGCCGTCCTTGCGCTCTTGGGTCTGCTGCGGTTGATCACTGACGTGGTGGAGGGTGAAGGCCTGGCCCTCCGGTTGGATGCCGCTGCGGAGTTGGGCGCGCGCGTCGGCCGGAATCCAGGCGCGGATACACACCGGCGCAATCTCGCCGACAAATAGATAGTTGCGGTCTTTGAGCACCAGTTCGACGGTTAGCTGGCCGAAGCGGTGCTCGGCGGCGTCCGCATCGGCACCTCCGGCGGGTGGCGAGCCGGGCGGGCTGGGCGGGGTGCCTGCCGGCGGGTTGGCGGCACCAGCGTCGAGCACCTTGAGCTTGAGCGGCTGGGTCGAGAATTTCTTGCCATCGACCATGATCTCGACGGCCGGGATTTGATAGACTCCGGGCGTGTTGGAACCCACGACATAGTTATATGTCACGGAGACCGTGGTTTGGCCGTTGATGACTTGCATCTGTTGGCTCTGGCCACGCGGTTGGACGATGAGGTTTTCGACCGGCGGGATGTCGGGCTGGCCGGCCCTGCCGCCGGAGATGCGCAGTGTCAGCAGGGCGCCGTTGCCGGCGGGGACGGAGTCGCGGTCGAGTTGTGCTTGCACTTCCGCGCCGCGCGCCCCCGGGCAAAGCGCCAGCATCAGGAATGCCGCGGCGCAGGTGGCGCGGCGCAGGAACGTGTTGCAGCCGGGAATGCGGGTTACCATGTCTTGCCTTTGGTCGAGTTGTCAGGGGTGGCATTGCGGGTGCGTCGTTGCTGCGGAATCGGAATCACCGTGCGTTCGTCATCGCGCAGGGCTTCGAGCAATTGGCGGGCTTCCTCGGGGGTCATTTCCTGTTTTTGTTCGCGTTCGTTGCTGACGGCACCTTCCTTTTCTTCACCGGGCTTGGCAGCCTCTTGCTTCTGATCCTTCTGATCCTTCTGATCCTTCTGATCCTTCTGATCCTTCTGGTCCTTCTGGTCCTTCTGATCCTTCTGATCCTTCTGATCCTTCTGATCCTTCTGATCCTTTTGGTCCTTCTGGTCCTTCTGGTCCTTCTGGTCCTTCTTATCGTCCTTCTTATCGTCCTTCTTATCGTCCTTCTTATCGTCCTTCTTATCGTCCTTCTTATCGTCCTTTTTCTGCTGTTTTTTCAACTCCTCGAGTTTCTTCTCGACGAGGGTCTTGTTGAAGCTGGCGTCCTCGTCGGCGTCATTCAAGGTGAGGGCGTCTTGATAGGCCTTGATGGATTCCTCCCAAGTCTTGAGTGTCGCCTCGGGATCCTTTTCCAAGGTTCCCTGACCTGTCCGATAGAGAGAGTTTCCCAGATTGTAGTAGGACCGCTGCTGGAGCCCCAGATCGGGAGTCCGCAGGGAGGCGCGCAAGGCATCGGTGGCTTTCGCGAAATCCCCCTTGGCGTAGGCTTCCGTCCCCTGGTTGTAGGTTCGGCGCGGGTCCTGCTCCGCTCCAACCGCTTCAGCGGCACGGCTTGCAGGGCTGGCCGCAGCAATGAGTCCCAGCATCAGGATCGCCGTCGGGTGCGGCACGGCCTTCACATGCCGCAGGGCAGGGGCCGCCGGGCGGGGGCGCGGCGTCCGGCGCCGGTCACTGATGAAAAATTCCAGCAGCAGCAGGGTGAGGGCGGCGCCCAGCGGCCATTCGAAGCGCTCTAACGGAATCCGCTCCATCCGCTGGTTCAATTCGCTCTGCGGGATGAGGCGGAGTTTTTCCTGATAGATCGTGTTGAGTCCCTCGGCACCGCGGCCCAGCGGCACATACAGGCCGTGGGTCAGCTCCGCGATTTTACGCAGGGTCGTTTCATCCAACATCGTGCGCACGACGTTGCCGCTGGCATCACGCACCTGTTCGGTGCGGCCGTCTTGGAAATGGATGGGCATGGTGGCGCCCCCGGCACTGCCGACGCCAACGGTGAAGATTGCCATGCCCTTGTTTGCGGCAGCCGTGGCGGCAGCCAGCACCGCGCCCTGCAGGTCCTCGCCATCGGTCAGGAGCACCAGCACCCGGTGGTTGTTGCCATTGTCATCGAAGAGGCGCTCGGCTTCCTTGATCGCACTGGCCAGATCGGTGCCCTGGCGCGGGATGAGTTCGGTATTGAGCGCGTGCAGCGATTCGCGGAACGCGTCGTAGTCGAGGGTGAGCGGGCACAGCGCAAAGGCACTGCCGGCGAATGGAATCAGGCCGATCCGGTCGCCTTCGAGGCGGGCCACGAAATCGAGGATGCCGAGGCGCGCGCGCTCGAGCCGGTTGGGTGTTAGGTCCTCCGCCAGCATGCTGCGTGAGGTGTCCACGGCAAACAGGATATCGATGCCCCGGCGCGTCACTTCGCGCCATTCGTAGCCCTGCTGCGGCCGGGCGATGGCGACGAACCCCAGCAGCACGGCCAGCAGCCACAGCGCGCGTTTGAGGTGGCGCCGCCGTGGCGAAACCCCCTCGGTGAGCCGCTGCCGGAAACGCGGGTGGATCAACATGGCCAGATCCGCCTCGCGCCGCCGGTCGCAGCGGCGCCACAAGCCGAGGATGGCCGCGCCGCAGAGCAGGCCGGCGAGCAACCAGAGCGGCTGGGCGAAATGCAGGGAGGAGTCATCCATGGGGTGGGGCGGGGGAAGTGGCCAGGCCGGTCACGGCAGGCGCCGGTAGCGGGTTTGGTTCAGGACGAGTTCCAGCAGCAGCAGGCCAAGTCCGGGTGCCAGCCACCACAGGAAAAGTTCGTCGTAGTGCTGGTATTGTTTGAGCTTGCGGGTGGTTGTTTCGAGCTGGTTGATCGCGTCGTAGATTTTTGCCAACGAATCGGTATCGGTGGCGCGGAAGGATTGCCCGCCGGTGGCGCTGGCGATGGCGCGCAACACCTCCTCATCGATTTCCACTTTCATCGTTTGCAGGTGGGTGCGGCCGAAACCATCCCTAACCGGAACCGGGGCCTCGCCGCGGGTGCCCGCACCGATGGTGTAGATCTTTATGCCCATGGCTTTCGCCGCTTCGGCGGCGGTGAGCGGATTGACCGCCCCGGCATTGTTCACGCCGTCGGTGAGCAGAATGATGATGCGGGATTTGGCCGTCGAATCGCGCAGGTGGCTCGCCGCCGAGGCAATCGCGGATCCAATGGCGGTGCCGTCCTCGACTTGGCCGAGCTTCACCTCGGCCAGGCGCTTGGCCAGAAACTCGTGATCGAGCGTGAGCGGGCTGACCAGATACGGCCGGCCGGCGAACGCCACCATGCCGAGCTTGTCATTCGGGCGCTGGCCGATGAATTTGGCGACGACGTTTTTGACCACCTCGAGGCGGTTGGCCGGTTTGCCGGCGAGTTTGAAGTCGAGCGCTTCCATCGAGCCGGAGACATCGAGGGTGAGCACCAGATCAATGCCGCTGGCCTCAATATCGGTGGAGCCTGTGCCGTGGCGCGGCCTGGCGAGGGCAACGATGAGCAAGGCCAAGGCCAAGAGACCCAGAAACGCCAGCACGCCACCCACCGCCGAACGGGGCCGGGCACCCACCCGGATCGCATCGTCGGTGGACGGCATGCGCAGCGCGACGGGTCTGCCCCAGCGCCCCTTCCAGAGCGCCAGCAACGGCAGCAACAACAGCAGCCACAGGAATTGCGGATGCACAAATTGATAACTCTCGGTCATGGCGGAATGACTCTGGGCTTGGCTGCCGCGGCGGCGGTGGCAGTGGCGGTGGCAGTGGCGGTGATGAAACCCCGCGCGGTCTGGAGCAGCTCGCCGCGCTGCGTGGCATCGAGATGCCAACCGGCGAACTTGGCGAGATCGCACGCCTTGAGGAACCCGCGCAAGTGGTCGCTCTGGCCACGCAGCGGCGAGTCCTCCGAGGTTGTTAGATCCAGCAGGAATTCCTCGGTCGTGCGGCGCGGCGCGGCCAGCCCGAAGCGCGCGGCGACGTATTGTCTAATCGTCTCGGCGGCGCGGTTGGCGAATGCCTCCGCGGCGATCGTCTCACGACTTGCGGCGAGCTCGGTCAGGGACATCAGCGCGAGCTCGGCCGGACTCTTGAGCCGCCGCCTGCGGGCGTGGCGGCGCCACAGCACCGCGGCAATGGCCAGCAAGACAACCCCACCGGTGATGCCCGCCCAGAGCGCGACGGGCGTTCGCTTGGGTTGGGGGAGTTCCACCAAGGGCTTGGCCGCGCGTATGTCCTCGCCCGCCCCGGCAGGCCCGGCAGGCCCGGCAGGCCCGGCAGGCCCGGCGGATAGGGGCGCGGCAGGCGCGGCGGACTGGGCGGAGAGGGCGGAGAGGGCGGCGGTCACCCCCAACAGCATCGTCACCAGCGCGAGCATGGCGGCGCGGGCGAGGGGAGGGCGGGGCAAGCAGCGGCGTGCGAACATGGCAATGGCTTGGTTAGCCCGAGCGTTGGCGGCGGTTTTGGAAAAAGCCCATCAGCTCGGGCAGCCAGTTAGTGCCGTTGATGAATTCCAACAGATCCACGCCGAGCGAGCGGATGCGCGCGGCGGTGAGTTCGCGGCGCTGGCGGGATTGGGTGGCAAACGCCTCACGCACTCTGGCGTTGCCGGTATCGATCTCCACGACCAGGCCGCTTTCCGCGTCCTCGATGCAGATGCGGCCGATATTGGGCAGCGCGGCCTCGCGCGGATCGGTCACCGACACGGCGATGACATCATGCCGGCGGTTGGTGAGTTGCAGCTTGTTGCGGAGTTTGGCGAGGCGTTCTTCAAAGGGCGCGCCGAGGCAGAAATCCGACACCAGGAACATCACCGATTTGCGGTGCACCACCTGGTTGGCGAAGTCCAGCGCCTGCGCAATGTCGGTGCCGCCGCGCGCCGCTTGGAAAAACAACGTCTCGCGAATCAAGCGCATGATATGCATCCGGCCCTTGCCCGGCGGAATGTATAACTCGACAATGTCACTGAACAAAATCAGGCCCACTTTGTCGCGGTTGCGAATCGCCGAGGCCGCCAGCACGCCGGCGGCTTCGGCGGCCAGTTCGCGCTTGGAATCGGCCACCGAGCCGAAATCCGCCGACGCGCTCACGTCGATGATGAGCATGATGGTTAGCTCGCGCTCCTCGGTGAAGAGTTTCACATGCGGCTCGCCCGTGCGCGCCGTGACGTTCCAGTCAATGGTGCGCACGTCATCGCCGGGCACGTAGTTGCGCACCCGGTCGAAGTCCATGCCGCGGCCTTTGAACACACTGGCATAGCGCCCGGCCAGCGCGTCATCGACAAGCCGGTTGGTGCGCACTTCCATCTGCCGCACCCGGCCCAGGATCTCAGCGGCGCGGGCCTCGTCGGCAAGGCTGATAGGCGTGCTGGCTTTCGGCTGGATCATGGCACCGGCAATTCATCGAGGATGCGCGTGATGATCTTTTCGCTGTCGAGCCCTTCCGCTTCCGCCTCATAGGTCACCGTGACCCGGTGGCGCAACACATCCATCGCCACGCATTTCACATCGTGGGGCGTGACGTAGGCGCGGCCATGCAGGAAGGCGTGAGCCCGGCTGGTGAGCGCCAGATTGATGGTGGCGCGCGGCGAGGCGCCGACGCGGATGAGTGGCGCGATGTGCACGCCGAAGGCATCGGGCCGGCGGGTGGCATGGACCAGGCGCACGATGTAGCGTTTGACCTTGTCATCGAGATAGAGATGGTTGACCACGCTGCGCGCCTGCTGGATCGAGTCGAGGGAGACAAACGGCGTGGGCTGCGGCTGGTCGTCGGTGGTGCCCGCCAGATCGAGCACGCGCAGCTCCTCGTCTTCGCTCGGGTAATCCATGACCACTTTCATCATGAAGCGATCCAACTGCGCCTCGGGCAGCGGATAGGTGCCCTCTTGCTCGAGCGGGTTCTGGGTCGCCAGCACGAAAAACGGCGCGGGCAGCGGATAGGATTGCTCGCCGATGGTGACTTGCTTTTCCTGCATCGCTTCTAACAACGCGCTCTGCACCTTGGCGGGGGCGCGGTTGATTTCATCGGCGAGGATGAAGTTGGCGAAGACGGGGCCGTGCTTGACGCGGAAGCGCGCGTCGCGCGGGTCGTAGATTTCGGTGCCCACGATATCGGCCGGCAGCATGTCCGGGGTGAACTGGATGCGGTTGAATTTCGCGTCGACCAGTGAGGCGAGGGTTTTGAGGGCCAGGGTCTTGGCCAGGCCGGGGACCCCTTCCAACAGGATGTGGCCTTTCACCAGCAGCGAGATGAGCAAGCGGTCCACCAAGTCGCTCTGGCCGATGAGGTAGCGGCCGATTTCCGCGCGCAGCGGCAAAATCCAGTGTGAGGCCTCGTGCACCAGCGTCTCGGCAGCCACTTGGTTGATGGCTGGCGGCGGGTGGTTTTCCATTTGCAGGGTCATGATTCGGTTGCGTTGATAGAGGTCGGGTGGGGCTGTGTGGCAGGGTGGCGTGTGGCGCCGCGGCCCAAAGACCGGCCGCTCGGCTAGTCAAGCGGCGTAATCTGCCGCACTCGTCTAAAATCCTGGCGCGATTGTCCCGCCCGCCGCGGTCCTCACACTGCGCCGCTACCACCGGGCCGTGGCCGGGCGCGGATGGGGATTTGCCGGCCGGATTTGCGTTGCGGGCGATTTGTGCGATGGTCTCCAAGCGGTGGGGGCGGGTTGGTGCTGGTTGGCTCGTGCCGCAACCGCAGGACACTATGAACACACCCGTGGAACAAGACCCGCAGCGGGGGGAGATCCGCCGCGTGGCGGTGGTGGTGGCCCATCCCGATGATGAGACGCTGTGGGCGGGCGGGTTGCTGCTGAGTCATCCCGAGTGGTCGCCGTTCATCGTGACGCTGTGCCGCGGCAGCGATCCGGACCGCGCACCCAAATTCGCGCGAATTCTCCAACTCCTCCACGCGCAGGGCGTCATGGGCGACCTGGACGATGGAACCGAGCAAGTTCCCCTCGTCGCCAGCCAGGTGCGGGACGCCATTCTGGATCTGTTGCCCGAGCGCGATTACGATCTGCTGCTAACCCACGCCCCGCGCGGCGAATACACCCGGCACCAGCGGCATCATGAGGTGTCCCGGGCGCTGCGGGTGCTGTGGCAGCGCGGCCAGCTCCATGCCAGGCACCTCTGGCACTTCGCCTATGAAGATGGCGGCGGTGCCTATCTGCCCCGGCCGCGGCAGGACGCGTCCTTGCGCGTGCCGCTGTCTGAGGCCATCTGGGCGCGCAAATACCACCTCATCACCCAAGTCTACGGATTCGGCGAGACCACCTGGGAAGCCCGGGTGGTGCCGCGCACGGAGGCATTCACGTGTTGCCTGAATCCACCCTGAAGCCACGCCAGACGTGGCAGCGCCTGCCACTTGACTGATGAAAATCCTCCTCCTCTACCACTATCCGCCCGCTCCCGGCGGCTTGCCCACCCAAGGCGACCTGCTCTACAGGGGGCTGTTGGACATCGGGGTGGATGCCCACGCCGTCAACCTCAGATCGGACCTCGAAAAAGAATGGTACTACCGCTGGTTCCAACCCGACGTGGTGCTCGGCGTCGGGTTCTGGGGCGACGTGCCCGATATCGTGTGCCACCCCCAAAGCTTTGGTTTCCGTGCCGTGCCCTGGTTGCTGGCTGACGGTTACGTCGCCAACTACCGCGACATTCTCAATGCGCTGCCGCTGATGCTGGTGACTTCGAATTGGGTCCGCGAAACATTCGCGCGGGATGGCATCCGGGTCGACCACGCCGTGGTCTTGCCAGTCGGCTGCGATACCGATAGCTTCATCCCGCGCCAGCCGCACGATCCCAAGGTGCGCGCCGTGCGCGATACCCTCGGCGTGCTGCCCGGCGAATTGCTGATCCTCACGGTCGGCGGCGATGCCGCCTCCAAGGGCGCACGCGAGGTGATGGAAGCCTTGGCCACCCTGGGCGATGAGGTGCCACCGTGGCGCTATGTCTGCAAGGTGTGGCCACAGGAACGCACCGAGGTCCAGAACCAACTCGATGTCGCCTTGGCCAAGTCCCTCGCCATCCAGGACCGGGTGCGCTTCCACACCCACCTGGTGTCGCGCAACCTCATGCCCTATCTGATAGCCGCGTGCGATGTCTATGCCGGCCCGTCCCGGTTGGAGGGATTCGGAATGCCGCAGGTGGAGGCCGGGGCCTGCGCCAAACCGGTCATCGGCATCCGCGCGATGGCCATGTTAGACACGCTGGTCCACGGCGAAACCGCGTTGCTCGCCAAGGTGGCCGAGACCATCCACATCACCGAGGCGGTGTTAGGGCCGGAGGCGGGGTTCGCGCCGGGCCATCGCGTCGTGTTCGATAAGCCGCGCGTCGCGGACTACCGCGCCAGCCCGCAGGATATCGCCGTGTATTTGAAACTGCTGCTCAACGACGCCGCGCTGCGCCAGCGCTTGGGCGCGGCGGGGCGCCGCCGGGTGGTGGCGCACTTCGATTACCGCCACGTGGCGCGGCACTTGCTGGACATCCTCACTGAAAGGCAACCTTGAAATGGACGCATCGATTCAAGCCGCCAAGAGTGCCGCGCTGGACGTGCTTTTGCACAACGCCAGCGGTCCCTACGACGCTCTGCCGCGCACCGCGGGCTGGGGCTATCCGGAACCCTACACCCGCGATCTGCTCATCTCCGCACTGGGCATCCTCGCCTCTGGCAACCAAGTGCTGCTCCTCTCGTTGCGCCGGGTTCTAACAACATTGGCCCGCACCCAGAGCCCGCGCGGGCAAATGCCCTCCCTGGTGCATGATCCGGAGGACCGGGGTGCCAGCGATACCACGCCGTTGTTCCTGCTGGTGTTAGGGATGTTCCGGCGCTTCACCGGCGAGCCGG
Source organism: Akkermansiaceae bacterium (assembly GCA_903934285.1). Lineage (GTDB taxonomy): Bacteria > Verrucomicrobiota > Verrucomicrobiia > Verrucomicrobiales > Akkermansiaceae > Luteolibacter. Next base: position 88,777 of record CAIZNN010000181.1, on the reverse strand, counting down.
GCTTTTTGCATGACGCGGCGGCCAAGGCCCTGCAGTGGATGGACTATCAAACCATTGATGACCGGGAATTGGTGGGCCAGCAACCCACCAGCGATTGGCGGGATGAACAATGGGTCCTCGGCCATGGCTTGTTTGTCAACGCCCTGGTCCACGGCTACCGCAAGCTCCTCGGCATGGACGCGCGCGCCCAGGCGCTGCGAATCGATGCCAACCGGGCCAACGGCAGGGGCTTTGTCACCCCGGGCCAACCGACCTATGCCACCTGGTTCTACAAGGTGCTGCGCGACCCGCGCTGTGATGTGCTGGGCAACAGCCTGGCCATCCTCACGGGACTGGCCGATCCCGCGCGGGCCCGCGCCATGGCCGACTGGATCGAAGCGGGCTGCGCCGGATTGCGCGCCCGTGGCGAGTTGGCCGTGGAGCTGCCACCCTGCTACTTCCCCTATCTGCAGCCTGTCGATCCCGACTGGCACCCGCGCTACGCTGCGTACAATCATCCCGGCCATTACCACAACGGCGGGGTGTGGCCGTTTGTTTGCGGCTTTTACGTCGCCGCGTTGGTGGCCGCCGGCGAGCAGCGCCTCGCGCTTGACAAGTTGCGCGCCCTCACCGCGCTGGTGCGTGTCGCCCGCAAGTCGCCGCCGACGCCACCGGATGCCTTCGGCTTCAACGAGTGGTGCCGTGCCCAGGATGGCCGTCCCGCCGGTGAGGATTGGCAGACTTGGTCGGCTTCCATGTACCTCTATGCCGCCACTTGCGTGGAGGCGGGCGAGGCGCGGTTTTTCTGAGGCCCGCCGCCCGAATCTTCGCGCTTGTCGAACCGGCCGCGGCTGCCATCATTGCCGCCATGTCAAGCGACACCTCCTGCCCAGCCCCGTGCCCATTGTTCGATCTAACCGGTAAGAAAGCCCTCGTCACCGGCGGCGCCGTCGGCATCGGCCGCGGCTATGCCATCGCGCTGGCCTCAGCCGGCGCCGACGTCGCCATCGTCGATATCGACGACAACGTCGGCCCCAAAACCGCCGCGGAAATCCAGGCGCTGGGTCGTGATAGCCTGTACCTCCATTGCGACGTGACCCAGGCCGCGCAGGTCCAGGCGATGGTCGATGCCGTCGTCGCGCGCTTCGGCCGGCTCGACATTGCCGTCAACAATGCCGGCATCGCCATTCTCGGCGCCGACGCCACCCTCGAGCAACAAGACTGGGACAAGGTCATCGCCGTCAATCTAACCGGCGCGTTCCTGTGTTGCCAGGCCGAGGCCCGCCAGATGATCGCGCAACAAGCCGGCGGCAAGATCATCAACACCGCCAGCATGTCGGCCACCATCGCCAATTGCAACGCGTCCTACGACGCATCCAAGGCGGGCATCGTCCACATGACCAAGACGCTCGCCGCCGAGTGGGGTTGCCATAACATCAACGTCAATTGCATCAGCCCCAGCTACATCCTCAGCCCGATGCATGCGTCCACCCCCATCGTGGTGCGCCAGCGCATCCGCGACCTCACTCCGTTAGGATATGTCGAACGCCCCGAAGACCTCCACGGCCCGGTCGTCTTCCTCGCCTCCGCCGCCAGCAACTACGTCACCGGCCACGACCTGATGGTCGATGGCGGCCACACCCTCAACGCCTGGCTCGTCCCGCTTGGCCGCGCGCTGCCCCCGCGCATCTCCCCCGAACAGGAAACTGTCCAACTCAAACACGATCTAACAGCCATGGGGGTCCCCTTCGACGCCGACGGCATCAACCCCGACCTGCACCCCGAAATCGCCGACGCCTTCAAGGCCGCGTTCCGCCTCTAGTGGCTGCGGCGTCCTGGCGCAGGCCGTGGCTGTTGCAGCGTTCGATCAGGGGTGCGAGTCTCGCCCGCACTTTTGTCACTTCGCAGGCCCACCATTCTCTCAACATGGGCAGCCATGCCGTTTCCGGCGAGATCATCCACCTTGAAGCGTGCCAGTTTCTGGTTCCTGCTGCCGCGCAGCGCGAGCGCCAAGGTCGTGCGACCCGCCTCGTACACCATCACGTCCTCCACCCCGAGGATCAGGCGTTTTTCGTCTCCGCTCAATTCCAGGGGCTCCCGCGACAAAACCACGGGGTGGATGTTAGGGCGGCGCTGGCGGCTCATGCGAAAGATTCCACCTCAATCACGCGGGTCCTGCACCACGAAAATCGCAGCATGGAGCGTGGGCGTCGCGCTCGGTACGGTTCGTTTAAGCGACGCGGCAGAGACACGGGACGGGCAAGATGCTTGCCCCACGCCCCGCGGTGGCCCGGGCATCCTGCCCGGCGCCCTCTGAAATCAAATCAGGTACTAGCCAACCGTGTTGGGCGTCACGCCCAATCCGGTTCGCTGTAGGACCATGGGTTGAGGTAGGAAGATTTTGGGCAGGAAGATGGGGAGCAAAACGCAAATCCAGAAAATGGCACTATGAAGCGTGTAAGCTTGACATACGCATCCCCTGCGGCCGCAAGTCCATCGTGGCTGCGGCGTCCCGTCCCGCGCCTGCGGGCCGTAGTTGCTGCGTCGGAGACTTCTGAATTACGGCTTACCCCCATCCGCAATCCATAGCCCGCAGAAGGTGGAGGCTCAGACCAATCAGATGAGCTCGGGTGGTCTTCGCTGATGAGGACAGCGGGATTGCCGGGAGGTAGGTTTGCGTCAACCTGCAGAGGTGTCATCAGCGAAGATCCGCCCTTCGCCGCGGAGGTCTGCCTCAGGGCGGCGGTGGGATTCGGCTATGCGGTACCTGTGGCAGTTGGCGATGAGCCTTGACGAGAGCGGGGCGGACGGGCAGATTTTCCCGCATGGCATCCGCATCCTGAAATTTTAATTTGACACCTGAACCAGAACGTGTTCACATGAACCCATGATCAATTTGGACGCCACGCTTCCCGCGCCTCGCGAGGCCGGAGTGATTTACACCAAGCCATGGGTGGTCGAGCTGGTGTTGGACTTGGCGGACTACGTGCCGGAGCGGCGATTGGCGGAACTCGTGGCTTTGGAGCCCTCCGCTGGCGACGGGGCGTTTTTGAGTGCGATGGTTCGGCGCTTGGTCGAGTCGTGTGAGCGGCATGGGATTGCACTGAGCAGGGCCGGTCGGGCGATCCAGGCGTTTGAGATCGACGCGGAAGCGGCGGAACGCGCGGTGGAGGTAGTCCGCTTGACGCTCGTCTCGCTCAATGTCCCCGCCGCCACAGCCGTGATGCTCGCCCGCCAATGGATCAAGGTCGGCGATTTTCTCGAAGCGTCGCTCTGTTTCCCGATCGCCGACTTCGTCATCGGCAATCCGCCCTACATCCGTTTGGAAGAGATCCCGGCCCGCAAGGCGGCGATGTATCGGAACGGTTTCAGCGCGATGCGTGGGCGGGCGGATATTTACATCGCCTTCTATCAGGCCGCCCTGCTGCAACTCAAACCCGGCGGCGTCTGTGCCTACATCTGCGCCGACCGCTGGATGCTCAACGATTACGGCAGCGCGCTGCGTGAATTCATCACCACGGAAGGCTACAGCGTCCGCCACGTCATCGAAGCCCACGACGTGTCCGCCTTCGAGACCGAGGTTTCGGCCTACCCTGCGGTAACCATCATCGCCCGCGAAAATCAAGGTCCCGTCACCGTTTCCAAGGCCCTTCCCGGCATTGAGCGCGCCGCATCGTCCGCGCTGGTGCGAAGCATCACCCAGGCCCGCACCTCGCCGGTCCTGCGCGTCGCGCGATTTCCTGATTGGTTCAAAGGCACTGAACCATGGCCCTGCTCCTCCCCCGAGGCGCTCAAGTTGCTCAAGCACCTTGAAGCAACCTGTTTCCCGCTCGAATGCAAGACCACGCGCACCAAGATCGGTATCGGCGTCGCCACCGGCGCGGACCGCGTGTTCATCACTGCGGAAAAACCCAACATCGAGTCCGACCGGATTCTCCCACTCGCCCTGGCATCCGACCTCAAGGACGGCCGCGTCAAATGGTCCGGCCACTGCCTGGCAAATCCGTGGAACAAGCGGGGCCTGGTCGATCTGGAGGCCTATCCGCTCTTCGAGTCCTTCCTGCGGCCACATCACAAGCTTCTTAGCGGCCGGCATACCGCAATCAAAGACCGCGCCGAGAATTGGCACAAAACCATCGACCGAGTGAACCTTGATCTCGCCAAGAAGCACAAGCTCTACATTGCCGATATCAAGGAGCGATTGCTTCCGGCCCTCGATCTCGGCAAGACCTATCCACAGCACAACCTTTATTGGATCACCTCGGAAACTTGGGATCTCAGGGTGTTAGGAGCCTTGCTCATGTCGGCGGTTGGCGAGTTCTTTATCCACAGCTACGGTGTCCGCATGCGCGGCGGCTACCTGCGCTTCCAAGCCCAATACCTCCGCCGCATCCGCGTGCCCAATCCGAGCAACATCTCGCCGAAGCTGGCCGAAACGCTCTGCCAGGCATTCGAGACCCAGGATTTCGAGCTTGCCACTGTGGCCGCGTTGGAGGCGTACGGGTTGGACCAATTACCTGCGCTTGCGGATACGATTTCAGGGCATAAACACAAACTACTATAACAATTGGATCAGATTTACTATCGAAAGTTGGTGGCTAAGGCAGTGAAGTATTTTTGGAGTTCTCGGCAGCGGGCCCTTGCGGACAAGGTTCGCAAGGGCTCAGTGGATCAAGGAAATCGAGGTGGTGCGACGGCAGGAAAAAACCTGGATGGCTTTGCGGCTTTAATTGCAGGCGAAGTCAAGAAGATGGGTCTGCGTGACTTGGAGATTCATCTGTTCAAGCAGTTGGTCGTCTTGCCTGGCTACTTCCGTCCCGCAAAACAATGGGACGTCGTCGTTGTCTTTAAGGGCAAATTGCTCGCAGCTATTGAATTGAAATCTCTTGGCGGCCCTTCTTACGGCAACAATGCCAACAATCGCTGCGAAGAAGCCCTTGGCTCAGGCGTGGACTTCCGGACCGCACAGCGAGAAGGGGCATTCGGCGCGGGAGCAGCCCCATTTCTCGGATTCATGATCATTGTCCAGGATGAGAAGAAGTCTAGCAATCCTCCCAAATTGGAAAGGATTAGTCCTCATTTTGCAATCTATCCTGACTTCAAAACTGCTTCCTATCAACGGCGGATGGCAATCTTGTGCGAGAAGATGGTTCAAGAAGGCATTTACGACAGTGCCGCTGCTATTAGCTCTCCGCTGCCCCTGCAACCCAAAGACTCGGGAAAATTCGAGGACCTATCAGAGTATGTCACGTTTCGACATCTCCTCATTAAATTGATGGCTCACATTCAAGCGGAGGTGTCGCTCGATTCAAACGGAGCATGACGCTTCTGCCGAGCGCGGGCAGCGCGTAAGCGCCCGCCCCGGTCTCGTCTTTATCTCCGCGTTTCCCGAGCGCAAGGCATTCACCCGTTTCCACTCAGCAATTGCCTGGGAAACCGAGGTGTGGATCTCAGATTCGCCGGATCACATGATCCACTACAAAGGCGTTCGCTTCCTCGGCCCCTACGACCGTGACAGCCAGGGCTGAGGGATGCCGGCCCATTGGCGCGGAAGAACACGGCCCGCTGGCAGGTCGTCGGGCCGGTGATGGAAGGGAACGGCACTTGCCAAAGTGCCGTGTCGTATTGCGACGGGACTTGGCAAGTCCGTTCCATGCATTCTCTGCTTGCTCTGCCGCCTCCTGTTGCGTCATTAATCTTCTAGCCCCGCCATGACCCTCACATCCCAAGACCTTGCCCGCCTCATCGACCTCAGTTCCGTCCGTGCTGAGTGCGATGAAACTGAGATCCGCGAACTCGCCGCCACCGCCCGCGCCTTGGGCGTGGTTTGCGCGTTTTCATTGCCTTGCTATACGCGCCTGCTCAAGTCGCTGCTCGCTGATGCCCCGCACATCGGCATCGGCGGGGTCGTGGGGTTTCCCTCTGGCGCACACACCGCCTCGATCAAGGTCGCCGAGGCCCGCCAGTTGCTGGCCGAAGGGGCCACCGAACTCGACATGGTCATTAATGTCGGCTTTCTGCGCAGCGGCCGCCACGAGGCGGTGCGCGAGGACATTCGCGCGGTGGTGGACGCCGCGGGTGGGGTTCCAGTCAAGGTGATCCTCGAGTGCCACTGGCTCACCCCCGAGCAAATCCGCAGCGGCAGCGAACTCTGCGTCGAGGCCGGCGCGGCCTGGGTCAAAACCGCCACCGGCTGGGCTCCCACCGGTGCCACGCTCGACAACGTCGCGCTCATCCACGAGGCAGTGGGCGGGCGCGCCGGGGTCAAGGCGTCCGGTGGCGTGCGCGATTTGGCCACCGTCGTGGCGATGTATCGCCTCGGGGTGCGCCGCTTCGGCATCGGCACCGCCAACGGCGTCCGCATCCTCGCCGACTGCGCCGCCCAGGCCGGCGGGGGCGTCGAGGTTTCCTGAGCACCCTCATGCCCAGCAGCATCATTGCCTACGACCTCGGCACCGGCGGCATCAAGGCCTCGCTCTATGATGCCGGGGGGCAGCGCCTGACTTCCGCCTTCGTCGGTTATGAGACGTCCTATCCGCAAGCGTCGTGGCACGAGCAGCGGCCCGCGGATTGGTGGGCGGTGTTGGTTGCCGCTACCCGCCAGCTTCTTGTTAGCCCCGGCGCCGATGCCGCCGCCATCCAGTGCCTCGCCATCTCAGGGCACAGCCTCGGCTGCGTCCCGTTAGATGCGGCTGGCCGCCTGCTGTGCGACGCCACCCCGATTTGGTCGGACCGCCGCGCCGACGCGCAAGCGGCGGCCTTTTTCAAGCGGGTCGATCCGGCACAATGGTATCTAACAACAGGCAACGGTTTCCCCGCCGCTCACTACACCGTGTTCAAGGCGCTGTGGTATCGCGACCACATGCCCGACCTGTTTCGCAGGTTGGACAAGATCGTGGGCACCAAGGATTATCTCAACTTCCGCCTAACAGGAAAGCTGCGCACCGATTTTTCCTACGCCTCGGGCTGCGGCGTCTATGACCTGACCGAGTGGGACTACGCGCCGGCGCTGGTTGACGCCAGCGGGTTGCCGCGCGAGATCTGGCCTGACATTTCGCCATCCGCCTCGATCCTCGGCGAGCTGACATCCGCCGCCGCCACCGAGCTCGGGTTGCCGCGCACCGTCAAGGTCGCCTGCGGCGGGGTGGACAATTCGTGCATGGCGCTGGGGGCTGGCAACATCGCAGAGGGGCGCACCTACGCCTCGCTCGGTTCGTCGGCCTGGATCGCGGTCACCTCCGCCCAGCCGCTCCTCGACTTGCGCGTCAAGCCCTACGTGTTCACCCATGTCATGCCGGGCCTGTTCAACTCGGCGGTGGCGATTTTCTCCTCCGGCAGTTCGTTCAAATGGGTCTGCCAGCAACTGTGCCCGGACCTCATCGAGCAGGCCCGCCGCGACAGCGTCGATGTCTATGACCTGATGTCCGCCCTCGCCGCCTCCTCGCCCGCCGGGGCCCGCGGCGTCATGTTCAACCCCAGTCTGGCGGGTGGCTCGTCGCTCGACCCCAACCCGCTCATTCGCGGCGCGTTCCTCGGCCTCGACCTCGGCCACACCCGTGCCGACCTGATCCGCGCGGCCATGGAAGGCATCGGCCTGAACCTGCGCCTCGCCCTTGATGAATTGCGCAAGCTCTGTGGTGTCTGCGACCAAATGGTGGTCGTGGGCGGTGGCAGCAAGAGCGCCCTCTGGCGGCAGATCTTTGCCGACACCTTCGAGCTCACCATCCATCAAACCAATGTCGGCCAGGATGCCGGCTCATTGGGCGCCGCCGCCCTCGCCGCCGTCGCCGCCGGCCTGTGGCGCGATTTCACGCCCATCGATGCCATTCACCGCCTCGAGGCCACCGCCGCGCCCGACCCTGTCAGCCGCCAAACCTATCAAAAATTGCTGCCGGCCTTCCGGCGCGCCGCCCGGTTGCTGGCGGAGGCCGCGCCGGCGCCCTGAGTGCGCCAGCGGTCCTTGCGGGAGCCGGAAGAAACGGTCAGGAAGAAGCGGTCAAAGACCCTCTGGATGTCGCGGGGGTCGTGGCGCTTGGGGCCAAGCCAGGGGGAGCGAATCGGAGAATTTCCAGATAATCACTTGGCACTCCAGAAGGGATGGGTATTCTCAACGGCACGTGAAAGTCCCGATGAATTTCGTCCCATCCCATCGTGCCATCCTGTGGCTGGCGCTCGTCTCATGGAACACCATGGCGGTGCGCGGCGGTGAGAACTGGCCGCAGTTTCGCGGCCCGCGCGCCGACGGCCAAACCTTGGCACAGGGCTTGCCCGTCTCCTTTGGCGAGACGGACAACGTGCTTTGGAAAACCCCGCTGCCTGGCAAGGCGTGGTCGTCGCCGGTGGTGTGGGACCAACAGATCTGGATGACCACCGCCAGCCAGGATGGCAAAGAGTTAGGTGCGGCGTGCGTGGATGCCGAGTCAGGCAAGATCCTGCACGATGTGGTCGTTTTCAAAATTGCCACCCCACAGTATTGCCATCCCATGAACAGCTATGGCACGCCGACCCCGGTGCTCGAGAGGGGCCGGGTCTATCTGCATTTTGGCGTGCATGGCACGGCCTGCCTCGACACCGCCACCGCCAAGCCGCTGTGGACGCGCCAGGATTTTGCCTGCAACCATTTCCGCGGTCCGGCCTCCTCACCCATTGTGGTGGACGACTTGCTCGTGCTCACCTTCGACGGGGTCGATGTGCAATACCTCGCGGCGCTCGACAAGCTCACCGGCAAGACGGTGTGGAAGCGCGATCGCAACATCGTCTATGATACCGACGATACCGACTATCACAAAGCCTACTCGACCCCGGCGCTCATTTCCGTGCAGGGCCAGCAGCAATTGGTCAGTCCCAGTGCCGGCGCCACCATCGCCTACATCCCGCAAACCGGCGAGGAGATTTGGCGGGTGCGCAGCGGCGGCATGAACGCGGCGGCCCTGCCATTGTTCGGCAACGGGCTGGTCTATGTCACCAGCGCGGCCGGCGGCTATCAACTCTTCGCCGTGCGCCCCGACGGGCGCGGTGATGTGACCGACACTCACGTGGCGTGGAAGTTTGCCAAGAACGCGCCGACGCGCTCCTCGCAAATTCTGCGCGGCGGGCGCCTGTTCATGATCAGCGATGCGGGGGTGATCTCATGCGTCGATGCCAAGTCCGGCCAGAGCGTGTGGCAAAAACGCCTGGGAGGCGCTTTCTCCGCTTCGCCGCTGTACGCCGAGGGTCGCATCTATTTCTTCGGCGAGGAGGGCGAAGTCCCCGTGGTCGCCGCCGCCGACGAATACCAGTTGCTCGCTAACAACCAGCTCGGCGATGGCTTCATGGCCTCGCCCGCCGTCTATAACAACTCGCTCATCCTGCGCTCACGCAGCCATCTGTATCGTATCGGGAAAGCGCCGGAGAAGTAGGCGTGATTTTGCAGCTGGCGCGCAATACTTGCTTGCGCGGGCGGAAAACTCGACGACACTGCGGCGACCTGCCCCCCCCCACCATGGATCCATTTCTCCTCAAAACGTTGCATCTCGCCGGCGTGTTCGCCTTGTTCACCTCACTTGGGGCCGTGTTGCTCGGCGGTTCGGGCAAGAAGGGCGCGTCCATGTTGCACGGGATTTCGCTGCTGCTGATTATGGCCGTGGGCTTTGCGATGCTGAAAAATCCACCGCTGGGACAGTTCTGGTGGGTGATCAAGCTCGCGATGTGGGTGTTTCTTGGCGCGGCCCCGGTGTTGGCCAAGCGCAAGGTGCTGCCGGCCACGCTGGTGATGATCCTATGCATCGCGGCCGCAGCGCTGGCAGCCTGGCTCGGCCTGCGCAAGCCATTTTGAGCCCGCCGCGTGCGCTTGTTGGGCCGGCCCACCAGGGGTGCCGGCAGCGCCCGACCGCGCAAATCCTGCCTTTCGCTTCACGGATTCTGCCCCGGCGACGGCTTGCGCTTGTAAAGTTGCGGAGGAGTGCCTATTCGTCGCGGGCGCCGTTTCGGCCGTTCCGACTGTTTTCACACCTGCTATGAATGCCATTATTGCCAGCCTCACCGCCATCTGGACCTCTTCGATTGGGAAAAAGATCATTGTCGCCCTTACCGGAGCCTTTCTGGTGCTGTTCCTCGCCGGCCATCTGGTGGGCAATCTGTTGGTCTTCGTCGGCCGCGAGGCATTCAACGATTACGCGTATTTCCTCCATCACATGATCCACGGCGCCGGCATCTGGCTCTTCCGCCTGGTCATGCTCACGGCGCTGGCGCTGCATGTGGCCGCCACCGTTAGCCTCACCCTCCAGAACCGCGCCGCCCGCAAACCCTACGAATGCCAGGCGGTCATCCAGGCCTCCATCTCATCCCGCTCGATGATCCTCTCCGGCCTGACCCTGCTGGCGTTTTTCATCTATCACATGCTGCACTTCACCATGCGCATCGGCAACGAGTACGACACGCTCGACCGCTACAAGGAAACCGTCATGCACAACGGCGAGAAATTGGTCCGCCACGATGCCTGGCTAATGGTTGTTGATGGCTTCAGCTATGGGCCCGCCACCTTGTTCTATCTCATCGCCATGACCTTGCTTTGCAGCCATTTGAGCCACGGCGTCGCGTCGATTTTCCAGACGCTGGGGCTGCGCTTCAAAAAATGTGAAAGCATCATCCAGGGGCTGTCCCTCGGCTACGCCGTGGTGATCTGGGTCGGCTTCGTCTCCATCCCGGTCGCCATCTTTTTCGGCATCGTGAAGCACTAATCCTATCCTCAACTCTCACTCCCCCCACTCCCATGATTCTCGACAGCAAAATCCCATCCGGCCCGCTTGAACAGAAATGGTCCAAGCATAAGATGGACTCGAAGCTCATCAATCCGGCCAACAAACGGAAATTCTCCATCATCGTCGTCGGTTCCGGCCTGGCCGGTGGCGCCGCCGCCGCCTCGCTTGCCGAGCTGGGCTATCAAGTGAAATGTTTTTGCTATCAGGACAGCCCGCGCCGGGCCCACTCGATTGCCGCGCAAGGTGGCATCAACGCCGCCAAGAACTATCAGAATGACGGCGACTCGGTGCGCCGCCTGTATTACGACACCATCAAGGGCGGCGACTTTCGCGCCCGCGAAGGCAATGTCTATCGTCTGGCGGAGGTGTCCAATGCGATTATCGACCAGTGCGTCGCCCAAGGCGTGCCCTTTGCCCGCGAATACGGTGGCCTGCTCGACAACCGGTCGTTTGGCGGCTCGCAGGTGTCGCGCACTTTCTACGCGCGTGGCCAGACCGGCCAACAACTCCTCATCGGATGCTATCAGGCATTGGAAAAGGAAATCCACAAGGGCGGGGTGAAAATGTATGCGCGCAGCGAGATGCTCGATCTGGTGCTCGTCGATGGCCATGCCAAGGGCATCGTGGTGCGCGATCTGGCCACCGGCGCCATCACCAGCCACGCCGCGGATGCGGTCATTCTGGCCACCGGTGGATACGGCAACGTGTTTTTCCTGTCCACCAATGCGATGGGCTGCAATGTCACCGCCGCCTGGCGCGCGGCGCGGCACGGCGCCTTGTTCGCCAACCCCTGCTTCACCCAGATCCATCCGACCTGCATCCCGGTGAGCGGGGATTACCAGTCGAAACTCACCCTGATGTCCGAATCGCTGCGCAACGACGGCCGCATCTGGGTGCCCAAATCCAAGGAGGTCGCCCAACAACTGCAGAAAAAGCAGATCAATCCCGCCGATGTGGCGGAAGATGACCGGGACTATTACCTCGAGCGGAAATACCCGTCCTTCGGCAACCTGTCACCGCGGGATATTTCCTCCCGCGCCGCCAAGGAAGCCTGCGACGACGGCCGCGGCATCGCCTCCACCGGCCTCGGCGTCTATCTGGATTTCCGCGATGCCACCAAACGTCTCGGCGAGGGCACCATCCGATCCCGCTACGGCAATTTGTTCCAGATGTACGAGAAAATCACCGGCGAGGACCCCTATCAAATGCCGATGATGATCTATCCGGCCGTCCACTACACCATGGGCGGCCTGTGGGTGGACTACAATCTGATGTCCAACGTCCCGGGCCTGCATGTGCTTGGCGAGGCGAATTTCTCCGACCACGGCGCCAACCGCCTCGGGGCTTCGGCGCTGATGCAGGGGCTGGCCGACGGCTATTTTGTCATCCCCACCACCATCGCCAACTACCTCGTCACCCAGAAACCCGGCAGCATCGGCACCGCCATGCCCGAGTTCAAACAAACCGAGGCGAAGGTCCGCGAACGCACCGGCAAACTCCTCGCCATCCAAGGCCGCCGCAGCGTCGATTCGTTCCATCGTGAATTGGGCGCGACCATGTGGCAGCATTGCGGCATGGCCCGCTCACGCGAAGGCCTAACCGAAGCGCTGGCGAAAATCCCCGCCATCCGCGAGGAGTTCTGGAAAAACGTGCGCATCCCCGGCAGCGGCGAAAATGCTAACATGGAACTCGAGAAGGCCGGCCGGGTCGCCGACTTCCTCGAATTTGCCGAGGTGATGTGTTACGATGCCCGCGACCGTGAGGAATCCTGCGGCGGCCATTTCCGGCTCGAACACCAGTTCTTCGACAAGGACCCTGATGTCATCGCCGGCAACACCCAGGCCGGCGAGGCCAAACGCGATGATGCGAATTTCTCCCATGTCTCGGCATGGGAATACAAGGGCCCGGAAGCGGCCCCCGTGCTGCACAAGGAACCGTTGCAATTCGACGACGTCCACGTCTCCATCCGCAGCTACGCGTGATGCGTCGGGGGGCCGCCGCGTCTCGCGGCAGGCCGTGGTGGCGGCGTCTCGCCACCAGTCCCCCGTGCCAGGGTTGTTGTGATTGCCCGCCCTGCGGCGGACTGCTGCGCACGGACTGGCAAATGACATGCGTGATTTATGGCGCTGGCAAAATGCCTTGACCCGCTCCGCGGCGATCCCTACTCAAGGTGATGAGCAAGTACTCAAATGTCGTTTGCCGCAGTCTAGTCGCGATGGTGTCGCTCTCAGCAGTTCTTGCTGCGGAAGTTCCCGCCTACAAGGTCGCTAAATCTTTTGGCCAGAATGAGATCAAGGCCCCGCCGGCCTGCCTGGCCATGGATGCCAAGGACCACTTGCATGTGCTGCTCCAAGACGGGACGGTGGTGATTTACGATGCCGACGGGAAAATGACCGGCAGCTTCAAAGCGGACATGCAGCCGGCGCCGACTGCCATGACCGTGGCGGAGGGCCGGATCTATCTGATTGCCGGCGAACTGACGGAGACCACGCGCGAGTTTCAGGGCAAGAAAGTCAAGATGCAGGAGGCTGCCGGGGTCAAATGTTGGGTGTTTGACCCGGCGGGTGTCAAACTTTCCGCAATCAAGCTTCCCGGGGTGTTTTCTGCCACCGACGCGCATTTCATCGGCAAGGAACTCGTCATCGCCGACATCGCCCGGCAAAGCCTCGTGTTCTATGCGTTGACCGGCGAGGTGGGCAAGGAGACCCGGCGCATCGACAAGGTGTTCCGCCTGTGCTGCGGCATTTTCGATTTCTGCCCGGGGCCGGCTGCCAACTCGCTGGTGGTCGCCAACCTCGGGGCGTTCAAAGTCCAGACCTTCCTGGACGGCAAGCGGGTCGCTGAATTCGGCGCGCGGGGAGAGAAGGAAGCGGAGTTTCACGGGTGCTGCAACCCGGTCAATGTCGCCTGCCTCGCCGATGGCTCTATCGTCACCGTGGAAAAATCCCCAACCCGCGTCAAGATATATGATAACACCGGCAAGACCGAGAAGCCGGTCACCGGCCTCGCTGAGCTCGTCGAAGGATGCAACGAGATTCCCATCGCCGTCGACAGCAAGGGCGCGCTCTATCTGGCATCGGATCAAAAGAACTGCATCGTCAAGTGCGTGCCGGGCGTGGCGGACTCTGCCGCCACCGCCGAACCCGTCGCTCCGCCTGCCAAATGAAGGCTTGGGTGACGCCACTCGCGGCACTCGGTCTTTTCGTCGCGGCCGCGCCTGGCGAGGGCAGGGGACCGGCCAACCCGGAAACCGCCCTCGCCACCGCGCCGGCAACCGCGCCGCCCCAAGCCGCGGCACGCAAGCCGTTGGTGTTGAAAATTGCAGTCAATGACGTCTATTGCCGCAAGACTGCCTGTGACTGCATCGGCCGGATCGCGACCCGCAGTTTCGATTCGCTGCTGGCGGAGTTACAAACCCGCCACCAAATCACGCTGGACTTGACCTACTTCATGGAGGTCTTCGATTTGCAGCAAGCCATCCTCGCCAGACAATATGACGGTGTGTTATGCAAACCATGGACCGCATTGCAGTATTCTAACAAATCCTTGGCCCGCTTCAAGCGGGTGGCCGATTTGCTCGATCCCGACAACAAGGCGTCGATGACCGGGGTGTTTCTAACATTGTCCGGATCGCCTGTCCGCACGCTGGCCGACGTCCAGGGCAAGCGCATCGCGCTGGGTCGGGACGATTCCTATGAAAAGCACCAGGCGCCATTGCAACTGTTGGCAGCCAACCACCTCCGGCCGGCGCAACAGTTGTGTTTTTCAAGTTGCAGTGAGAATTTGAGCGCCCTGTTGGACGGCAAGGTCGATGTGGCGGTGGTCTCCAGTTATGCCCTCACCGCCAGTTGCGCCGCGGATTTCGCCAAGCCGGAGGATTTCACCACCCTCGCGGCAACCGCAACAATGCCCCTCGCCTCGTTGCTGGTCGACCTGAACAAGGTGTCCGCGGCGGAGGCTGCACGGCTCCAGGCGGCCTTGCTGGAGGTGTCCGGCGCCAAGGCCCCGCCTGATTTGTTAGGCGGGGGGTTTGTCCTGCCCGCATCCTGGAAGCCGACGCCTCCGGCCGCCGCGGATGCCGGCGCCGATTCCGCGGCCGGGAAAGCCAGTGGCACCCACTCGGGAAAGGCGGGCCAGTGAGCGGGGGCAGGCGCAGGTTCATCCGGTTTGGCGGGCAGCTCATTGGCGCATCCGTGTTGGGCGCCACGGCGTGGCGGATTTTCACCGGCAGCGATCCGGACGCGGTTTTTTCCCAGCCCAAGGGCCCCTACGTCTGGCGCATCAACCCTGATAAATGCACGTTCTGCGCGCTCTGCGAGACTGCATGTGTTAGGAGCCCCTCCGCCGTCAAGGCAGTCAATGATCAAAAGAAATGCTCCTATTGCGTGGCTTGTTATGGTCACATCGCGGAGCTCGACGTCGCCTCGGAGTTGATCCAAAGCCAGGGCGTGCGCGTGTGCCCCTATGACGCGGTGAAGCGACGGGAATATGCCGGTGGCAAGGACGGCTACCACATCTATACCATCGATGATGCCAAATGCACCGCTTGCGGCAAATGTGCCAAGCGCTGCAACGAGCTGGGCACCAAATCGATGTTTCTGATCATCCGCCCGGATTTGTGCATCGGCTGCAACCGCTGTGCGATTGCCGCGGTGTGTCCCGAGGATGCCGTGGAGTGGGCGCATTCCTATCCGGAGGACGATTTCCGTGGCGAGTATGAATTGGAACAGTCGCTCCGTGGGGCGGGCGCGGAAAGCGGGGCGGCATCATGAGGCCGCTCTGGTGGCTGGTCGTTTGGTTGGCGATGGCGGTCGGTCAGGTTGCCGTGGCGCAGGAGGCGGCGCCCGCGCCGCCGTGTTATAAAATCCCCAGCGCCCAGGAAATCAGTTCCAATGAGGTCATCTCCGCCTATCGCCAGCAATCCTGCCCGCAACAATTTGTGCCTGAGTCCGGCGGGTGGCTCGCGGCGGATATCGCGATGCTGGCGGCCATTCTGCTGCTCGGCTGCGTGATGGTGTGGCGGCATGTCCATTTCCGCCGGTTTTGGATTCCCGCGGTCATGTCCCTGCTCTACTTCGGCTTCATCCGCGGCGGCTGCATCTGTCCGGTCGGGTCCGTGGCGAATCTGGCGATTGGCCTGAGGCATCCGGAATTGATCGGGCTGAGCACCGGTGTGATGTTTTTGCTGCCACTGGCGGTGGCCTTGATCATGGGCCGGGTGTTTTGTGTGGCGGGCTGTCCGCTCGGCGTCCTCCAACATCTGCTCGGCGGCCGACGCCCGCTGAAAATCCCCGTTGTTCCCCATGCCATCCTGCGCGGCCTGCCGGTCGTGGCGCTGCTGGCCACCGCTTGGCTGGCTCTTCGCGGCACCTGTTTCCTCGTCTGCTTGCTCGATCCCTACAAAACCGCCTTCTTTTTCGGCTACGGCTGGATTCAGCGTGGCAGCCACTGGCTGCAAGGCGGCTTGGTCGAGCCGGGCGTGTTGTTTGTTGGGGACCTCACCGCATGGGGGATTTTCGCCGCCGCAGTGCTGCTGGGGCTGTGGGTCTATCGGCCGTTCTGCCGCTTCGTCTGCCCGTATGGGGTGCTGCTGGGGCTGTTTTCAATGGTGGCCTTCAAGCGCCGCCAAATCGAACAAAGCCAGTGCGTGCAATGCGGAATCTGCGAGAAACAATGCCCGGTTGACGCCATCGTCCGCAATCCCCAAACCAAGCAATTGACGATTTCGTCTTACCATTGCATCCAGTGCAACAGTTGTTCCTCCTCCTGCCGCAAGAACGGAATCCATTGAATTTCCCATGGCATCGTCCCCTGCCCACCCCGTCCTGACCGGGCAGGTGGCAAATTCGGAAAAAATCTCGCTTTTCCTGACACTGGCGGATTGACAAGCGGGTTTCTGTGGCTAGGCTGCGCGTCCGCACGGACGTATCGGCGGTCACCCAACTCTTCACCCCCAGGCATCAGCCATGAGCAAACGCACCTACCAGCCATCCAAGCGCACCCGCAAAAACCAATTCGGATTTCGTGCCCGCATGGCCACCAAATCCGGCCGCGACATCCTGCGCCGCCGCCGCCAAAAAGGCCGCAAGCGTCTGATTCCCAAGGGCGTGGAGATCCAGTTCGCGCGCCACACGCAGCAGCATTCCTGAGCGTCCGTTGACGCGCCGCCACGGATGCCCGATGCGTCCCCGTCATGCGCCTCCCGCGGAAATTCAGTATCACCCGGCGCGCCGACTTCGCTCGCGTCAAGTCCATCGGCCAAGCCAAAGCCGGGCGCTTCGTCGTCTTGAGCACGCTCGCCGATCCCTCCCTGGAGTCCTTGAGAACCGGCTTCATCACCACCCGCCGCAGCGGCAAGGCGCACGACCGCGTGCTGCTGCGCCGCCATTTCCGCGCGTTGGTGCAAGCCCACGCCCCGGGATTTGCCGATCTCCGGCGGTTCCTGGTCACCATCGCCCGCCCCGGCGCGGCACGGGCCACTTTCGCCGAACTCCAGGCGGATTGGTTCAAGCAGGCCAAGCGCTTGGGCCTTTTCCCCCGTCCTGAAGCCCCACGTGATCTCTAACTTGTTCAGCACGCTCATCCGTATCGCAATCCGCTTTTACCAACGGGTGCTCAATCCCATGCTGAAAGTTGCCGCCGGGCCCGCCGCCGGTTGCCGCTTCACCCCGACCTGTTCAAACTATTTGCTGCAAGCCGTCGACGCCCACGGCCCGCTGCGTGGTTGCTGGCTTGGCATTTGTCGGATTTTCCGCTGTCATCCGTGGGGTGGTTGTGGTTATGACCCGGTCCCCCCGACGCCGGCAGCGGCATCCTCCCATGCCGCCCATTCCCGTCATTGCAATCACCTGCACCACTAACCCCCTTCTCCTCCCCACTTATGTATGACCGAAAAACCTGGGTTGTTCTCGCTGTCTGCGGCTCGTTGTTAGCCGTCGGACTCCTCCAATCCAACAAGACTGCCCAAGACAAGACCCGTCAGGACAAGGCCCGCCAGGAGGCCCTGCAAAAGGACCTGCCCGCCACCCCCGCGGCTCCGGCTGAGGGGCCCCTGGCTCCTGCCACCGCCGGCCTCCTCGTCGATCCGCCGCCGCCGCCCGTCGAGGAGGAGTTCGTCACCCTGGCTACCGACAAGGTCTTATTCACCTTTTCCAATATCGGCGGCGGCATCAAATTCGCCGATTTCAAGACCGAATTCCAGGTCGGCAATCACAAGGAGTTCGTCCGCATCAATGAACGCGGCGGCGGACCCATCGGCGGCTTGGCGGCTGCCGATGAATCCCTCGTAAACATCAGCTACTCCTACGATGAGGCGGAGTCGGTTCCCGGCACCAAGGTCGTCTACGCCGCCAAACTGGAATCCGGCCTGGTGGTCAAGAAGACCTTCAGCTTGGTCGCTACCGGCGAGCCCGGCGCCCCGTACCTGCTGGATTTCGACCTGCAATTCGACAACGCCTCGGCCGCCGCGCTCAACCTGCAACAATGGAGCATTTATGTTGGCGAAGCCGCACCCCTCTATCAGGCAGAGGTCATTCAGCAGACCGGCGTGTTCTGGCTTGAGAATAATTCGATGAGCTTCACGGATGCCTCAAGTTTCACAGGCGGCTGGCTGTCCACCGAAAAATCCATTGTCAACAGTCCGGCGGACAAGAAAATCCAATATGCCGGCGTGACCAACCAGTTCTTCGCCACCGCCATTCGACCTAAGGAGTCGCTGCAGACGACCGTGTGGGCCAAACCCTCCAAAGTCAAACTCAAGGACGGCGCCACTGCGCTGCCGTCGATTCGGGCAGGACTCCGGCTGCCGGATGTCTCACTCGAGCCGAACGCCAAACATACCATCGCCTGCCGCGTCTTCATCGGTCCCAAACACAACCCCATGCTCCGCAAAATGGGCAACGGCTGGGAAGATCTCATGCAATATGGATGGTTCGGCGTGGTCTCCAACGTGCTCAACCGCACCCTCAACTTCTTCCACTATTATCTCAATGGCATCGCCAAAAAATGGGCATGGGGGCTGGCCATCATTTTCCTCACCATCGTGGTCCGGATAGTCATTTGGCCGTTGCATGCCAAGTCCACTCACACCATGAAGCGGATGAGTAAGCTCCAGCCGGAAATGGCCAAGCTGAAAGCGAAATACGCCGACGACCCCAACAAGCTCAACACCGAGACAATGGGGCTCTATCGGAAATATGGCATCAACCCGCTCGGCGGCTGTCTGCCTATGTTCATTCAAATCCCGATCTTTTTTGGCTTTTATCGCATGTTGCAATATGCGGTGGAGCTGCGGGGCCAGGGGTTCCTCTGGGTGAACGATCTCTCCCAGCCCGATACGCTGATGTATTGGGGCGGCGTGCCGATCAACTTCCTCCCGGTGGTGATGGCGATCTCCAGCTTCCTGCAAATCAGGATGACGCCCAAGACCGGGGACGCCATGCAACAGCGCATCATCATGTTCATGCCGTTCATGTTCTTCTTCTTTTGCTATAACTTCGCCTCGGCTCTCGCCTTGTATTGGACCACCCAGAACATCTTCTCCATCGGTCAAACCTGGCTCATGAACCGCATCCCCGAGCCTGAACTCAAGCTCCGCAAGGATGGTGGTAAGAAAAGCTGGGTCCAGCGCATGGCCGAACAACAGGCCACCGCTCAAAAATCGCGGCAGCAAAGCGGTTCCTCCTCAGCAAAAACCGCCCCCGACCCGCAGAAAAAGCGCCCCCCACCGCGCACCGGCGGCTAGTGTCCTTGAAACAATGCGTGTGATTTCGTTAGGTCGAATTCTTGCTCCTTGGGCCTTGGGTCTTGGGTCTTGGGTCTTGGGTCTGAGGCGAAGCCTCGCCAAGGGTTGGCCACCAGGCAACGCGGCTTGCCAAGCCCCGTGGGGGAAAGCCGCCGCCGTGCGCCGCTCGTGAAGGGTGGCGCCTTGCGTGCGGCGCGGCACCGATGACCCGCCGGACACAATGACTCGCCGGACACAATGACCCGCCGGACCGATTCCTATTCCCGGTCCAGGATCTCTTCAAACACGCCGCCGCCGAGGAGTTGGCCGCCGTCATAAAACGCGCAGATTTGGCCGGGGGCGATGGCGCGTTGCGGGTTGCGGAACACCAGGTCCAGTTTGCCACCGTCGCGGGGTTGCACAGTTGCGCTCTCCGCGCGCGACCGGTAGCGCGGTTGGGCGTCTACCCGCTGTCTTGATTCCAACGGCCCCGCTAGCGACGAAATGCTGCCGATCACGCAATGCTGCGCGTATAGCCCCGGCGAATCCACGCGGTCCCAGCCGATGACCAATTGGTTCTTGGCGTGGTTCTTGCCCACCACCACATACGCCATGCCCTCGCGCGGCGAGGCCACCCCATGTCCTTTGCGTTGGCCGATGGTATAGAGATGCAAGCCGCGGTGCTCACCCATCACCCGCCCTGTCGTATCCACAATCTCGCCGACCGAATCCGGCAGATAGTGGCGTAAGAAATCACTCATTTTCACTTGCCCAAGAAAGCAAATCCCCTGGCTGTCTTTCTTCTCTGCCACCGCCAGCCCAAAGCGCCGCGCGGTTTCCCGCACTTGCGGCTTGAGCATTTCGCCGCTCGGAAACAACCCGTGTCTCGCCTGGTGTGGCGTCAGCAGCGACAGAAAATAGCTCTGATCCTTGTTAGGATCGGCGCCCCGCAGTATGACCGCCGTGCCGTCACTCAGGGTGCGCTTGCGGACGTAATGACCGGTGGCCACCAATTCGAAGCCTTGGGCCAGCGCGTAATCCAGAAACACTCCAAACTTCATTTCTCGATTGCACCACACATCCGGATTGGGCGTGATGCCCGCGCGGTAGCCATCGATGAGATAGTCGACTATCCGCGCGCGATAGGCCCCGATCAAATCGATCACTCGAAACTCGATCCCCAACGTTTTGGCCACTGCCCGTGCGTCTTCAATGTCCTGTTCCCACGGGCAATCCCCAGGCAGCCCCTCCTCATTGATCCAATTCTTCATGTAGCCGGCGACTACCTCATGCCCCTGCTCCACCAGCAGTGCCGCCGCCACCGCGCTGTCAACCCCGCCGGATAATCCCACCATCACCTTCGCCATGCGCTGAGTGTGCAAAACCAGCCCCCACTTTCAAGACTCAGATTTCAACGATATGCGGCCAGGCACATGCTGCCAGGCATTATGTTCTTGACTCGCTCGACGAAACCCGCTCTTGTTGTGTTATGAAATTGCCGTGCCGTGGGTGTAATACGTTGAGTGCGATGGTCGAATCCGGGTTGGCCGGCGGAGGGAATGGGAGGGAGTCGAGGGAGTTGAGGGAGTCGAGGGAGTCGAGGGAGTCGAGGGATGGGCCAGGACATGACGAAATGGAAGCGACGGTGGGGGATGCAGGGGTGCCGCGACGCACGCTCTCGCCCCTGGCACGGATTGAATTGCCGACGGGGGCGTGCCTCGGGCAGGTGTTCGCCCGCGGGTGGAAGGGGCGGAGGCGGCGGCTCGTGCTGGGTGCGGCGGACGGGGCGAGCTACCACATCATGAGCCGCACCGCGGGCGGCGAACGCTTGCTCGGCGACACGGAGAAAGAAGCGCTGCGCCGCCTGATGTGGCGCTTGGCACGCTTTGCCGGGGTGGAAATCCGCACCTACGCAATGATGGACAACCATTTTCACGTGCTGGCGCGGGTGCCGTCCCACGACGAGTTCGTGGCGCAATTTGCCGGCCCGGACGGCGAGGAACACTTGCTCGACCACTTGCGCCTGCTCTATTCGCGGACCTATATCGCAGCACTGCGGGCAGAGTTGGCGGACCTGCGGACAGGCGGGATGCCGGAGGATGCGGAGGCACTCATCGCCGGCTATCTGCGTCGGATGTGCAACCTGCCGGTGTTTGTCAAGGAGCTGAAGGAGAGGTTTTCACGCTGGTACAACAGGCACCGGGGACGGCGCGGCACGCTGTGGATGGAACGCTTCAAGAGCGTGCTGGTGGAGGATGGCGAGGCGCTGCGGACGATAGCAGCTTATATCGACCTCAACCCGGTACGCGCGGGCATGGTCAAAGATCCGAAGGATTATCGGTGGTGCGGCTACGGCGAAGCAATGGGCGGCGGCAAGGCGGCACGCCTGGGGCTGTGCCAGGTGGCCGGCCACGGCGAGCGCGGCGCGACGGCGTGGGACACCCCCGCCGTGGCCAAAGGCATGAGCGCGGCGGAAGTGTATCGCTGCTGGTTGTTTGAGGACGGCCAATTGCGGACGACCGCCCAAGCCGGCGGCGCAAGGACGAAGGCGGGATTCTCAAATGAGGAATCGGCGGCAGAAAAGCAGCGGCTGGGGAAATTGAGCCGCGGCGCGTTGTTGCGCTGCCGGGTGAGGTATTTCTCAGATGGATTGGTGTTGGGCTCGAAATCGTATGTGGATGGGCTGTTTCAGCACTATCGCGGGCATTTCGGGCCGCAACGCACGAGCGGAGCACGGGCCTTGCGCGAAGACGCTCACGGCAGCTTGTTCAGCGCCAGACAATTGGTGGTCAGGGCCATCGGGTGACAAGTGAGCGCATTTCGGCTGGCCAAATCCGGCTTCGGGCGATAAATTGCGGGCAGGTGCCGCAATGGGAGATTCCAGCCAAGATTGGCACGCCGTTTGCTGTCTACCATTGACTCAACCACATTGTCACATCATGAAAAAAATCGAAGCCATAATTAAGCCATTCAAGCTGGAAGAAGTGAAGGAAGCCCTGGCGGAAGCAGGGATCCAAGGGATGACCGTGACCGAGGTCAAGGGCTTCGGGCGGCAGAAAGGGCATACGGAAATCTATCGAGGATCGGAATACACCGTGGATTTTCTGCCCAAGGTGAAAATCGAGGTGGTGGTGGACGATGCGGCGGCGGAGATGGTGGCGCAAGTGATGGTGAAGAGCGCCAACACCGGGAAAGTGGGGGATGGCAAGGTGTTTGTTTCCAATGTGGAGCAGGCGATTCGGATTCGCACCGGCGAGACCGGATCGTCCGCCGTGGTGGGGACATGAATCGAGGCCGGTTGCGGTGGTGGGGAGGTGGCAGGACGCGATGAGGCGTGACCCGGAATTTGTGGATGTTCGAGATTGAACCTGCGGCTGCAGTGAGCATACTGCCGCGCCGTCCGTCGGGCGGGACAAAATTTCGATTCATACATCATGGTTCCGCCCCCCTTGTCATCCAGGAAAGTCGTCAAGCGCAAAGTCGCCAAGGCTTGGACTCCCGACCAATCCGCCGAGCTTTATGGTGTGGAGAAATGGGGGCACGGGTTTTTCGGGGTGAACAAGAAGGGGCAGGTGACGGTGCGATTGGCGGATGAGGATGCGGCGGCGGAGGTGGCGTTGTTTGATGTGATCGAAGGATTGCATGATCGGGGCACGCATCTGCCGGTGTTGCTGCGGTTCCGGGATTTGCTGCATTCGCGGATCACGGAAATCAACCAATCGTTTCGCAAGGCGATCAAGGAACATGGCTACGGAGGCGAGTACCGTGGCGTGTACCCGATCAAGGTCAACCAACAGCGGCAGGTCATTGAGGAAATCTCGGAGTTTGGCAAAAAGTACCACTACGGGCTGGAAGCGGGGTCCAAGCCGGAACTGATAGCCGCCCTGGCGCACATGCACGATCCGGAGGCCTACATCATCTGCAATGGCTACAAGGACGAGGAATTCATTGATCTGGCGCTGCATGCGAAGAAGATGGGGCTCAGGGTGATGTTGGTGTTGGAAATGCCGTCGGAACTCGAGTTGATTCTGGAGCGGTCGCGGCGAATCGGCGTGCTGCCCAATCTGGGCATTCGCGTGCGTCTTTCCACCCGTGGCTCCGGCCACTGGCAGGACAGCGCCGGTGACAAATCGGTGTTTGGGCTGAATGCCTCGCAAGTGATCGATGTGGTGGATCGGCTCAAGGAAGCGGGCCAGCTGGATTGTTTGAAAATGCTCCACTATCATCAGGGGTCGCAGATTCCCAACATAGCGGCGATCCGCGAAGGGGCCACTGAGGCGGTGCGCATGTACTGTGATTTGGTCAAGGAAGGGGCGCCGATGGGAGTGCTGGACATCGGCGGCGGGATGGCGGTGGATTACGATGGGTCGCACACGAATTTTCATTCCTCGTGCAACTATTCGATACCCGAATACTGCATGGACATTGTGGAGGTGATCTCCCAAGTCTGCGACAAGGCCGGCGTGGAGCATCCGACTCTGGTGTCGGAGAGCGGTCGTGCGGTGGTGGCGTACTACTCGGTGTTGGTGTTCAACATTCTGGATGTGACCAGCGCGCAAAGCAGCGATAAGGCGCCGGTGGTGCCCGAGCATGCGCCGCAGAGTCTGCTCAATCTCATCGAGGTGAACAAGGTGGTTTCCAAGAAGAACCTGCAAGAGTGCTTCAACGACGCCGCCTACTATCGGGATCAGATGCGCGCCCAGTTTTTCTATGGCAGTGCCACGCTGCGCGAGCGGGGGTTGGCGGAAGCCTGGTTTTGGCATATCATCACGCGCATTTCCAAGTTGATAGCGGAGTTGGAGGATATTCCGGAGGATCTGCGCGAGCTGTCATCGACGCTGGTGGATTTTTATTACGGCAACTTCAGTTTGTTCCAATCGTTGCCCGACTCATGGGCGATTGACCAGATTTTCCCGGTGATGCCGATTCACCGGTTGGATGAGAAGCCGAAGAACCGCGCGGTGCTGGCAGACATCACCTGCGATTGCGATGGGAAAATCGATCACTTCATCGACAAGGAGGACGTGGCCAAGGTTTTGCCCCTGCACGGGCTCAAGCCGGATGAGCCGTACTACGTCGCGGTCTTTCTGGTGGGAGCCTATCAGGAAACCCTGGGTGATCTGCACAACTTGTTGGGCGACACCAATGTCGTCGGGGTGCATATGGAAAAGGGCAAGCCGGTGTACACCCATGAGGTGGAAGGCGACACGGTGGCCGATGTGCTCACCTACGTGGAATTCGATCCGAAGGAACTGGTCACACGTTTCCGCTCGTTCGCTGAGCAGGCTGTGGCCGACGGGCTCATCTCACCCAAGGAACGTCGTGAAATTCTCGACATGTACCGGGCGGGGTTGGCCGGCTACACCTACTTCGAGAGTTGAAGTGACGACTGAAGACGAGCGGGGCGGGGGCAAAACAAGCGGAATTCCTCGCGGGCTGTTCAAAAAAGATTGAACAACCCGTCACCGTGGCTACAATGTTGGCCATGAACCGCCAGTTGGACAATGAGTCAAAGGGAGCGAGTGAGCTTGGAGCGCTGGAGCGGCAGGTGGTGGATTTTTTTGTGGATGGGGTGAGGGTGCTGGGTTTGCCCCGGTCGATAGGGGAGATATACGGGTTGTTGTTTATTTCGCAGGAGCCGCTGGCGTTGGATGACTTGGTGCTGCGGTTGGGCATCAGCAAGGGCTCGGCCAGCCAAGGCTTGCGTGCCTTGAAGGGGCTCGGGGCGGTCCGTGAGGCGGCGGTGGGCGAGGAACGGCGGACGTATTTCGAGCCGGCAGTGGAATTGAAACGCTTGGTCGGCGGCTTCATCCGCGAGCAAATCCGCCCCCATCTGGATAGCGGCAAAGTGAAGATCGGGCGGCTTGGGGAGGCGGTGCGGGTGGAAGGCAACCCCGAGCGGCGGGAATTTCTAACCGAACGGTTGGGGCGCATTGAGCATTGGATGCGCAGCAGCGGGCGGGTGCTACCGGTACTTCAAAAACTCTTAGGGGAATGAACGAATTTGACATGAACGAAGCGGCGTGGTTTTGCGTGCGCACCCAGACGAAGCGGGAGCACATAGCCGCCGAGCATCTGCGCGAACTGGAGGGCATCGAGGTGTTTTGTCCGCGCTTGAGGTATCGCAAGGCGACGCGGCGAGGCACGGTATGGTGGCTGGAGCCGTTGTTTCCGGGCTATCTGTTGGCGAAGTTCAAGCTAATGGAAAGCGAGCGGGCGGTGACCTTTTGCCAAGGCGTGCGTGGGCTGGTGCGGTTCGGGCCGGAGATTCCGTCGGTGCCGGAGTCCTTCGTCGAGGTGTTGCGCGCGGAGATCCGCAGTCATGCCACCGCGGACGAGGAAATCCTCACCGTCACGCCGGCGATTGAGTGTGGCGATGAGGTCGAAGTGGCCAGCGGTCCGCTGGCGGGCATGCGCGGGGTGGTGGTGAGCATTGCGCCGGCAGCGGAACGGGTGAAGATCCTGATGGATTTTCTGGGGCAGCCGCAAGCGATTGACATGGATCTGTTTTCCATCCTGCTGCCGCGGCGTCCGATGCCTTGACGCGACTGCCCCAAGTCAGCCAATGCGAACGTCGTGAAATGTTTTGTTATGATTGAACCGATAGTGGCCGTGAGCTATTCCCCGTAGGGGGAGAACAGCAAAACGGTGCCAGCCCAAACATTACCCAGCCCAAGTGATAGGTTTTCTCCAAGAAGCGGGAGGAGCGACCAAGGGCGGTAGCGTGCGTGGAGCCATGAGCGGGGGCTGGCGGAGATGAGCGGCGCAGCGGCGCCGGGCATGCGCGCCAACCCACAAGCCACGGGATGGCGCAAGCGCCAGCTGCTGCGGGGTGAATCGGGCGGCATCAACCGGAGCGGCCACTGTCAACCACTGAGGGCGCTGATAGCAGCAGGCATTTCAGTCTAACGCGAGCATGCAACCGGACGCCTCCACAGATTTTCTGATCATCGGCGCCGGGTTTGCCGGTTGTGTGATGGCCGAGCGGCTGGCCGCGGCGGGGTGGCATTGCGTGGTGGTGGACCGGCGGGGGCATGTTGGTGGCAATGCCTACGATGAAACCGATGCCGCGGGGGTTTTGGTGCATCGCTACGGTCCGCACTATTTCCGCACCAATGCCGCGCGGATTGTCGAGTACCTGTCGCGGTTTACCGGGTGGCACGCGGTGGCATACACGATCAAGAGTTATGCCCGGGGGCGGTATTGGAGCTTTCCGATTAATCTCAACACGTTTGAGGAGTATCTTGGGCGGCCGTCAAACAGCGGGGAATTCGCCGCGTGGTTAGCCGCGGTGCGGGTGCCGATTGCGGCCCCGCGCAATTCGGAGGAAGTCATCATCTCGCAGGTTGGCAGGGAGCTCTACGAACTGTTTTTTGAGAGCTACACGCTCAAGCAATGGCGGCGGCATCCGCGCGAGTTGGATGTGTCGGTGTGCGGCCGCATCCCGCTGCGGATTGATCGCGACGACCGCTATCTAACTGAAGAATTCCAAGCGCTGCCGGCGCACGGATACACTGCGCTGTTTGAGCGGATGCTGGCGGCGTCCGGCGGGGTGGAGCTTCATCTTGGGGTGGATTTCCAGGAGGCGCGCCAACGCTGGCGTTGCAGGCACCTGGTGTTCACCGGAGCGGTTGATGAATATTTCGCGTACAGGCATGGTCCCTTGCCGTATCGCTCGTTGCGGTTTGAGGCGGAATCATTTTCGCCCGGGCAACTGGCGGGCCGTGAGGCGATTGCGGGCAAGCCCGGGTTTTGGCAGCCTGCGATGCAAGTGAACTACCCGGAACCGGAGGTGCCGTTGACCCGGATAGTGGAGATCAAGCATGCCACCGGACAACAAGTGGCTGCCACCACCATCGTGCGGGAATACCCCAAGGATTGGCAGCGGGGAGAAGAGCCATACTATCCGATTCCCGCGCCTGACGCACGCGCCGCCTACCAGCGCTACGTCCAGCTGGCGGCTGGCGAAGCGAATGTGAGCTTTGTGGGCCGCCTCGCGAGCTACCGCTATTATAACATGGACCAGGTAGTCGGCATGGCCCTTGCCGAAGCCGAGAAGCTCCTGCTCCGTTATGGTTGCCCAATCACCTGAGATTCAAACTAACAATCGATCATCCCATGCCCGTCCCACTGCTTGACGTCAATGCCCAGAATCACCCGCTGGAAGAGGAACTCACCGCGGCCTTCAGCCGAGTGCTCCGCACGGGGCGCTTCATACTCGGCGACGAAGTGGAGGCGTTTGAAGCGGAATGCGCGGCAGTCATCGGTGCCGGGCATGCGGTGTCGATGTCATCGGGCACCGACGCGCTGTTGGCGGCCTTCATGGCCCTTGGCATCGGGCCGGGGGATGAGGTGCTATGTCCGGCGTTCACGTTTTTCGCAACCGCCGGGTGCATTGCGCGGACCGGGGCCATTCCGGTGTTTTGCGATGTCTGCCCGGTCAGCTTCAATCTTGACCTCGAGTCCGCGGCGGCCCGTCTCACGCCGCGGACCAAAGCGATCGTGCCGGTGCATTTGTTCGGCCAGGCGGCAGACATGGCTGGCCTCGGCGCTTTTGCCGCGGCCCACGGGCTGCGCGTCATTGAGGATGTGGCGCAAGCGATCGGCGCCACCTATCAAGGCCGCGGTTGCGGCACGCTCGGTGCGATGGGATGCTTCAGTTTTTTCCCGTCGAAGAATCTGGGAGGATTTGGTGATGGTGGATTGGTCACGACGCAGGATGGGGAGGTGGCGGAACAACTCCGGCGGATTCGCAATCATGGCATGCATCCGCGCTATTATCATGCGACGGTGGGTGCCAACTTCCGGATGGATGCACTCCAGTGCGCCCTGTTGCGGGTGAAGCTGCGGCACCTTGGAGCCTATACTGCCGGCCGGGTCGCCAACGCCACGGACTACATCGCGCGGTTGTCGCGGTTGCCCGGGGTCGGCCAGGCGCTGGCCGGCGATGGCGGCGAGGCGGCGCGGATCGTGCTGCCGCAGGCTGCGGCCGACCGGGGGCACGTCTGGAATCAGTTCACGCTGCGGGTGCCAGGGCCGGGCCGGCGTGATGCGCTCAAGAGCCACCTCACGGCGCGTGGCATTGGCTGTGAGATTTACTATCCGGTGGCACTCCATCAGCAGGCATGTTTCAAGCAATTGCCGGCCCACGCGATCCAGGCATGTCCGGTGTCTGAATCCCTTACCGGCGAGGTGCTGAGCATTCCGGTCTATCCGGAATTGAGCGCCGCCCAATGCGACGAAGTCATAGCCGCCATCGCGGACTGGCTGCACCCTTGAATCCAAATTGCTGAAATTCCCGCGCTCATCGCAGCCCAAGAGTAATCCACATGAAAAAAGTATTTGTTTCAGGATGTTACGACATCCTCCACGCCGGCCACCTGCAGTTTTTTGAAGAGGCGCGGGCGTTGGGGGATTATCTGATTGTCTCGTTTGCCTCCGCCGAGGTGCTGTGGCACCACAAGCGCCGCAAGCCGTCGATTCCCGATGATCACAAGCGCGCCCTGCTGATGGGCCTGCGTATGATCGACGAGGTGATTGTCACCCAGGGGCACCAGGAAGGATTGGATTTCGCGGAGGATTTCCTGCGCATTCGCCCGGATTTCCTCATCGTCACCGAGGACGACAAATACGGCGAGGTCAAGCGCGAGCTGTGCGCCCGGGTGGGTGCTCAATACACGGTGCTGCCCAAGACCCCGCCGCGGTTTGAACCGGTTTCCACCAGTTCGATTGTGCGCTGGGTGCAGGCGCCCACCGAGGCGCCGCTGCGCGTCGATTTTGCCGGTGGGTGGTTGGATGTGCCGCGTTTTGCGCGGCCAGGCGAGTTCATCGTCAACTGTGCCATTTCACCGCTGGTGTCACTGCGCGAATGGCCCTATGAGAAGCAGGCCGGCCTGGGTGGCAGCGGTGCGTGGGCGCTGCTCAACGGTCGTGATGGGGTCGATTCGGAGTTTGGTCTGGGAGTGGGCTGGCAGGATCCGGCGGTGATTCGCGAGACCGGCCTGTGTGTCTGGCGTTCCGGCAACACTCCGGTGCTTGACTTCAAGCGGAACGGGGATTTTCTAACAGGGTGCCTGGCCATCCTGTGGACTGGCAAACCTCACGACACCCCCAGCGTGGCGAACCATCCGCGGGATTACGGGCGGATTGCCGAGTCGGCACGCATTGCCCGGGAGGGGGCATTGCATGCCGATTGGCAGCGTCTGGCTGAAGGGATGTCGGTCTATCATCAAAGCCAACTTGACGAGGGGATGGAACCATTGCCGCCGCTGCCCGGAGCGCTTGCCTGCAAATATTGTGGGGGGGGCCACGGCGGCTACGCGCTCTATCTGTTTGACGAGCCGGAGCTGCGGACACAGGCGCTGGCTGGCAACGCCAATCTCCGCGCGGTCGAACCGTTCTGCCGGGTGTGAGGCAGCTGGTGCGCGGCCCGTGCGCCGCACCTCTGCAGCGCCCATGCGGGCAAATAAGTGGGCGCGTGCCGCCCCGCGGGATTCCGGCGAATTGATGGGTATGCGAACCATTCCAGTCATTGGCTTGCCGATTGCTGCGACCGATTACGCGGGCGCGGTGGCATGGGCGATTGAGCGCGCCGGGACGGGTGAGCGCGCCTATGCGGTGGCAGCCGCCAATACCCATGTGGCCGCGCTGGCGCGCACGGATGTTGCCTTTGGTCAAGCCATGGAGCGCTTTGATCTGATTTGTCCCGACGGCATGCCCTTGCTGTGGGCGGTCAACTCGCGTCTGGCGGCGGCGGAGAAACTCCGCGACCGCGTGTACGGTCCCAGCTTGATGCTGGAAGTACTCAAAGCCAGCGCCGGGGTGGGGGAGTTGCGGCATTTTTTGTTAGGCGGGAAACCGGCCACGCTGAGCAAGCTCACGGCAGTTTTTGCGTCACGCTTTCCGGGTGCCGTCATTGGCGGCACCTATGCGCCGCCTTTTGGCGACTGGCCAGCGGACGAGTTTGAGCGGATTTGCCAACGAATCCGCGCGGCCGACGCCAATCTGATCTGGGTTGGGCTCGGCTGCCCGCGGCAGGAGCAATGGATCGCCAGGCACAAGGAGCGCCTGCCTCCCGGGGTTTACTTTGCGATTGGGGCGGCCTTCGCGTTTCACGCCGGCGAAGTCAACCAGGCTCCGGCGCTCGTGCAGCGGCTGGGGCTGGAATGGCTCTACCGGCTCTGCATGGAGCCCCGGCGGCTGTTCCGGCGTTACTTAACTTACAATTGCCTCTTTCTCTATCACGTTTTTCGTGATATGTTGCGGCGGGTTGGAGGGTCTGAAAGTCGCAACGTCTGAACGTCCCACCCACTCCCCGACAGCAGCTGCTGCGGCCATTCGGAGCTTCCGTCCTTGCGCCATTCAGAGCATCCACTCTCTCTTCCGATTTTCTTATGAACATCCACCCTGAGTTCCACCGCTTCCTCAATCGCCACGACAAGCAGGTGCTGCTGCGCCAGCGTGGCATTGTGGTATGGCTTTGTGGGCTGTCCGGGTCCGGCAAGTCGACCATCGCCAATGCCGCGGAGCGCGTTTTGTACCAGCAAGGTCGCGTCACCGTTATTCTGGATGGCGACAACCTGCGTAGCGGGCTGAATTCAAACCTGGGGTTCAGCGACGAGGACCGGCTGGAAAACATCCGCCGGATTGCCGAGACGGCTAAATTGTTTGTGTCGCAGGGGATCATCACCTTTGTCTCTGCCATCACCCCGCGCGGCGAACTCCGCGACTTGGTGCGCGGTCTGCTCGGCGCGGATTTGTTCGAGGTCTACGTCGAAGCGTCCTATGCCACTTGCGAAAAGCGTGACGTGAAAGGTCTCTACGCCAAGGCGGCCCGGGGCGAGATCGCGCATTTCACCGGCAAGGACGGGTCGTTCGAGCCTCCGCAAAACCCCGCGCTCGTCCTCAATACCGAGACCTCCTCGGTGCAGGACGCCGCGTTTGAGCTCCTCGAAGCCATCACCGACCGGATTTCCATCAATCCGGAGTTGTAACTCGTTGTGAATCAGTATACTATATTAAACTGATCTACAAACCTATTATTTCTTGACGGGAGCGCAGCGGGGCCCTAGTTTGGGCGGCGCCGTGGTTAGCCAACTGCGGTCGCAGTGCCCCTCCTGCTGGTTGCCCCACGCCCCATGTCCAATTACCGATTCAGTCACCTTGACCAACTTGAAGCCGAAGCGATTTTCGTGCTTCGGGAGGCAGCCGCGCAATTTGAGAAACCAGCGCTGTTGTTTTCGGGGGGCAAGGACTCGATTGTGATGGCATGGCTGGCGCGCAAAGCGTTTTGGCCGGCGCGCATGCCTTTTCCGCTGGTGCACGTTGATACTGGGCACAATTTTGCTGAGACCATGGCGTATCGCGACGAATTTGTCGTGCTGCTGGCGGCCCGACTGATTGTCGGATCGGTGCAGGAGTCGATAGATCGGGGGCGGGTGGTCGAAGAGACCGGGCCGGGTGCCTCGCGCAACAAACTGCAAACCGTCACCTTGCTCGATACCATCGAGCAACACCAATATGATGCGTGCCTGGGCGGCGGGCGCCGCGACGAGGAAAAGGCCCGCGCCAAAGAGCGGTTTTTCTCGCATCGGGATGATTTCGGCCAGTGGGATCCGAAAAACCAGCGCCCGGAACTCTGGAACTTGTTCAACGGTCGCAAAAATCCCGGTGAGCACTTCCGCATCTTCCCGCTCTCCAACTTCACCGAGATGGATATATGGATGTATATGAAACGTGAGGAGATCCCGCTGCCATCGATTTACTTTGCCCATAACCGCGAGGTTTTCCAACGCAACGGCATGCTGCTGGCGGTCACTGAATTCCTCAAACCCCAGAGCCACGAAACCGCCGCCTCGCGGGTGGTGCGCTTCCGGACCATTGGCGATGCCACCTGCACCGGGGCGGTTGAATCCACAGCTTCCAATCTCGACGAAGTCATCGCCGAGGTGGCCGCCGCGCGGCAAACCGAACGCGGCACCCGCTCCGACGACAAGCGCTCCGAAACCGCGATGGAAGACCGGAAGAAAGAAGGTTACTTTTAGACTCACCCATGGACCTCCTCCGCTTCACCACCGCCGGTTCGGTTGACGACGGCAAATCCACCCTGATAGGGCGCTTGCTTTACGACTCCAAGTCCATTTTCGAGGATCAACTTGAGGCCATGGAGGAATCGTCGCGGCGGCGCGGCGACGCCAACGTCAACCTGGCGTTGCTCACCGACGGTCTCAAGGCCGAGCGCGAACAGGGGATCACCATCGACGTCGCCTATCGCTATTTTGCCACCCCGAAACGCAAATTCATCATCGCCGACACGCCGGGGCATATCCAATATACCCGCAACATGGTGACCGGCGCCTCCACGGCCAATCTCGCCATCATTCTCATCGACGCCCGCAAAGGCGTCATCGAGCAGACCAAGCGGCACTGCTTCATCGCCAATTTGTTGCGCATCCAGCACCTCGTCGTCGCCGTCAATAAGATGGATCTGGTTGGCTTCAGCGAGGCCGGGTACCATCGGATTATCGAGGAGTTTCGTGAGTTTGCCTCGCGCCTGGATAACATTGTCGAAATCGTCTTCATTCCCATTTCGGCGCTCAATGGCGACAATGTCGTCGAAAAATCCGCAAACATGGGGTGGTATGAGGGGCCGACCCTGCTCTATCATCTGGAGAACGTCTATGTTGCCGGTGAGGAGAACCACGTCGAGGCGCGCTTCCCGGTCCAATGGGTGGTGCGCCCGATGAGCGACGAGTGGCATGATTTCCGCGGCTACGCTGGCCGCGTCGCGGGTGGGGTCTTCAAACCCGGGGACGCCGTCACGGTGCTGCCGTCCGGTTTCACCACCCGCGTCAAGGCCATCCATAGCCCCAAGGGGGAGCTCAGTGAAGCGTTCGCGCCGCAATCGGTGTGCCTCACCCTCACCGACGAAATCGACATTTCCCGCGGCGACATGCTGGTCAAGGCCAACAATCCGCCGCAGGTCGGCCAGGACATCGAGGCGATGGTGTGCTGGTTTTCCCCCCGCGCCATGCCGCCGCGCGCCAAGTTCATCCTCCGCCACACCACCCAGGAAACCAAGGCCGTGGTCCAACAGGTCCGGTATCACGTCGATATCAACACGCTCCACAAAATCGAGGACGTCGATGGGTTTGCGATGAACGACATCGGTCGCGTCTGTCTGCGGGCGGCGGTCCCGTTGTTCTACGATTCCTACCGCCGCAACCGGCAAACCGGCTCGTTCATCCTCATCGATCCCGCCACCAACGAAACGGTCGCCGCCGGGATGATTGTGTGAGGGGTTTTTTTGTTCATTTTTTATTGAACAGGCGGGAATTCGTGTCAGTTTGACGTGGCAGTGATCCGGATGGGCGCTGCGGTGGCAAATTTTCCCGATTGATCCCTCAGGTTTTCCGCCAGGACTGGCGCAAGCGACCAAGGGCGGTAGCGTTTTTATCCTTACCCACACTTATCCGCATATGTCCGAACCCGTCTGTATCCAACCACAATCCTCTGTTATCGGCGTCGTCGGGCTCGGCTACGTCGGACTGCCGCTGGTGCTTGCCTATGCCGACAAGGGGTTTGCGGTGATTGGTTTCGATATCGACAGCACGAAAATCGAGCACCTGCACGCCGGGACGAGTTATATCAAACACATTCCAAGCGCGCAGGTAGCGGCGGCGCGCGGCTCCGGCAAACTCGATGCCACCAGCGATTTTTCCCGCATCGGTAGCTGCGACGCCATCATCTTGTGCGTGCCCACCCCGCTTGATGAGCATCTCGAGCCGGATCTGAGTTTCGTCACCGCGACGCTGGACACGGTGGTGCCGCACCTGCGGGCCGGCCAAATCCTGAGTTTGGAAAGCACCACCTATCCTGGCACCACCGAGGAAGAGGTCGTCACCCGAGTCGAGGCGGCCGGCTTCAAAGTGGGCGACGCCATATTCGTCGTGTATTCGCCGGAGCGCGAGGATCCCGGCAATCCGCAGTTTGCCGCGACCAATATTCCCAAAGTGGTTGGCGGCCACACCGCGGCCTGCCTGCAAGCCGGCACTGCGCTGTATGGCGCGGCCTTCGAGCGGGTCGTGCCGGTTTCCTCGACCCAAGTGGCCGAGCTTTCCAAATTGTTGGAAAACATCTATCGCTCGGTCAACATCGGCCTCATCAATGAATTGAAAATAGCCGCCGACCGCATGGGCATCGATATTTGGGAGGTCATCCGGGCGGCATCGACCAAGCCCTTCGGCTTCACGCCGTTCTATCCGGGGCCGGGACTTGGCGGGCATTGCATCCCGATTGATCCGTTCTATCTGACGTGGAAAGCGCGCGAGTTTGGGGTGCACACCCGCTTCATCGAATTGGCCGGGGAGATCAACCGGGCGATGCCCGAATATGTCGTCCAACGCACCATGGAGGCCCTCAATTGCCGTGGCAAGGCGGTCAAGGGCAGTCGCATCCTGCTCATGGGACTGGCCTACAAGGCCAACGTTGATGACATGCGCGAATCGCCCACCTTCGC
This sequence comes from Akkermansiaceae bacterium, assembly GCA_903934285.1. Classification (GTDB taxonomy): domain Bacteria; phylum Verrucomicrobiota; class Verrucomicrobiia; order Verrucomicrobiales; family Akkermansiaceae; genus Luteolibacter. Next base: position 53,820 of record CAIZNN010000181.1, on the reverse strand, counting down.
CCTGTTAGACCGCTTCAGCGAGCTTGGGGCCGAGGTCACCTATCACGACCCGCATGTGCCGGTGATCGGGCCGACCCGCGAGCACCAGAACTGGGCAGGCACCTGCTCGGTGGCGTGCACTCCGGCGACGCTCGCCGCCGCGGATTGCGTGGTCATTGCCACCCACCATGCGGCTTTTGACTTGCCGCTGCTCGCTGCCCACGCCGGGCTCATCATTGATACGCGCAACGCGATGGCCAGCGTGGCCACCCAGCCCGGGCAAGTGGTCAAAGCCTGAGCGCGGTTTGCTTGGTCTGAGGCGGTCCCGCCTCGTTAGGGTCAGCCGCCCCCCCCGGGGCGGTTTGATGTTTCCATAACTCCGGTCTGTCATGTTCCACACTCTGTCCCCCAAAATCCGCTGGGGTTTGGCGTCTCTGCTGGCGGGCGCGGGAATCGCGGGGGTGCTGTGGCTCAGCCGCGGGCCGGATTTCCTCAGCACGCTGTGGCACGCCAAAGACCAGGTTATTGAATGGTGCCGCACCTATCCGATCGTGCTGTTTGCCGCGCTGGTGGTGCTGCCGGCGTTCGGCTGTCCAGCCAGTGCCTTGCTGGTGCTCGCGGGCGTGACCTGGGGCAGCAATTGGCAGAGTTGCGCGCTGAGTGTTTGCGCCATGTTCCTGAACATGACATGGACCTATCTGGTGGCGGCGGGTCCGGCGCGCCCGCTGGTCGCTCGGCTGTTAGGGCGGCATTGGGACCGCTGGCGCAGTCTGGAACATAAGGACCGCATCAGACTCACCGTGCTGCTGCGCGTGACTCCGGGAGTGCCGTTGTTCCTGCAAAATTACGTTCTCGGTCTGGTGGCGGTGCCGTTCCTGCCCTACATCCTTATCTCGGTGCCCATCAATGGGGTGTTTGTCGTCGGTTTCGTCCTTACCAGCGGTGCCGTTTTCGAAGGTCGGTTCGGCATGGCCATCACCGGCATCGCGGTGCTGGTGGCCGCCTTTGTTCTGGTTCGCTTGTTGCGTGCGCGGGTCAAGCCGGCCAAGCCCGAGCTGGCGGGCGAAGTCATCGAAACATGAATCTGCAAGCTGAGCGAGTGACCGTGGAATTCGGCCCCGCCACAACCCCATATCCCCACATCCCCATGTCCACGGCACTCATTGGCTACACCGGTTTCGTCGGCAGCAATCTGCTCGCCCGGCGCGCTTACGATTCGAAGTACCGCTCTTCGGACATCGACACGATTCGGGGTGAAAGCTTCGGGCACATAGTATGTGCGGGAGTGCAGGCGATGAAGTGGTGGGCCAATCTCCATCCCGCCGATGACCGGGCCGGCATCGCGCGGTTGCGGGAACCACTCTCCCAAGTCCGAGCCAAGCGCTTCACCCTGATCTCGACCATCGATGTCTATCCGGCACCGCGGGAGGTGGATGAGGACTCCGCCATTGAGCGGGCCGGCCATCATGCCTACGGGTTACACCGGGTCGAGTTGGAGGATTGGATCCGGGACCGCTTTCCCGAGGTTTTGATCCTGCGTTTGCCCGGGCTGTTCGGCCCGGGACTCAAGAAAAACGTCATCTTCGACATGATCCACGACAATGGGTTAGAGAAGGTGCATCCGGAAGGGGTGTTTCAGTATTATGATTTGCGGCATCTGGCGGCTGACATCGACCGGGCATGGGAGCTTGGGCTGCCCTTGCTCAACGTGAGTACCGAACCGCTGGGCACCGGCGAGATTTGCGAGCGGTTTTTCCCGGGCAAAACACTGGGTGGCACAGGCCCGGCACCGGCGGGCTATGACATGCGTTCGCGACATGCGCCGGAGTGGGGCGGTGCGAACGGCTATTTGTATGGCAAGGCGCAGGTGTTTGCCGATCTTGCATCGTGGTTGGAGGAATCCGGGGCGGATAGGCCGGCCCGGCCTTAGCTCCCGGAGCATACAGATTTTCTCATCATGAACATTTCGTTTTCGCATATAGCATGGGCACCGGAGGACGAGGCCTCGGCCTTGGAATGCCTCCATGGTTTGGGTCTGGATGAAATCGAGGTCGCGCCGTTGCGTGCGTTCGGGGATCCGCTGGCGGCGGGCGAGTCCGCAGTGCGTGAGCGTGCGGCATGGTATCGCCAACAGGGGTTCAAGATCGGATCGTTCCAGGCGCTGTTGTTCGGGACCGAGGGGTTGGAATTGTTCGGTGCGCCAGAGTCGTGCGAGCGGATGAAGTCCGTGCTGATAGCCGTCGGGCGCGTTGCCGGTTGGGCAGGAGCAGGGCCGCTGGTGTTTGGTTCGCCACGCAACCGGTTGCGGGGTTGCCTCAGCCACGCCGAAGCCACGCGGCGGGCCACAGCGGTGTTTCGCGAAGTGGGCGATGCGTGCATGGCGGCAGGGTCCTGTTTGGTGATCGAAGCAAATCCGGAAGCCTATGGCGCCGATTTCTGCACGCGGCTCGAACAAGCCGCCGAGTTGGTCGAATCCGTCAATTCCCCGGGCTTCGGTTTGCATGTCGATGCCGGGGGGCTGGCCTTGAGCGGCGAGATCTTCGAACCGTGCTTGCGCCAAAGTGCCCATCTGCTGCGCCACGTGCATGCCAGTCAACCCCACCTCGGGTCCTTTGCCGAACCGGATGCGGTCCATGCCCGCATCGCCGCCGTGCTCCATGAAATCGGCTACACCGGCAGCGTGGCCATCGAAATGCGGGCCCAACCGGCCGGGCTTGATGCGATAAAACAGGCAGTGGCGGCAGTTAGGGGGAGTTATGGGTAATGCTGAAAAGCGCCGTGTGGTCATCGCCGGTGGCGGCTTCTTCGGTTGCTCCATAGCCATGATGCTGCAGCGCAGGGGTTGGCAGCCGATAGTGGTGGAGGAGGCGGGCGAACTGTTGACCCAGGCATCACGGATCAACCAAGCCCGGGTCCATGGCGGGTATCACTACCCGCGCAGTCTGATGACGGCGTACCGGTCGCGGCAGAACTACGAAAGGTTCCGCTTGCATTACCGCGACGCGATCGTCGATCAATTCACCAAAGTCTATGCCATCGGGCGGCTCTTCTCCAAGGTCACCGCCAACCAGTTCGAAGTTTTCATGAAGCGGGTGGGCGCGCCGCTCAAGGCCGCGCCGAGCGCCATCCAGCGCCTGTTCAACCCGGTGTTGACTGAGCGGATTTGGCTGGCGCAGGAATGCGCGTTTGATTTTTCGGTGCTCAGGGACAAGCTGCAGCGGGAATTGGCGGCGGCGGGAATCGAGGTGCGACTTAACACCTTGGTGCAAACCGCGACACCCCATCCAAGCGGGGCGCTGGCCAGGTTTTCGGACGGTTCCGAATGCCCCTGCGCATATCTGTTCAACGCCACCTACGCCGGTTTGAATCGCCTCACTTCCGCCTCAGGCTTGCCGCTCATTCCCTTGAAGCACGAACTGACCGAAATGGCATTGGTCGAGCTGCCGCAAAACCTCGACGGGCTCTCGGTGACCATGATGTGCGGGCCGTTCTTCTCCTTCATGCCATTTCCCTCGCTGGGCCTGACCACCCTCAGCCATGTGCGCTACACGCCGCATGCCCATTGGTTTGAAAACGAGCAAACCGGCGCCTCCAATCCCTATCGGATATTCAAGTCCCTCGATAAGCAAAGCCATTTCGAGTTGATGGTGGCCGATGCCTCGCGCTATGTGCCGTCGTTGCGGGGGGCGGTGCACCGCGACTCGTTGTGGACCGTCAAAACCCTGCTGCCGCTGAGTGAAATCGACGACGGCAGGCCGATCCTGTTTCACCGCGACGCGAAGCTTCCCGCCGTCATTCACGTCATGGGTGGGAAAATCGACAATATCTTCGACGTGGAAGATGAAGTGGCGCGGTTGCTGGGAACCAGCCGCTAACTGAAATGCTGCGCCGCTGGAATTCCAGTCGGCTTCCGCTCCAAACATCACCAATTCCAGCATGCCAACTTTCCCGCATTCCAGCATTTTCTCCCAATGGACCCGAACACCGTAATCAGCATTGTCGTTCCGCTTGAGCAGGATGCCCTGCTGCTTGAGGAAATTGTCATCGAGGTCGAGCGGATTATCGCCTCGGCCTACCGCTTTTTTGAAATCATCCTCGTGGATGACGGTTCGACCGATGGCACTGCGGCGATGGTGCAACCCCTGCTGCAGCGAATCCAGCGCGTGCGTTACCTGCGGCTGTCCAGGCCGTTTGGCAGGGATGTCGCCCTGTCCGCCGGCATCGAGTCCGCCATCGGCGATTTTGTGGTGACCCTCGACCCGCGGACCGATCCGATCGAGGTCATCCCACAGATGATAGATCTCTGCCGTAACAGCGGCGGGATCGTCCACGGGGTGGCGACCAATCCGCTGAGGCGTTCGCTCGCGCGCGAGTGGTTCGGCAACGCATTCCGGACCTACTGCGTCAAGCATCTGGGTGTGGACATCAAGCGCGGCGTGTGCGACCTGCGGGTGATGAACCGGCAGGCGGTCAACGCCTTGCTCCAAGTTCGCGAGCAAAGCCGCTACCTTCGCGTGCTCACCCTCACCCTCGGCTATCAACATGAGTTCTTCTCATACGCGATCCAGGCCAGGGCCGGCGCGCCGCGCGTCACCACCTGGGGTGTGGAGGTTGCCACCGCCATCGATCTGCTCGCCGCCAACACCCGCCACCCGCTGCGCATGGTGACCGCCACGGGGTTGTTAGGTGCTTTTCTCAATCTGTTGTATGCCGCATACGTGGTGGTCATTTTCCTGCTCAAACCTGATGTCGCCGCGGGCTGGACGACGCTCTCGCTCCAACTCAGCGGCATGTTTTTCTTTGTCTGTTTGATTCTCGCCGTGCTCAGCGAATATGTCGGCACCATTCTGGGCGAAGTGCGCAGCCGCCCGCTATATTTCATCGCCCAGGAATCCAACAGTTCCGTGCTGCTGGAGGACACCGTTTTGTCCAGCATCGTGGAGGAATCGGTGGAGTGAGGCGCCACGCTGACAACTGAGATTCCAGCCCATACGCCGCGCCGGTCAAAAAGCCGCTTGATTTCCCACAGGGGCCCCATCACTTGTCTTGCCTTGCTGTCTTGCAGCATTTTCTTTTGAGCCATGTTTTCGCCCCGGTTTAGCGGTGACAATCAGCGCGCGCCATCCTATCGCATCGATTGGGAGCGCCCGCGCAAGCAGCGCTGGGCGATGTGTGTTTTTGTCATCAATGAAGGGGAGAAAGTCCGCAGTCAACTCCGGGCGATGCAAACGTATGGGTCGGCCGTGGACCTCATCATCGCGGACGGCGGCAGTACGGATGATTCGTTGGACGCAAGCCTGATGCAAGAGGTGGATGCCAAGGCGCTGCTGGTTAAAACCGGACCGGGCAAGCTCAGCGCCCAAATGCGCATGGCCATGGACTATTGCATGGGAGAGGGGTACGACGGAGTGATCGTCATCGACGGTAACGGCAAGGACGGCCTCGAGGCGATTCCGTCATTTGTCGAAGCGCTGGCGGCGGGATGGGACCATGTGCAAGGCTCACGCTTCATTGCCGGCGGGCATCACGAAAACACCCCGCTGTCCCGTTATCTGGCGGTGCGTCTGCTGCACGCCCCGCTTATTTCCCTGGCCGCGGGATTGCGCTACACCGACACCACCAACGGCTTCCGGGCATATAGCCGCCAGTTGTTGCTAGATCCCGTGATCGACATTTTCCGCCCGTGTTTCGACCGCTATCAATTGCACTACCATCTTGCCATCGAGGCCGCGAGGCGGGGTTTCCGGGTCAAGGAGGTGCCGGTGTCGCGGGTGTATCCGACCAGCGGCAAGACCCCCACCAAGATCAAGGGCCTCGGCGGCCTGGTCGAGGTGTTCAGGCAATTGCTCGATGTGTGCCGGGGAAGATATAGGAAAGCAAGTGTCCGCTAGCTGCGGTGGCTTGCGGCGCGGCGGAGTTTTCCGCGTGGCTGCAACAAGTCGGGCGTTCGTGCCGCATATATGGGCGGACTGATTCCGCATCGCCCCGGCCATTTCCGCTAAACTGACCCAGTGGCCCGGATTTCCTCCATAGTTGTGTTGGCTCTCGGCGCGGTAATCGCGGCAAGCTGGCTGATGCTGGTGTGCCTGTTGGCAGAACGCTACAACATCCCCAGCGGCGACGGCATCCTCTATTCCCTGCCGCTGGCGCTGGCCAAGCATCCCTTTGACCTCGGCATTCCCTTTCTTAACAACTTTGACGGCTATGGTTGCTGGTGGGGCCACCACTGGCCTGGTGCGATGTGGCTGCGAGGCGTGATCTTTTTCGCGCTGCCATATAGCCGCACCGCCGATGTTGCGGTCCTCTCGCTGTTCCAATTACTAACCGCCGCGACGGCGGCAGGAGTGGTCTGGACCGCGACACGGAAGCTGTGGCCGGTGGCGGCCACCGTGCTGCTGATCCTTTCCGACCGCCTGTTGTTGCTAGCGTGTGCGGGCAACCGTTTCGAGTCCATCGCGGTGGCCGTGGTGTTGCTGTGGTTCGCCAACTGCGTCACCGGCCTCGACCACCGGCATGCGGGTTGGCGCTGGCTGATGCGTGCCATCGCGTTGCTGTGCCCGACACTCCATCCATATGGCTTGGCCCTGGGGTTAGTGATCCTCGGATTCGATTGCCTAGGCGCACGGCGCCAGGGCGCCGTTGCCTCACAGGAAGCGTGGGTGCGCCTGGCGGCCTTTGCGTTGGGATGTCTCGCCGTGGCGGGATGGTTCGGAACCCAGCCAGAGGCCCTGCGCCAATTCGCCGCCAACCTCGCCATTCAAAAGTCGTTCTATCAAAACTGGAACGCGGTCATTGCCGGGCTGGGCAATTACCGCGGCGGTGGCGGACTGGTGCTGTGGGGTGCGGGCCTGATCGCCTCGGGCGCACTTGCCGTGGGCTGGCGGGCCGGAGCCACGCGGAGCCAAGCCGCGATTCCACCGGCATTGCGCTTTCTCGCCCCGGCGCTTTTTGTCACGGTCATAGCCATCCATGCTGTCACGCGCTGCGAGAACTTCCACTATCTGGCGTTTGGCACGCCCTTTGCGGTGATCATGGTCGGCGTGGTCGCGGCGCGCATTGCTGGCACGCGCCGGCATCGCGGCGGCCTATCTGCCACGAGCGAATCGCCATCGCCAGCGCGAAGGCATGCACTCGTCGCGAGTCCCACTTACGCGCTGGCGCTGCGGTGGCTGCCAGCCGTTGCGGTATGGCTCATTGTGTTGATGCATGCCACGATCATCCCATTCCGCGTGTGCCAATTCATGCGGGCGGGTTGCCCGGATCTCAACGCCGGGATGGCATCGGTGTTGGAGGGGATTCCTGCCAACCGGGCGGTCTACATCCCGCAACTGCTCTGGCCGGCCGCCGCCGATGATCGCAACCACGAGATCCGCTGGAGTACGTTGCCACTTGCCTCGCCGCGGCAGGCCCGCCAACGCTACGAGCACCTTGCCTATGCCAAGGCCAAACCCGGCGACGTCCTTATCGTCGATAACACCAGCGCCGCCGCCGTGGATCGCTTCGGCGTCCAGCCCACCTTTCCTCAGCTGCCGCCCGATCCGGCCAAGTGGCTGCTGCTGGATGAAACGAAGCAGCTTTTCCGCGGCGCGGTGCCGTGGGGGCTGGATCTGGCAATTTACGAGTTTGCGGGGCCACGCTGATGGAAATGGCCGCTCACGACATGGATGTCCTGAGAGGCCGCCTATCAAATCTGCTGCTGCCGCGCCTCGCGCCAATCACAACCACTCGCTAAATGACTCGGAAAATTGCCGCCCGGCCCCTGATGTTGACATCCGGAGTGGTGCTTGGCGTTGTGGGACTGGTGGCATTTCTCGCGCTGGTTGTGCTGATCGTCAGCCATGAAGTATTGCTCTTCAAGAGCATGCCGATGAACGGCGCATTCCAGCTGTATAATCCGTTGCAAAGACTAGCAGCGGGCGAGTTGCTAGGCAGGGACTTCGACTTTTTTCACGGCTCAGGCACGTTGTTGCTGCACTATCCCTTGTTCGCATTATTGGGAGGCGATTTGTTGGCCAGCGAACTCTCGCGCAATCTCATGGGGCTTGTCGCATTCCTAGCCTGCTTTCACCTGTGTGCCGCCGCTTGGAAAATTCCCGCCTGCATGGCTTCATTCGCTGCCTGTGCCGCGCTTGTTGTGGGAGAGGCCCTCATGCGCGGATCCGGGGCACTGTGCGGCAGCAGCATGGTCGGGCTCCGCTCGACTTTGCCGGTTGTGGTCCTAACGACGGCCATCGTCCTATCCAGAAGGTTCGGCGTTTTCCGCCGCCCGGCGATTTTCCATGCCTATGTCGGGCTGGGCCTGGGTGGCTCGATCTTTGTGGCGACGGAGCAAGGGTTGGCCGCACTTGCGGTGTATGGCCTGCTGCTGGTGATGGTTCCAATCGTTGCTAGAACGCGGCTGGCAGGCATGGGCTGGACGATCTATGCCGGAATCATCGCGCTCATCACCTTCACGGCCTGTGTCGCGATGGTTTCCAGAGGGCACGTCATTGAGTCGCTGAGGTTTGCTCTGGTGGACCTGCCAAAGGAGCAGTTCTGGTATTTCGGAGCACCGCCGAATGATATACCTGAGTTTCCAGCTATGTTTTGGAACGTCCGGGTCATCATTGGATTTTGGTTGCCGAGCATCCTGGCAGGGTGCGAAATTGCCCGCATGCGGGCCCGATCCGAATCCTTGCGGGCGATGCCGATGGAATCCGCCTTGGTGTTTCTGTTGCTAGGGCTGGCGCTGGTGGTGCAGGTTCCGCAATTGGCGGCTTATTCCCATTACCAAGACATCGCGACGCGCAATATGGGCTTGGTCGCCATGCTTTGGATTTTCCGTTTTGGCAGAGGGTTCGACTTTGGCCGGTTGCCGGTTTTGAACCGGCTGCAGTCAATGCGTGTGTCGATTCCCGCAGTAATCGCTATTCTGTCAATGATGGTGTTGGGCGTAGTCGGGATAGCCCGCTATTTGCAGAGTAAGCGCCAGCATCCGGCAACCAGTGTCCAGTATTGTGGCATGACCCTTTGCAAGGGCTGGGCCTCCGACTTGGCAGTATGGCACGAACTGGATTTCAGCGGCGCACGGGTGGCTGCCAGCTACCGGGCCTTGATCGAAGACAAAAAGGGGTCCGCATTCCGCGGTCCGGATTACCTCATTCACGCCCTGGGCAGCAGACGAGCCAGGTTTTTGGAAAACCTCAAGTGCTACGCTCCGGATTATTTTCTCACCATCAACCCGGATTTCTCGCAATATGAAGAATGGCTGCAACTCCGGCATTGGGACGTTTACCGGTATCTCATTGAGCACTACGCCCCTGTCCGGGCTTCGGATTTCCACGTGTTTTGGAAGCGTCGGTCTGATGGAGCCGGCGCCAACCCCGGGACCGCGGGGAGTCTGATCGCAGTGCGCAATGGCGAGTGGTGGCAGTCGCCCGCGAATACGCACGCCCGCGGTGTGTACTCCGTGAGGGTCCGCTATTCCGTTGACAACCCGCTGGGTGTCATTCCGGTCGCGGGCAAGTTGACCCGCTATCTGCTTTCCCGCGACACGGCATCCGGCACCCATGTAACCAACCACCTTCCGGCCTCACTGCCGCCGACCGAGTCATTGTGGGAGTTTCCAATCATCCTTGACCAAGGCGAACACGCGCGGTTTGCACTGACTTTGCGCATGGCCGTGCCGGGCTGCCGCGCGATGATTCAATCCATCGAATTGGAAGAAATCAGTCATGACACCAAGGTGATTGAGGCACTAGCCGACGGCGGGAAACTTGTGATCGACAGCAAGCCCGGTGCCTGATCTATCTGATTTGAGGGGGCGGCGGATTCAAGCAACATGGTGAAAGAACCTACATCGACAGACTGCTATAAGTGGCCGTTGGTGCTGCGGCTGACCGGTCTCTGGTTGATCTGGGGCACGTGGGCGACGGCAGACGGCTGGATTCTCTCGGCGCTGGGCTCATTGCACGGCAAGGGGTATCTTCTGACGTTGCCATTTCTGATAGGTGGCGGGACGCTTTGGTGGCTTCACACCAGCAGCACCCGTCCGGTGTGGCGCCGCAACTTCGGTGGGCGGCGCAAGGGCAAGCGGCGCTGGCTGGCACTGGCCTTCAAACTTCTGGCCGTGCTGTCGCTGGCGTCCGCCTTGCTCTACATTCCCTGGAGCTTCGACGCCGTCACTTACCGGCTGCCAAGATGTCTATACTGGCTGGCGGAGGGCCGGTGGTACTGGATCGGGACAATCGACGGACGCTTGGATTATAGCAGTTGCGGTCTTGAGTGGCAGATGATTCCGCTGCTGTTGTTAGCGAAGACCGACCGGGTTTTGTTCTTACTGTCATACCTGCCATTTTTGTTGCTGCCGGGGCTGACGTATGTGGGAGGGCGCGCGTTGGGCTTGGCGAGGCGACCGCTCTTGCTCTGGATGTGGCTGGTGCCGGCGTCTTACTGCATCGTGTTGCAAAGCAGCGGGCTCCAAAACGATGGCTATACCACCTCGTACACGGTGGCGTGCCTGGCGTTTGCCGGAGTGGCGATCCGCCGTCGGGATCCGGTTGCCTGCCTTTTCGCCGGGCTGGCGGCCAGCCTGTTGACTGGGGCCAAGCTGTCAAATCTGCCACTGATGTTGCCGCTCGGCGTCCTGATGGTGGTCGCCGCGGCGCGATCCGGCTTTTGCAAGCGGCCGGTTGTGGCCGGCTTGGTGGTGATGGTGCTGGTTTCGTTTCTCCCTCTGGCTGTGCTCAGTCACCTTCACACCGGCAGTTGGACCGGCGACCCGACGGACCAATGGGGATTTCGAACCGGCAATCCGGTGGCGGCGCTGCTGGCAAATCTTCTGCTAGCTGGCAACGATCTGTGCCACCCGCCAGTCATGGTGGGAACCGCTGCGGTCAATGGCGCGATCCAGCAGCTCGAGTTGATCGCCGCGCCACTGATGGAATGGCTGAAGCAATCCCACCGGATGTTCCACGGGGTGGGGCTGGGGGATATGGTCTACGAGGGCGGTGCCGGCCCGGGGTTTTCGATCGGATGTTTTCTGCTGGGCGGCACCCTGCTGGGATGGTTCGTTAGGAAGAGCGGCCGGGTCACGGCGCCCTCATGGTGGCAAACGGCGGTGATAGGCTGTGGCATCTTCGCTTGGTTGGTCCTGCTCTCCCAACTCGGCAGCGGCCAGTCGGCGCGCAATGCATCACCGTACATTCCGCTGCTGTTGTTCGGCTTTTCAAGAATCCGGCCGTTCCAGGCATTCCTCCATTCGCCGGCGGCACCGCCACTGGCGCTTTTTGCCATGCTGAGCGTCGTCCCTATCATAATCCTGACTCCCGCGCGGCCGTTGCTGCCCCTGGGCTTGCTGGAGAAGTGCCAGACGGTGGGAGGCCTGTCCGGGACGATTGCCGGAATCGTGAAAAAATATGAACTGTGGCAGAGTTTGCGCGACGATTTGAAGCCGATGCGCGAGCATCTGCCGCCAGGAGAAGCGGTCATTGGCTATGCCGGGGCGTTCAGGGATACGAGCTATGGTTTATGGAAGCCACTGGGGAGCCGGACCGTTTGCGAGCTCGGGCTGCCGTGCCAGGGATCGGGCTGCGGCGCCACCATTCCGGATTATGTTGTGGTGACCGATGAGGGCATCCGCCAACGGTACGGCCAATCGCTCGATGAGTGGATGAAACATCAGCGCAAGGCAATCCGCTTTACGTTCGAACGCTCGACCCGACTCGAGGCGGATGGGGCCGGCGGCCTGCATCCGTGGTATCTGCTAGGTCCTGCTGCCGCAGGCGTGGAAGCCACCCGATAAGAGCGCCAGTTCCGGTTTTCAGCCCCCTCCCCACATGCACCCCATTGAAATTCCAAACGCTTGTCTCGGCGTGGTCATGCCCGTTTACAACGAGGAAAAGACCATTCATCTCATTGTCCGGCGCGTCCTGGCGCGCCCCGAGGTGGGTGAATTGGTGATGGTCAACGATTGCTCGCAAGACGGCACGTGGCAGTGCATGCAGGAGCTTGCCAAATCGGATCCGCGCGTGCGCATCTTCAGCCACGAGGTGAATCAAGGCAAGGGCGCCGCGTTGCGCACCGGGTTCGAGAAAGTCAATGCGGCGATCGTGATCATCCAGGACGCCGATCTGGAATACGATCCGGACGAATATCCCAACCTCCTGGTGCCCATTCTCATCGGACGGGCGGATGTGGTGTTTGGCTCGCGCTTCCTGGGCTCCGGCATGCATCGGGTGCTTTACTTCTGGCATTACCTCGGCAACAAGTTCCTGACCTTGCTCTCGAACATGTTCACCAACCTCAATCTCACCGACATGGAAACTTGCTACAAGGTTTTCCGCCGGGACATTCTGCGCCAAATCACCATTCAGGAAAACCGCTTCGGCTTCGAGCCGGAAATCACCGCGAAAGTGGCCAAGCTCAGGGTGCCGATCTATGAGGTTTCCATTTCCTATTATGGCCGGACCTACGAAGACGGCAAGAAAATCGGCTGGCGGGACGGGGTGCGGGCGATCTGGTGCATTGTGAAGTACCGCTTCCACTAGCGAGGGCCCGCTCCAGACCCAAGACGACAAGACCCAAGACGCAAGACGAGGATTTTAACCTGACGACGACACGCTGCCGGTTGCAAGGGTTCCAAGGGTCGCGCCTGTTCTTCGTCACTCGGTTAGGCCACAAGCAACATTATGATATCAACGCGGAAACTCCCTGCAATTGGCGCCTCCCTGGCGTTGTTGGCATTCGCCACAGCGCTGTTTTGGCCGGCGTTGTTCGGGGGCAAGCTGCTGGCGCCCTTGGATATCACGACGCAGCTGCTGGCGCCGTGGAAGGACACCGCCGCTGGTGCCAAGCCACACAATCACTATGGCATAGACGCGGTCACCCAATACCTGCCCTATCGAATTCATGCGGCGCGCTCGTTGCGCGAGGATGGCTACATCGGCTGGAACCCCTACACCATGGGCGGCTCAAGTCTAGCCGCAAACACCATGGCTCTGCCGGGGTCATGGACGATGCAATTGCATCGCTTTCTGCCCTTCACGGAGGCGTGGAATGTGGGGATCTTTGCCGAATTTCTGATCGCCGGCTTTGGCATGCTGGTGTTTCTGCGCAGCAGGAGCCTGCCATGGATGGCCTGCATCATTGGCGCGGTGGCCTACATGACTAACAGCCAGTTCGTGATTTGGATCTACCATCGCTGGGCGCTCAGCTCGTTCTGTTGGATGCCTTGGGTGCTTTGGTCCGCAGCTGGTGGGTGGTCGTGGAAGAATCCGAGTGTGCGGCAGATGCTGCTACCCGGTTTTCTGTCCCTGGCGCTGCTCGGGGCATCGCTCCAGCATATGGTCTTCATCGTGCTGGCCTGCGGCTGCATTTTGGCTGGGGCGATTCCGAGTGTGACATCAGCGCACAAGCAATGGCGGGTGGTCGCAGGCTGGGGTGTCGCCTTGCTCCTGGCGATGGGGATGGCGGCCTTCACGATTGTGCCGGAGGTTGTAGCCTATTTTTCCAATCTTGCGATTGGTCACACCCGTGGGGGCCTGGGCTACCCGCAAGGAATCAGCCAGCCATTTTTCAACCTTGTGGCAATCCCGGCACAAGTTTGGCCTTGGCTGCTGGGCGACCCGCAAACCATCGATGGCTGGCGGTTGCTCAAATCCGCCTTTATGGATCTTGCCTACCTCGGCACCATCCCGATGGTGCTGGCCCTTCTGGGAGTTTTTTGCAAAGGCATGCCGCGTCAGGCCAAGTGGCTCATACTCGCGGGTTTGCTCATTCCGCTCACCCCCCTGGTTGGGCCACTGTACCATCGCGTGCAGCTGCTGTTTCTGCTTGGCGGGTCGTGGATGGCGGCGGAATTGCTCGCGTGCCTGCCGATGGTGGCGCCGGCGCGACTGGCTCGGTGGATGACGCTGGCGGTTGTGGTATTGGGGATGGTCTTGTTGATAGGTGCCGGTCTTCCGGCCAAAATCAGGACTCCCATCGAGCAGCGCGTCGTCACGGCAGCGCTGGCAGCCAGCACGGATTCGAATTTCGGGGAGGATAAGGCATGGATCGAACAACGAGCCCGCAATTGGACGGCCCGGTTCTCGTTGTTGCACCCGCGGACGGCATGGGTCTACGGGTTGCTGGTCGTGGGAACTGCCGGCCTGATCCTCTCGACCCGCCGCAATGCGGTGGCGGTTAGATGGGGGCATGTGGCGGTGCTTGGAGCCACGTCGCTTGAGTTGTGCACCTTGTTCCAGACATGGAGCACGTTTTCCAACCCCGGCGAGCTTCTGGCGGAGCATCCCGCGATCGCCAAAGTGCGCGCCCTGGCAGGCCCCCATCGGGTCCTGCAGACGGTGCCAAAGGCGCGTTTCGTCAATCTCTTCGCGCCCCCCAATTTGCTCTCAAGCTATGCCATTGCTTCGGTGGATGCCTACGAAAGCATCCAATACCAATCCAGTCTCAACATTCTTGGGCGGCAAGCACCTGAGATTGGCTTGCTCTTGGCGGGCGTGGGCGTCTTGGTGCAGCCGGCAAATACAGGCGAAGTCGAAGGCACTGGCGGTTGGCCAGTGGCGGCGGAAGTGGGCGGTTTTCTGGTTAGGACCAATCCCCAGGTGCCTGCTCCCATTGTGGCGGGAAGCGGGTCGGTTCCGCTGCAGCCGCAGGACATCGTGGCCGCCCTCACGACGGCAATCCCCCTCAAGCCGGAGTTGCACACCATGAACCGCTGGGCCTTCGCCGTGCCGCCGGACCACACTTGGATTCGCCTCGCCCAGAATTGGCACGAAGGCTGGCGCTGGCGAGTGGCAAATCAGGAATGGCAACCTTGTCACCAGGGCTCAGACGCCGCCTGTTGGATCAATTCCGTGCCGAAGGATGCCCGGCGGATCGAAGTCCGCTTCTTCCCGCGTTCTGCCGGGCTGGCATGCGCATCGAGTGGAGCCGTCCTGGCGTGGCTGTGCCTGTGCGCTGTGGCTCGTTTCAGCCGGCGGCAGTCCCGTCTCTAGCTGTGGTGCAGTGAGCCAATCAGCATGGGCACGTCGCGCCTAATGCTGTCAGTTTTGTCGGCGCGGCAAAGGACAGCAAGAATGGCGGCGGGCAGGATGCCCGCGCCACGGTGGCCCGGGCATCCTGCCCGGAGCCGTCCGCTGCCAAACCCTGTGCTATACTGACACGGCGCGCGCATCGAGCCCTCTCTCCGACCTCTCCTTCGCTTATGGACTCCAACAAAATCAAATTCATAATCATCGGCATTCTTGCGACGTTTGTGGCGCTTTACCTGGGCATATCCGCCGCCAGCGCCCAATTCGAAACCATCGCCTGGGTGCTTGGGAGCGCGGTGTTTATCGCCAGTATCTCTCTTGGCCGCAAAATCTGGTTGCTCATTCCTTTCATGTTCGCCTTGGGCATCGGCTTGCGCCTGCCCGGCCAACCGGACAGCGGTCTGCTGGGCCAATTCCTGGTTCTCGGATTTTGTGTTCCCCTCTTCCTGATGCGCAAACTCCCGCTCAGGCTGGCCTGGACCGAATTGGAGCTCTGGATCCTGCTTCTAACGTTGTTCGTGCTGCAGGTGTATGTGCGCAATCCCGTCGGGCTGAACATCTTCAGAGGCAGCAGTGTGGGCGGGAAACCCTACGTCATCTATGTCATCTGCCTGGCCAGCGGTCTCCTTCTTGGGGGCTTGAAGGTCCCAGCCGGCGAGTTGAAATGGATCCTGCGCTTGTCGATTGTGGGTGGCCTGATGAATTTGGCGGTCTCGCTGGTTGGCGTGCTTGTCCCGGCCGTTGGATACTATACCGGAGCAGTCTATCTGCGCGCCGACCAGGTCAGCAACGAGATCATCGATACGGGAGCGGCCACGCGCATCAGTTTTTTGAGTGCTTTTAGTAGCAATTTGGCGCTGTGGGTTTCATCCTATATATCACCGCTGCGCGCATGCGTGCGTCCGCTGTGGGGCGCGCTCATCCTGCTCGCCATTGTTGCGGCCATGATGAGCGGCTTCAGAAACTCGGTGGTGGCAATTGGCATCACCTTTGGCCTCGGGATTGCCTATCGCAGCGGATTTGCCGGGGTGGTCATCTCGATCTTTGGCTTGGTCATGGGCGTGGCCATGCTCGCCGTGGTCAATATCTATGCTCCGCTGCCGCCGAATATCCAGCGCTCGCTGACGTTCCTGCCCGGTACCTGGGAACAACGCTACCGCAAGGATGCCACAGGCTCTAACGAGTGGCGGTTCGAAGTGTGGCGCGAGGTGCTCATGACCGAGCGCTGGATTGATAACAAGTGGTTGGGCGATGGTCTCGGCTTCAAAGCATCGGAATTCACCGCCCAGCAATCCGCCCAGCAAAACACCCGCGCCGGCGTGTCTGGCTTCGACGCCCACCGCGAGAACATTCTTAAGAGCGGCGACTATCACAGCGGCCCGGTGCAAACCATTCGCACCATCGGCTATATCGGCCTGTTGTGCTTGCTGCTCGCCCAAATCCGACTCGCGGTCCACGCCCATCGCCAAATCAAGCGTTGCAGAAACTCCGAGTGGTTTCCTCTCGCCTTGTTTGTCGGCATCCCCCTCATCGCATATCCAATCTTTTTCACCTTCATCTTCGGCACGTTCAAGGATGCGGCAACTGTCTTCCTGATCGGCTCGGGCATGATCCGCTTGCTGCAAAACAATCTCCCGCTCCCTGCCTATGTGCTGGCGCGCAGGGTCCCCTATGTCCTGCGCACCCGCCCAATGCTCGCGCCATCCGCCCTGCCTAACCGCTGAGGGCGCGGGACATGGAACCGGATTGAGATTCTCTCGCCTGCCCGCCGTCCCCGGTTATCCACCCGCTCGCTGTCCTACTCAAAAACAACAGGTGCAAACCCATCAGTGCAAATCAAAACCGGCTAGTTACGGGCAAATCCTGCGCTCATCGGCGATCCTCGGCGGGGCGCAAGGACTCGTTTATCTGATGCTGATTGCCCGTACCAAGGTGGTCGCGATTCTGCTCGGGCCGTCAGGGATAGGCACATTAAGCATCTATCAATCAATCACCGCCTTTGTCTCCACTATCTCGAGTCTTGGCATTCCCACCAGCGGTGTGCGCGAAATCGCCGACGCTGACCGTGCCAACGATCCGGAGCGCTTGTCCCGAGCCGTCAGAATCCTCAAACGGGTCAGTTGGCTCACTGGCCTGCTTGGCTGGTTGCTCACTGCCACCTTTGCCTATCCGTTGTGTCATTTCACGTTTGAATCATCCGAGCACGCATGGGCTGTGGTCATCCTCGGTGCGTCTTTGGTGTTTTCGGCGGTCGCCGGAGGGCAATTGGCCATTCTCCAGGGGCGCAGACGCATCGGGGATCTGGCACGGCTCCAGGTGGTTTCGACGGGGCTCAGCGCCCTGCTTTCAATCGCCCTCTACGCCTGGCTTGGCCAAGCCGGCATAGTTCCGTCCCTCATTCTCGGGGCCGCCATTCAATGGGGTGTCGCCTGGTGGTTCAGTCACCGCATCGTGCACTCACCCGTCATCGTGAGTTGGACGGATACCCTGCGCGGCTCCCGTCAGATGGTATTGCTGGGCGTGGCTTTCATGTGGAACGCGGTGATCACTGGTGCCGTGGCCTTGGCCACCCGCGCCTTGATCGTCAGCAACCTGGGACTCGAGGCCGGCGGGATCTATCAGGCGGCTTGGGCGCTTTCGGGATTGTTCGCCGGTTTTATCCTTGCTGCCATGGGCACCGATTTCTTCCCGCGGCTCACCGCCGTGGCCGACGACCCCGCCGAAATCAACCGGCTGGTCAATGAGCAAACTGAAATCGGAGTCCTGCTTGCCATGCCTGGTCTTTTGTTCACCTTAGCCCTCGCTCCCTGGCTGATGGAGATTTTCTACACCCGGCAATTCGTCGTGGGCAGTGACTTGCTGCCGTGGTTTGTGCTCGGGATTTTCGGCCAGATCGCCTCCTGGCCGTTAGGCTACATCCAGATGGCCAAGGGAGCCTCCCGTGCCTTCATCGTCACTCAGACGTTGTTCAATGGTTTGCACATGGGCCTCGTTATCGGATTCTTCCACCATTACGGACTCATCGGCGTCAGCCTTGCCCTCCCCACCCTCTATGCCATCTACACCGGCAGCATGCTGGTCTATTGCCGCTACTTAACCGGCTTTCGCTGGTCTTCCGAGGTCAACCGCTTGGTGCTGGTCTCGGCACTGGGAGTTGGTATTGCCTTTGCCGTGGCTGCCGTCGCATCGAACCTCTGGGCTAGCGGAGTCGAACTCGCGCTTGGACTTGTCGCCTCGGTCCTGACCATCCGCGGGCTAGCCGTGCGCCTTCCTCCAAGCCATCGCCTGCGGCAGGCCCTGGAGAGAATTCAAGCCCGCCTGCCACGCTTCGGTTGATTGCAGCTTTCAAGGTTTTCCATTTTTCCACCCATGAGTTGGCACCATCGACTAGCACCCATAACCGCCAAGCTGAGCGGCAACGCACCGCTTTGCCCATGGCATTCGATTGCCCAGGTCATGCATCCCGGCACCTGGCGAATCCGTCCGCCAGTCCAGGACATTGAAGTGCTCGAGACCAGGGGTTCCATCCATTTGCTTTGCTTTGCCGGGAAGCACGAGTTCTGGTTTCCCCGCATGATGACCGGCAGCCCGGAGCTCTGGAGTGAATATCTGGTGGTCTTTTGGCCGCATCGCCGCAACGCCCACTACTACTTGCGACATGGTATTCAAATCGATTCGGCAGACGTAGTTCTCGACTGCGGCGCCTGTGAAGGATTCTTCACCCGCCTCGCCCTTGACGCCGGTGCGCGCAAAGTCATTTGTGTCGAACCGTCGCAACTCATGGTTCAATGTCTCCATGCCACCTTCGAAGCGGAGATTGGCGAGGGGCGTGTGGTGATCGTGCCAGCGGCTCTTTCTTCGCTCTCAGGGGAGGCCGGATTTGCGGCCGACGACCGTGACGCCTTCAGTGGCCATTTCCAGACTGATAGTCTCCAACGGGTAAAGCTCACAACCATCGACCAACTGTGCGAGGGGGGCGACAAGCCGACGCTAATCAAAATGGATTTGGAAGGTTCCGAGTATGAAGCCCTGCGCGGTGCGACGAGCTTGTGCAGCACCTGTCATCCCAAGCTCGCCATCACTACCTACCATTTTGCTTGGGACCATGCGGCCATAAGTTCGCTGCTGTGCGGCCTCGGGTATCGCAATGTCCCGGCATCGGCCGCCACCTTGCGGGGCAGCCCGGTGCCACGTCCCGTCATGTTATATGCATGGTGAATCGGCGCGCCTGCCCATCTTTTCAAGCCTGCCAAAATGACCCGAACTCCCCCGATTTCCATCGTGATCCGGACCTTCAATTCGGCGCGAACCATCGACGAGGTTCTATCGCGGTTGGCACTTGGCGCGGAGGACGAAATCATCGTTGTTGACTCGGGATCGTGTGACGCCACGCTCGAAATCGCCGGGAAGCACCACGCCCGGATCATTGGATCGGCTCCGCCGTTCAACTACAGCCGCACCCTCAACGAAGGCTTTCTCATTGCCCGCAACCCCTGGGTGCTTGTTATCAGCTCGCACTGTATCCCTGTTCAGAGCGGACTTCTGGAGCGACTGCGGGAGGTGGCCGCCGCAGCGGGGCCTGCCCTCGCCGTCGCTTACGGCCTCACCTGTCTGCGTGAGCCCGCACGAATCTCCCAAGAGGTGGAATTCGGCGGCATGGACGATTGGAACGCCGGACGCTTCCGCAACGGAGGCAACGGACTGGCACTCTATCGAAAATCCCTGTGGGAACAGTGCCCGTTCGACGAAAGTCTGATCACGGCCGAAGACTTGGTGTGGTTTCTATGGGCGCTTGAGGGCGGTCACCGCGCGGCGCTCGTGCACGGCGCCCTGTGCTTCTACCGGAACCAGGGGAGTCTTTGCCACATGTTCCGCAAGGGCTGGTTCGAAAACCAAATTGCCGCCAAGATGCTCAAAGCCAGATTGCCGCCAGTGAATTTCGCGCGGAACATGCGCATGTTATCCCTTAATGTCGGCCACCTCGGGAAATTGTTGTTGCGGCGGGAAATCCCGCTCAGAACATTCATCGCACAACTCGCCCACGCCTGCGGTGCATTTCTGGAAGCCATGTGCCGGCTTCTGAAATTTTCTGGCGAGACGCCATGATCTGACATGTGGAAGGCCGGATAAGGATTGAAATGTGTGTTCTCTAGCAGCCACGCCTCCTTGAAATCTGGCTTTGGGCAATGCGCACGGCAGTTAAAGTATTGAAGAAGGCAATCGTATGCAAATGCATTGCCGGGGGGTGACACGGGTTATGAGAATAGCAATCATTGCACAGTTTCCCATCGATGTGCTTGATGGGGTAATGGCGGGCCGCGGTGCGGGGCCGGCGGCGACCTGGTTGCCGCAACTGGCCATGGCATGGGAAAAGCAAAGCGAGTTGGATATCCATTGGGTTGTGCTGGGGCGCGGTGCCGGCAGTCGTGAGCCCATCAGCAAATGGGGGCAGACGTTTCATGTGGTTAGCTCGCCGGGAATTTCGGTGAGTCTGTTGCTAGGGCGGTGGCCGCAGCGTTTGCGGTACGGCCGGCTGCTGGCTGAATTGCGGCCCGATCTGGTGCATTGCTGGGGCACGGAGAATCTGCACGGTGCGGCGCTGGAGGTGTTTGCGGGGCCTTCGATTTTATCGATGCAAGGCATCATTGGGACGTTATACAAGACCGGGGATCTGAAGGGGTGGCGGTGGTGGCTGTTCAAACATTGGGAGCCGGCGGCGCTGCGCCAAGCCACGGTGGTGACAAGCGAGTCGAATTGGGGGCTGGCGCGGGTGGCGGAAATGGTGCCGGGCAAGCCGCTGCGCCGGATTGAATACGGGGTGTATCCGAGTTATTACGAGGTGGCATGGGCGCCGGTTCCAGACGCGCCTGAAATCCTCTATGCGGGTGGCTTATGCCGGCTCAAGGGCACTGACGTGCTGTTGGAGATGCTCAAAAGGCATCCCGAACGGCGTTGGAAGATGGTGTTTGCCGGCAGTGGGTATTTGGAGGAGCCGCTGCGAGCACTCAATGATCCGAGGGTCGAGGTGCTGGGAAATCTTACGACTCACGCGCTGCAGGCCCGCATGTCCCGTGCCTGGGCATTGGTTCATCCGTCCAGAGCCGACACCAGCCCGAACGTGGTTAAGGAAGCGCGGGTCATCGGCCTGCCCATCGTCGCGTCCCCTCACGGTGGACACGCCGAGTACGTCGAGCACGGGGTCGATGGACTGCGGGTCGATTCAGAGGACCCGGAGGCATGGTTTGCCGCACTCGACGGCCTTTGCCGCGATTACGAAAAGTGCCAAGCCATGGGTGCCGCGCACCATGCCTTCTATCGAGATCACTTCCGGCCGGAGCATACCGCGCGCGCGTTCTTGCAACTGTACCGGGAGATGTTGTTAGGAAAGTGATGGGGCCGGGGCCGACCTCCGACCTCCGACCTCCGACCTCCGACCTCCGACCTCCGACCTCCGACCTCCGACCTCCGACCTCCGACCTCTTCCCCATGTCTTTTCTCGGCAAATGCAAGGTGAGCGTCCTGACCGGTGGTTCGCCGCTGTGGCGGGTGTATTTGCTGGCGCGCGGCGTGCAGGTCGGCAGCCACTTCACGTGTATCGGGCGGCCCGGGCTGAACTTGAAGCGGGGTTCGCGCATGGTGCTGGGCGAGCGGGTGACGTTATGCAGCAGCGGCATGGCCAATCCAGTGGCGGAAGGCGGGCGCTGCCGCTTGGCGACTTTGGCGGCGGGGGCCGAATTGATTCTTCACGATGAGGTCGGCATCAGCTCGGCTCTGATCTGCTGTGCGCGACGGGTGGAAGTGGGCAGGGGCACGCTCATCGGCGGCGGGGTGATGATTCTGGACACCGACTTTCATCCGCGTGATGGGGCGGGCAATTGGTTGACTGATCCCGCAAGGGTTGCCAGGCCGGTGCGCATCGGGGAGAAGTGTTTCATTGGAGCCCGCGCCATCATCCTCAAGGGCGTCACGATTGGCGATGGGGCGGTGGTTGGGGCCGGCGCGGTGGTCACCCGCGATGTGCGCGCCGGAACCGTGGTCGCCGGCAATCCCGCCACGGAAATCACCCCGCACGGCCGCGCCGTGCCCGACTGTGGCGAGTGGACAGCGGCAGGAGATTGACAAGGCAGCAAGATCCGACGCCGGCCTCACCTCATGAGAGGCTCTTGCATCCAAGGGGTGGGCGCAGCCGTTCGTTTGTTAGAGCGCTTGCCGCGGGTTGGTGACATTTTGTTTGTAGTCGCGCGGCACGCTGACACTTGAGCGTGCTGCCATGACGACGTAAGCAGCGTATGCCCTTCATTGCTATACTTGGGTGTGACGGGTCGGGCAAATCGGCGGTGATTGCCGCGATTGAAGCCGAATGGTGCCGCCGCAACCAGCCGCTACGACGTGGCCACTGGCGGCCTGGGACCGGCAGTGCGCTTGCCATGGCGGCGGCGAGCGATCCGCATGGCGTGGCACCGCGGGGCGGGCTGGGGTCGTTTCTCAAGTTGGGTTGGCTGTGGTACAACTGGTGGCGGGGGTGGTGGTGTGGGTTGCGCGATGCTGCGCGCGGAGGGCTGGTGGTGTTCGACCGCTATCATGCCGATCTGTTGGTCGATCCGCTTCGCTACCGCTATGGTGGGCCCGAGGTTCTGGCGCGGTGGGCGAGCCGGTGGATGCCGCAGCCGGATCTGGTGATATTTTTGGATGCGGACGAAGGGGTGCTGCTGTCGCGCAAGCAGGAGGTTTCGCGTGATGCGCTCGCCAAGGCGCGGGGCCGCTACCACAGATTGCTAGGCGAGTTGCCCAATGGGAGAGTGGTTGACGCGGCCCGATCGTTGGATGAGGTGGCAGCGGAGGTTATTGGATTGATTGATGGTTGGACGCGCAGCAAACACGAGGGCGGGTGAGGAGGGTGCCAGAGCGAGCAGAGTGAACTCAGGGGGTCTTGGTCATGTTGCACAGTTCGCGTGAAGAGTTCTTTAATGCCTATTGGGCGGCGCTTGATGGGCGCAATTGGCCGCACGTTGTGCTGCACTCATGGCAGGATCTACCCGAGAGGATTGACTCGGACGTCGACTATGCGGTCGCAGGCGTAAGCGCTGGCGAATTGTTGCGTTTCCTTGCGGCGTTCTGCCGGGCGCGAAACTGGCGTCTGGTGCAGATCATCGAACACGAGCCGGGTGCCTACTACTGCCTCTGTATGCAGGTGAAGGGGCCGTTTGCATGGCTTGCGCTCGACGTCACGTGGGACTACGGGCGGTGCGGGCATGTTTTGGTGCGTTCCGAGTTTCTTGTTAGTGACAGGCGGCGGGTGGCAGGCAAGAGTTTCGCCGTGCCTTCGGTTGGGGGGGAGTTCTGTTATCTGCTGGCCAAGGCGGCAGCCAAGGGGAAGGACTTCAGCCAGATCCGGGGCCGTTTGGCCGAGCTGCTGGCTGAAGATCTTGACGGGTGTTGTCGGGCAGTTGAAAAGGCGTTGCGCTGCGCCATTCCTGCGGGATGTGGGGATGCCAAGCACCTCACCGCAGTTGGCGGGTGGTTTGCCCAGGCGCCATGTTTCAGGGCGGTGCGGGGCGGGCGCAGATGGGGTGCTGCCACGGTCGGGCTGGGCCTGCGCAGGATCCTTCAGCCGACGGGTTTCTGGTTGGCGCTGAGCACGGCTGACCGGAGCAACCAAGAATGCGAGGATATCATCAGAACCCTAACTCCGGTATTCCGGCGAATCCATCAGCGGGATCGTGTCGCGCTATGGGACCTGCCGGAGGTGCTAACCCGGCTCATCCGCACGACTCTGGTCGTCGAGCAGCGCCAGCGGAACGAACTCAAAGGCCGCCTCCAGTGGCCGATGCCAGGTCTGGCAATCGATGTTGACGACGCATGCGGGCCGCTGGTTGAGGTGTTGGAATGTTTAGCCACGCGTGTCGACCGGCGCATCGCGGGCCGCTGGAAAATCCTGACCTGACGAGTGTGAGCAACGCCGCATGTGCACCGACCGGGGATCGCCTCAAGGTCCTGATAATTGCCTATGCCTGTGAACCTGGCAGAGGTTCAGAGCCGGGAACCGGGTGGAACATGGCCATGGGATTGGCGGCGCTCCACGAGGTGACGGTGGCCACCCGCGCCAACAATCGCGCGGCGATCGAGCGGGTTCTTAAAGACCATCGCGGACCCAGTCCCACGTTTCTGTACGTGGACCCCCCACCATGGGTCTTGCGCCTCAAGAAATCCGGGGTGCTGCCGGTGCAGGTTTTTTACGCCTGCTGGCAGTGGCAGTTGGCACGCGTGCTGCGACAGGCGGACGATGGCGGCTACGACATTCTCCATCAGCTCACCTTCAATTCCTTTGAGGTCCCTCCGTTTGCCTTCCTCAAGTCTCGCGCGGTCAAGGTCTGGGGGCCAGTAGGTGGCGGTCAGACGGTTTCCCTGGGGCTGCTTGCGGCGTTCAGTCGTGTCGGGGCGGTCAAGGAGTGGCTGCGCAACCTGCGCGTGAAGATGTCGGCAGTGAATCCGCTTTGCCGCAAGGTGCTGGCACAATGTGCGTTGGTCCTCTTTGCCAACGACGAGACGCAGCGCTTGCTAGGCAGTGCCTGTGGCGGTGAGACCGGGCTCATGATCGATGTCGGGGTGGATGTCGGGAAGTTCGCGCCTGCCCGGAATTGCGAGGCACAAACCAAGACGACGATTCTTTTCGCCGGGCGTCTGGCCGAGCGGAAAGGCGCGTTGCTCGTCTTGGAGGCCTTTGCACTATTGGCCGCCAAGCACTGCGGTCTTGAACTCCGTATCGTTGGCGATGGCCCACAGCGGCGCAAATTGGCGGATTATGTCTGCCGTCAAGGCCTTGGAGAGCGGGTCATTTTCACCGGTTTGATTGATCACGACGAGATGAGCGGCGAGTTCGCACGGGCGGACATTTTCGCCTTTCCCAGCCTGAGGGACACCTCGGGGGCGATCGTGCTCGAAGCGATGGCGATGCAACTACCAGTCGTGTGTCTCGACCACCAAGGGGCGGCAATCATGGTGGAGGCCGGTTGCGGGCTGAGGGTACACGCCAGGACGCGCCGTGGCTTGATCGCGCAGTTGCAGATCGCGCTCGAACGGCTGGTGGAACAGGCCGATCTCAGGCAAGCCATGGGCATTGCCGCCCGCGACCACGTCGCAATGGCATATGACTGGCAGGCGAAAGTGAAACGGGTTAGCGACTGCTACAGACGTCTCACTGCGCCGCCAGGCCTGTCCACCCAGCCGAATTGCCCTGAGCTCTGACGTTACGACCATCACCTGAATATCCCCCCATCATCATCCCATGTTCACTAACAAAACTCTCCTGGTTACCGGTGGCACCGGATCATTCGGCAACGCAGTGGCGCGCCGCTTCCTCCAAAGTGACATCGGCGAGATCCGGATTTTCAGCCGCGATGAAAAAAAACAGGAAGACATGCGCCACGCATTCAACTCGCCGAAACTCAAGTTTTACATTGGAGACATAAGGAATCCGGAGTCCATTTCGGAGGCGATGCGTGGGGTTGATTATGTGTTCTGCGCGGCCGCCTTGAAGCAGGTGCCATCGTGCGAGTTCTATCCGATGGAGGCGGTGGCCACCAATGTCATAGGCGTGCATAACACCTTGACAGCCGCCATCGCCCGCGGCGTCAAGAATGCCGTGGTGCTCAGCACGGACAAGGCGGTGTATCCGATCAATGCCATGGGCATGTCCAAGGCCCTGATGGAGAAGGTGGCGGTGGCCAAGGCTCACAACCTGAGAGCGGATGAGACGACCATCTGCGTGACGCGCTATGGGAACGTGATGGCGTCGCGCGGTTCGGTCATTCCGCTCTTTATTGCCCAAATCAAGGCAGGCAAGCCCATCACCGTCACCGACCCGGCAATGACGCGCTTCATGATGACGCTCGGCGATGCGGTGGATCTGGTGCTGTTTGCGTACAACAAGGGCACGGGCGGCGACTGTTTTGTGCAGAAGGCGCCAGCCGCCACTATCGGCCAGTTGGCGCGGGTGCTGCAGCGACTGTTCAATGCTGACAACGAAATCCGTGTGATTGGCACCCGGCACGGCGAAAAGAAACACGAATGCCTGCTCAACCGGGAGGAGATGGTGCGCTCGGAGGATCTGGGCGGGTACTACCGGATCGCCTCCGACAACCGTGATTTGAACTATTCCCTGTATTTCGAGGAGGGGGAACGGCAAGTCTCGGTCAACGAGGACTACACCTCTGGCAACACCAAACAGCTCACCGATGAGGAACTCGAAGCGATGCTGATGGAGCTGGCCTACGTCCGCCAGGAACTGGAAAGCACGAAGGCGAATTTCGGCGGGCATGAGTGACGTTTGAGGTGCGCCACGAGCGCCACCCGGCAAGGGGCGGGTGCGCTGGATTGTTTGGCAGCATCGATCGGAATGGATCTGCGGAGCGCATGGTGCCTGCGCAGCCATGTCACATTCACCTAACTCAGCTATGAAAAGCATACTCGTAACCGGCTCGGCCGGATTCATTGGCAAGCACGTAGGTTTGGCATTGCGCCGTGCCGGAAACTTTGAAGTGCTTGAGTATGACGTCGGGCATGATCCGGAGCAATTGCCGGGTTTGATTGCCCGCGCGCAGTTCGTGATTCATCTGGCCGGGGTCAACCGGCCCAAGGACGAGAGTGAGTACGTCAGCGGCAATGCGGATTTGACGCGCAGGGTGTGCGAGTGTGTCGCCAGGGACGGGCGCCACATTCCGATAGCGATGAGTTCCTCGATCCAGGCGGAGCGTGACAATGCCTATGGGAACAGCAAGCGGCTGGCCGAGGAGGCGTTGCTCGAACACCATCGCACGACCGGGGCGCCCGTATATCTTTACCGCCTGCCCAATGTGTTTGGCAAGTGGAGCCGGCCTCAGTACAACACGGTGGTGGCCACTTTCTGCCATAACATCAGCCACGGCTTGCCAGTGACGGTCAACGACCGCGCCGCCGAACTGCGCTTTGTTTACATCGATGATGTGGTGCGCGATCTGGTCACCCTCGCCGGCGCCGATGAGAGCTGCGCCGGGGGGCTTGAGCGTGACGTCAGCCCGGTGTATTCCATCACCCTGGGGCAACTCCATGACCTGATTGTATCATTCCGAGATTGCCGCGAGCAGGCGATGGTGCCGGACATGGGGAGCGCGCTGACCAAGAGCCTGTATTCCACCTATCTGTCGTTTCTCGACAGCGGGGATTGGGGCCGGCGGGTCGACATGAAAACCGATGCCCGGGGGTGGCTTTTTGAATTGGTGAAGTCGCGCGGCGCCGGGCAGATTTTCGTGTCAAAGACCAAGCCTGGCATCACCCGTGGCAACCATTACCACGACAGCAAGGTCGAGAAGTTCTGCGTGATTCAGGGGCGGGGCGTGATCCGCTTCAGGCAGGTGCTGGGAGATGACGTCATCGAGTATCCGGTGGACGATGCGACGATTCAGGTGGTGGACATTCCGCCCGGGCTCACCCACTCGATAGAGAATACCGGTCCGGGCGACATGATCACGTTGTTTTGGGCCAACGAGATCTTTGATCCGGCCCATCCCGACACCTTTTTTGAGCCGGTTTGAGCGGTCCGAGAGACTGGCGAGGCTGCGCCTCAGCCCCAAGACGCCAAGACCCAAGACGAAGAATTCCAATCAGACAACGACGAGTTTCCCATGAGTAAAATCAGAGTCATGACCATAGTTGGCACGCGGCCGGAGTTGATCCGGCTTTCGCGCGTCATTGCCGTGCTAGAAGAGGTGACCGATCACCAACTGGTCCATACCGGGCAGAACTATGACTACGAATTGAATGAGATATTTTTCAAGGAACTCAAGCTGCCACGGCCGAAACACTATTTGGAAGCAGCGGCAGCCACTGCGGCGGAGACCATTGGTAACACCATCGCCCGCGTTGACAAGGTGCTCGAACTTGAGCAACCCGAGGCGGTGCTGGTGCTGGGTGATACTAACAGTTGCCTGTCCGTGATCCCGGCAAAACGCCGCAAGATCCCGATTTTCCACATGGAGGCCGGCAACCGCTGCTTCGACATGCGGGTGCCGGAAGAAATCAACCGGCGCATTGTCGATCACGTCAGCGACATCAATCTGTGCTACACGGAGCACGGGCGGCGCTATCTGCTAGCCGAGGGATTGCCGCCGGATCGGGTCATGAAGACCGGGTCGCCCATGAAGGAAGTCCTCGACTTCAATCGTGCCGGCTTTGAGGCCTCGCGCATTCATGCCACGCTCGGGTTGGAGAAAGGGCGCTATTTCACCGTGAGCATCCACCGTGAGGAGAACGTGGATAACCCTGCCAATCTGGCCAGCCTGGTGGGAACTCTCAACGGCTTGGCCAAGCAGTACGGCTTCCCCTTGGTTTTCTCGCTGCACCCGAGAACCCGCCACCGGCTCGCCGCCGGCGGCTTTGCCCTCGATCCGTTGATTCGGCCGCTGCCTCCGCTCGGGTTTTTCGATTATGTTGCCCTGCAAATGGATGCCTGCTGCACGCTCTCGGACAGTGGGACCATAGCCGAGGAGTCATCCATTCTCGGGTTTCCAGCGGTGACCATCCGCGAAGCCCATGAGCGGCCGGAAGGCATGGATGAAGGCGTGGTGATCATGACGGGGGTGTCGCAGACGCGGATTCTACAGGCGGTGGCAATGACCATCGCCCAGTTCGAGCAATCCGGCCCTTGCCGGGTGCCCGCGGACTATGCCGTGGATCAGGTTTCCTGGAAGGTGGCCAAGATTATTTTGGGATACACCGATTATGTGAACCGCCGGGTATGGTCGAAATGATGCTAACGGATAGATCAAAGCGCATGCGCCTGTTAATCATCACCCACACCTTTCCGCCTAGCGCTCACAGCAACGCGAAGCGGCCCTATTATATTGCGAAGGGCGCGCTAGAAGCCGGCTGGCAGGTTGATGTGATCACCAGTGTGATTGGCCTGTCGGATGGTCAGCAGGAAACGGTGCGCCACCCGGAACTGAAGATTTTCCGCCGCCCCGATGCGGTCCTGGCATTGTTGCAGCGCCTGGCTAACAAACCGCGGCTGGGCGGATGGATGACGCGCATTTTCAATGGCTTCCTGTGGCCCGATTTCTGCGCGTTATGGGCGAAGCGGATTTTCCGGGATCGCGCCTGCTTTGCAGGGTACGACCGGGTGCTCGCCTTTGTGTTTCCGCCGTCGGTGCTACTGGCCGGGCAGCGCAGCGGCTTGGTTGGGCCGCATTGGATCTTCGATTTGCAAGAGTCGGTGTCGCCGCAATTCAAGTTGTTTCCGCGCAAATTCCTGCTGCAGCGCCTGCTCACGCCCAAGCTGGCACGGGTTGAGCGCAGCACGCTGCATCAAGCCGGGCGGGTGGTGTTCACGTCGGAGACAAACCGCGAGGCCTACGTCGCCGCGGGCCTGGTGCCGGCGGCAGTGACCGAGCATGTGCCATATTTTTTCGACAGCTCCGTGTTAGGGACGAGCCGCCGGGCGGACCCCGGTTTCGAGATCCGCTATTACGGTGGTTTCGATCTTTACGGTGACCGCAATCCCGAGACGTTCCTGCAGGCGTTGGTCGTATTCCTCGAGCGCCATCCCGAGGCCCGCAGTGAGACGCGCTTTGTTTTTTACGGCAATTGGCTACCGAATCATGACATCTACCTCGCCAAGAGCGGGCTGGAGGGAGTGGTGCAGATCCGGGCGTCACTCAGTTACGACGATTACCTCGCCGGTCTGACCCGCAGTCCGGTACTGCTGCTGGTCGTTGCCGCGGCGCACAACCTCTTCATGCCGAGTAAGATCGTCGATTATTTCGGTGCCCGGCGGCCGATCCTGGCGTTTGTTCCTGGCAACTCGGAAATGCGGCGCGTGCTGGATAAAGCTGGCATGGCGGATTATGCTGCCGACGTGCATGACGTGGCGGGAGGCGCGCTGGCGATCGAGCGGCTGTGGCATCGCTATCGGGCGAACGCGCTGGTGATGGCTGGGCAGCGCACGGAGGAATGGTCCTCGACGGTGCAACTGGCACGCTATCTCGAGATTGTGGCAACGGCCGGGCAAGTCAATCCCATAAACGACTTGGACGCGTTGTGGCAAGTTTTCGCCGTGCTGGAGCGCGCTGGGGGCCGGGTTGCGTTGGTTCGCAGGAATGGCCGCAAGCATCTGGGGTTGCCCGCGCACCGTAAGGCAGCTGGCTATGCGCTGCAACTCTACCACCCGCAACGCAAGGTGGCCAAGGTCATGGCGCAAGTGCTGCGTCTGGTAACCGCGGTCGGACTCCATCGCTGGCTGCTGCCGGCGGTCAGGATCAGTCCGGGGCTGGTGCCGCTGACCCCGCCGATGCCGGAAGTGATGCCGGGCACTTGTGGCGTGATGTTTGGCACACCGGCACACCGGGTGCGGCGGAGCATTGCCAGTTTCAAGACCGCCAACGGCTGGGAAGTGGCGAAGGTGGCATTTGGCCCGGCTGCTTGGGAACAGATCCAATGCGAGGTCGCCGCCCTGGCCAGCTTGCCACACAACACGCGCGGGGTCTATCCGTTGCTCGGCGTGCATCGCGGGCCGGATATCGCGCTGATGCGCATGCCCTACTTCCGCGGCCGGATTCTCAGGCGCAGCGATTGGGCTCAAGCCGTGGCGCTGTTGGAATGCTGGAAATTGGATTTGGCAGCCAAGCCGATGCATGAATTTCCGGAATGGCCGGCCATTGAGGCTGCGCTTGGCGGAAGTGACGCAGGGCGCGCGGCGCTGGCGCAATTATCGCACCGGTGCCTGCGGCCCGTGGTCCGCCACGGCGACTTTGCACGGTGGAACATCCTGCGAACTCCAAATGGAGAATTGATTGTTCTGGACTGGGAGTTGGGAGTGGCCAATGGCATGCCTGGAATTGATTTGGTGCATCTCTTCGCCCAGGATGCGAAGTTGGTGTTGCGCCTGTCCCCGCTGGCCGTGATTCGCGCTGTCGAGCATGCCTTGCAACGTCCGGAGTGCAGGAAGTATCTCGACGCGACGGGATGGGATGGGGATGTGCGTGGCGCGATGCTGGTAAGTATCGCATTCGCAAGCGCCGCGAAGCGGAAAGCCGATCAGGCGGTTCTGGCCGCCTCACTGCAAGGCATGGTATCGAACCATGGGTCGGACATGCTGCCCTAGCTGCTTGCGTGGGGTCTTGAAGGCGTGCTGAAGTTGCCTTGTTGGTTCTCCACTCGCGGGCGAGGGGGCCGCCAGTCATGCGACTGCCAGCGCCCGCTAATTGTTAGTAAGAACTCCATGGATTGCAACCCGCGGACGCCCGTTGTCGTGTTTGCCCAGGTGCCGCCGCCTGAGCACGGGCAGAGCCGCATGGTGCTGCTGGCATTGGATGCGCTGCGCCGGCACCCGGGGGCAATTGAGATCAATCATATCAACGCGCGCTTTTCGCATTCGCTTGAAGACATCGGCGAGAACACCCTTGGCAAACTGCTGCTAACCACCAAGTATCTTGCCCAAGCCATTGGCATCCGCCTGCGGATCAGGCGGCCGATATTGTATTACGTCCCCGGGCCGGTGAAGTGGAGTTCGGTGCTGCGCGACTGGGTGTTGCTGGCGGTGCTGCGCCTGCTCTATGCGCGTGTGGTATTTCACTGGCACGCGATCGGGCAAGGCGAATGGGCGCACGGTTCCCAGCGCCTGGCATTGGGGGGGCCGCGGTGGGTGGATCGGCTGGCACGGAGAATCAGCGCCTACGTGCTCCACAGGCCCTTCGCATCTATCAGCGTGTCGGAAACCTCACGCAAGGATGCACGCGCGGTCAGTTCCCAGCGCGACCTTGTCGTCTGTAACGGAATCGAGGACCCCTGTCCCGACTTTGAGACACGACTCGCACCGCTGCGTCTCGCCCAACAACAGGCACTTGCCACCGCCGCCATTCCGTCCTTCAAAATTCTCTTTCTGTCGCATGGCACCGAGGAAAAGGGCACGCTCGACGCACTTGCCTGCATGCATGAAGTGCTGGCGCACTCCGCCGAGGCGCGACATTTTCAGGTGACCTTTGCCGGCGGCATCAGTGAGGCGATCCGGGGGGGATTCGATGCGGCCGTGGCGAGCTTGCAGGCACGCTGGCCCGGGCGCATCTGCATCACTGAGAAAGGCTATCTCACGGGTGACGACAAGCGCCATTGTTTCGTGGAACATGACATCTTCCTCGCGCCCAGCCGGTGGGAAAGTTTTGGTTTGACGGTCATTGAAGCGATGGCCTATGGCATGCCGGTGGTGGCGGCGGCATCGGACGGAGTCACCGGTGTATTGCCACGCGGCTATGCTTATCTATCGCCGGTGGGCAATCCGCCGCTGCTCGCCAGCAACCTGCTCGCCTGCTGTTCAGCGCTGCGGGACCGGCCATGGCTGCAGGACGGCCGGGCATTGCGCGCACGGGTCCTGGCAAACTTCCTGAACCAGTTGTTTGTGGAGAATTTCACCACGGCCGTCCTGGATTTCGGCCAGGATGTGACCATGCGGGCCGCGGGGGTGCGGCGCGGCGGGTCGCCGGCCAGTGGGACGCGGGAATCCCCTATCAGCGTGCAAGTCTATCTGGCCGACCAGAACCCCGGCTACGACCGCAGTTTCGGGATCTCACGGATGTCGCACATGGTGGTGGACACCTTGCAAGCCGGCGGTCGGGTGCGGATCAATGCGATCACCTCCAAGACATCGCAGCGAGCCCCCGGGAGTGTGGATGCGGTGCGTGTTCTGCCGTGGGGGACGCGCGGCAAGTGGGTGCGGTTGTTGACCGACCACTTGCACCCGTTGTTTATCGGGCGCGCATTCGTGCCGGATGTCCACTATTTTCCGAAAGGATATCTGCCCCTGTTGGACTGGTTTTGCGCGCCATCGGTGGTCACGATCCATGACACGATCATTCAATATGATGAAGACCATTACCCGCGCTGGCGCAGGCCCTGGGAATATGGCTATTGGGCGATGATGTTGAAACACACGCTCCGCAAGGCGGACCGGATTTTGACCGTCTCGGAGTCCTCGAAGCAGCAGATCCATGCATTCATGGATCGCCACCGGATTCCGCGCAAGGAGATCATTGTGACTTACGAACCTTGCCTGTATGAGAGCACTCCCCAGCCAGTCGCGCCGGCGAAGGGGAACTATGTGATCCATCTGGCCTCGTGTGAGCCACACAAACGCACCGCCCATCTCATCCGCTGGTGGCACGCGGAGGAAGCCAGGAATCGGGAGTTGCCTGAACTGCATTTGATAGGCACGGTGCCGCCGGAGGTGCTCGGCTTGGTGGCGAGTTCGCGAGGCATCGTGAGGCGTGCGTTTTTGGAAGACGCGGCGTTGCAAGCCGCCTATCTGGGTGCCCGCGCGTTGATTCTGCCATCGGAGATCGAGGGGTTCGGGTTGCCGGCACTGGAAGCCTATTACCTTGGCACGCCGGTGTGTTTCGTCAAGGGCACCTCGGTCGAGGAGGTCCTCGGCGAGGCGACGGGCAAGGGGGGCTTCTCACTGGCCAGCGCCGAGTCGCTGTTTTCCGCAGTGGCGGAAGTGATGGGCATGGACACGACGGAAGTTTACCAATGCGGTCTGAGCCTGCGGGCGAGCTATGCGGCGGAGAGGGTCGCGGCGAGAATGATCGCGGCATTCGCGGAAGTGCGGCGAGCCCAGTGACACGATTGCAACGGTTTCCGGCCATCGCGGGTATAGGGCCGCTGTGGCACCACCTCATCCAGAGTCCTTGAAACAATGAATGTGATGTCGTTAGGTCAAGTTCTTGGTCTTGGGTCTTGCCGTCTTGTGTCTTGGGTCTGAGGCGATGCCTCGTTAGCCAATTTCCCGCCACCCATCATACTCATGGCCAGCCTTACCACATGGTTGCGGACGTTCGGAATCGATCCGAAGCGCAGTATGCTTGCCATGCGCGGCATCGGGCGTTTCCTGGCTGGACGCAGCGCCTTCCGCCAGCGCTTGGGCCGCGACTTCCGCTGGGCTGGCGCCTTTCCCATCCTCGACGAATGGGGGGCGGCCTGCGGGTCGCTGGGTGCGTATTTTTTCCAAGACCAACGGGTGGCGCAGTGGATCTATGAGGCCAACCCGCGGCGACACGTTGATGTCGGCTCGCGATTGGATGGGTTCATCGGCCATTTGTCGGTGTTCCGGGAAGTGGAGGTCATTGATATTCGTCCCGATCCCGCGGCGGTGCGCAATGTGACGTTCCATCAGCTAGATCTGATGGAATGCCTGCCGGCCAGGTGGGTCGAGTGCACCGATTCGCTGTCCTGTCTGCACACCATCGAACATTTCGGACTCGGCCGCTATGGCGACCCGATTGATGTGGCCGGCCATCTCAAGGGGCTGGCACAATTGAAGCGCATGGTCAAGCCGGGCGGCAGGTTGTATCTATCGACGCCGATCGGGCCGCAGCGCGTCGAGTTCAATGCGCACCGGGTGTTTGCGGCGGCGACGCTGGCCGGATGGTTTGCGGAGGGCTGGGAAATCGAGCGCTTCGCGCTGATCGATGACGACAACCGGTTCCATGAATCCGTCGCGTGGCGGGGCGGGGAGTTAGAGAGGCATTTCGGCTGTCAAACCGGTTTGGGGATTGTGGTGGCGAGAAAGACGCCGGACGGCATGACGGCCCGGCCGAGCTTGCCAAGCGCCCAAGACGCCAGATGCGAAACAGGAGGCGAGCCCGGGATTTGATCATGCGGCGAAGACTGATAGACAGGATTCATGATCGGAGTTGGGTGGTGATTACGGGGCTGCTAGAGGATCGCGCACCTCGCGTGGGGTGCGGCACGGAGCTTAGTGATGCATCGAGCATTTCGGCAGGCGGTGCATGGCCGCGAGTCTGTGCAGCCTTTGCGGCAGGGCAACGCACAAGCCAGGGGTTGCGGCGGTTGCGGGCGGTGCGCGAGATTGTGGAAACCTTGGGACCTGTCGATGGCCGCTATTTCGCCCAACTCGTCCGCGCCTGGGACGATTCGCTCCTCGGCAATGAGGCATTCTTGCGGGTTGACGCATGGGGCGGGCCGCTCCGCTGGCCCGGATTGTTGCTAGGTACCGCGGCCTCTCACAGTCCCACCAGCCTGCGGTATCTGGCGCACGCCCTCTGGCTCAGGCGCGAGGGGGTGGTCAGGCCACAGGGCAGGATCATCGAGATCGGCGTCGGCTTTGGCGGCCTGGCGGCCATGAACGCTTTGGTCTCACAGGCCACCACGCTGCTGGTGGATCTGCCTCAGGTCGAGCTGGCTGCCGCCAAAATGCTCCAGGAAACTGGCGTCGATGAATTTTGCCGGACGCGCGATGATGCGGTTGAGAATGCGGATTATTGCGTGGTATCCAACTATGCGTTTACGGAGCTTGCGGCGGACGTTCAGGCCGAGTATTTCGACCGCTACATCCGCCACGCGCCGCGCGGGGTGATCATTAGTAACGCCAACGTCTTTGGAAGATCAATCGGCGGCAGGAGCGACGAGGAGTTGCTGTCGTGGTTTCAGCGCGAGGGATTGTCCGCAACTTTTGAGCGAAGCTGCGAGATTCTCGGGCCCGCGGACCGCCTGTGCCAGGTGGGATTGATCCGGTGGTAGTTCGAGTGAGGCTTTGCTTATCTTGCGTTTTGCGTTTTGGGTCTTCAAGTATTGAGTCTGCCACATGATCCGCATTGTTCTGCTAGGCCGGACCGGCAACAATCTGTTCCAGTATGCGCTGGGCCGGGTGCTGGCGGAGAAACACGGGGTGCCCTTGGTGCTGGACGGTTCGTGGTTCAACGCGGCGGGGTGGGCCGAGGTTTCGCATTTTCTTCGGCTGCCGCTGCGCGCCACGGTTGTCAGGCGCTGTTCGATCGGAGCGCGCGCGCTGCGCAAAGTGACCCACAGACATTACTGGGAGTACCGGGGCGTGCCGGTGTTGCGGGAAGCGTGCGATGACCAGTCATTCGAGCGCCGGTTTCTGCAAGCCCCGGCTGACTGCATGATGTTCGGATATTTCCAAACACCGCGCTATTTTTCGCCACTCGCCGCGCCGCTGCGAGTCGAGCTCAATGCCGCCATCGGTGGCGCCGTGCAGTTGCCTGAGGATTTGCGCTGCAAGCTGAGCGGCGCCAACTCGGTCGCGGTGCATGTGCGGCGCAAGGACTATCTGCAACAGCCGGTCTTCCAAGTTTGCGACACTCACTACTACCGCCAGGCCATGCGGGAAATGCGCGAGTGCGTGCCGGGCGCGCGGTTTTTCATTTTCTCGGATGATCCGGATTGGTGTCGCGCGGAGTTTGGCGGGGCGGATGAGGAGGTCATTGACCAGCGGCAAGCCGCCGCCAATCCGCTGTGTGATCTTCACCTGATGAGTCTGGCCTCGCACCATATCATCGCCAATAGCAGTTATTCCTGGTGGGCCGCCTGGCTGGGTGAGAAACCCGGTCAACGGGTGCTCATGCCGGACCGCTGGTATGCGCACGGGATCAAGGCGCCGATTGAGGAGAAGCGATTGAGTCATTGGGCGGTGGTAAGATAGATCTGCTTGGATTATGATTGGCTCCGACTCACCTCAATCCGGCGGAACGCTACGAGCGGCATGGCCGGGCTGGCAGTTCATCGTATGGGTGTTGCTGCTGGCGTTTCCCTCGAGCGGGTTGATGCAGAAGCATAGCGGGCTGGCAGGTGTTGCAGGTTATGTGGCAATGGTGGCCGTGGTGCTATGGTTGCTCTGGAGATTCGGCGCGTGTGTTGCACCTTGGTTGCGGCGTTACTTTTGGGGGCTGAGTGTTTTGCTTCTGGCGGGGCTGGCGGTTGGCTTTGCCGTGGTTCATCCGATTGAGGATGGCAGGGGGCTTGGCAGGAGCAGCGACCGTGACGATGCCCTGAATCTGGCAGTGACGCGCATGGCGGAGGGCCAGACACCCTATTATGGGTCTGACAAATTTGCCGGGCCGCTATCGGTGTTGCCGGGGGCGGTTGTGCTGGCGGCGCCATTTGTCGCCTTGGGAAACAGCGGCTATCAGAATCTCTTTTGGTTGGCGGTGTTTTTGGGCGCGGCATGCTGGTGGTGCCGCGACCGGGCGCTGGCACTGTGCCTGCTGGGTGTGCCGCTGCTGCTGTCGCCGGCGGCCCTGTATGAGTATGTTTCCGGCGGCGACCTGCTTGCCAACGGGATTTACGTGGCGGTGTTTTTCCTGGTCGCGCTCAGGGCGTGGTCGAATCCGCAGCGGTCCCGATGGTCGGGATGGCTGGCATGTGTGCTGTTGGGTTTGGGCTTGGCGTCACGTCCTAACTTTTTGCTGCTCATGCCGCTGTTTGGGGCGCTGCTGTGGCGAACGGTGGGAGTGCGGCAAGCCGCAGTCGCTGCCGGGTTGGTGGTGATGGTGTCGGTAGCGCTCACGCTGCCGTTTTACCTGCATGATCCGGCGGGGTTTACGCCGCTGCTTGCCAGGGGCAAGCTGGCAGTCATCGATCATGTGATGCCATCGGCCAGCATGGTGATGATTGGGCTGACGGCATTGCTCGGGATTCTTGGCGGATGGTGGATGTTGTTATTTCCCGCAGCCGAATGGCAGCAATCATTCTTCCGTTGGTGCACGGGGGTGACGATATGCCCAATGGTGTGCGCCGTGGCATTGGCGTCGGTGTGGGGTGGGCAGCTTGATTTTGGATTCATGGGAGACCGGTTTGGATTGATGTACGTGCCGTTTGCGCTGTTAGGATGGGGCGGCCGGTGGTCGCTGGGAATCGAGTCACTGCGGATTGGCGAGGCAAAGGAACCCACAGCATGAACATCCGGAGAATCATCGATCGATTGACCCCGCCCGCGCTGGCCTGGTGGCTGGGCCGGGCGGCACGGGAGCGGCGGGAGTTGGCTATGTTCGGGCAGTTCTACCGGGAGTTCCTGGCACCGGGTGACTTGTGCTTTGACATTGGTGCCAACCTCGGCAATCGGACGCGTTGTTTCCGCGAGTTGGGCTGCGAGGTGGTTGCCGTCGAGCCGCAGGCCAAGTGTTTCAAGA
This sequence comes from Akkermansiaceae bacterium, assembly GCA_903934285.1. Taxonomy (GTDB): domain Bacteria; phylum Verrucomicrobiota; class Verrucomicrobiia; order Verrucomicrobiales; family Akkermansiaceae; genus Luteolibacter. The sequence goes on along the minus strand of CAIZNN010000181.1, from coordinate 15,860 downwards.
AGTTAAGGGAGTCCTTCGGGGGGGATGGCCACATCCGGCTGGTGCAAGCCGCCGTGGGCAGGCAGCCCGGCCACGCCGCGCTGCAAGTGTCACCCGATCATGTGCTTTCCACGTTGTCGCAATCGTTCATTGACGGGACGAATCGATCGGGCCGCTTTGCCTCTGCCCGTTGGGATCGCATGGAAGAGGTGGAGGTGACCACGCTCGACCGGCTCATCGCGCAATTCGGCATGCCCCGGTTCGTCAAGATCGACGTGGAGGGCTACGAATCCGAGGTGTTGGCGGGATTGACGTGTGCGGTGCCAGCGCTCTCCATCGAGTGGATACCTGAGTTGCCGGACAACGCGCGGAGGTGTTTGCGGCATCTGGCAGAGCTGGGCGGGTATGAATTCAATTTGAGCTGGGGTGAGAGCATGCGCTTCGCGCGGCCGCAGTGGCGGACGTTGCAATCCATGCTGGTGGTCATTGATGAGTTTGAGGGGGAGCCCCAATTGTTTGGGGACATCTATGCTAGACTTAAACCCGGGGAGAAATTATAAGCGCATGTCACTTGAACTATACTATCCAAAATCTGAAGCGGATGCGCGCGCCGCGGCGATGTTGCCGGCGGTGGGCGGATTTCCGGTGTCGGATCGGCCGCTGTTTTTGGCCGGTTACAGCGAGTTGTGCCGGATTGAACTGGGAGGCAAGCGGGCGTTGGAGATATGCGGTGGCTTTGGCCAACTGGCGGGGCTGGTCGCAGAGACATTTCCAACCGCGGAGGTGGTCGGACTCGACCTTTACGCGGCAGCGGGCCCGGAAATCGACGAGCGGCTGCGGCGTCTGCCCGGGCTGTCCTACGTGGCGGGCGACGCGTTTGATCTGTCGAGGTATCAAGCCGGGTCGTTTGATCTGGTGTGGGGCCAGGCGGCACTGCATCACTTGGCACATGATCTGGACAAGTTGTGTCGTGAAGTGTTGCGGGTGCTCAAGCCCGGCGGGCGCTGCGTGTTTATTTTCGAGCCGTTGGGCCACAACCTGCTAGTGGCGGCGATTCGCGCCGTGCGCATGGCCCGGCACGAACTTGAAGATGAGAGCAATTTGTATTTCTCACAATTCGAGCGCATGAGTGCCAGCGGCTTTGCCAGATGCGAGGTGCAGGTGTTCAACTTTCTCGGCTATCCGATGAAGGCGGTGGCGGACCGCTTGGGCGGGGTCTCGCGGGCGGTGCAACGCCTCGATGGCTGGTTGTTGCGGCGCTTCCCCAAGCTGCTGCGCTATGGTGCGAACTGCAATTTGATACTCACCAAGTGAGGCGGCTGCGCCGCGGTTGATGGTTATCGGTTATTCACAGATAACAAATAACTGATAACGGATAACTAATAACAGAGCCCCGGTCCCATGCGTTGGTTCACCTGCACTCCTGTGGCCTTTGGCGGCGGCGCGGATTTTTTCGCGCGTGACAGCGGGTTGCTGTGTCGGGGTTTCCAGGCGCTGGGAGTCGAGAGTCGGGCGGTGATGCCGGGGCCCGTGGAGGCGGGCGACGCGGCCGATTTGATCCGCACCGAGTTCAACAACCTCGAGTCTGCGGCATGGTGGCGGGGGCAGCAACTGGATGGAGTGGTGCTGTATGCGTGGGGGCGCCCGAAGTTCCGCAAGGTGGCTGCGGCCATTGCGCAGGCGGGAATCTTTCTGGTGTTGAATCAGGACCACGGCGGGCTGGTGAGCCCGCTCGCGGGGATAGGCGACTGGCTCAGGGAACAATGGATTCTCGCCGGCCAAGGACGTGGCGCATCGGCACGGTTGCGGTTCGCCAAGCTGGTGCTGCGGGGGGTGAGTGCCGGGCTTTTTCTAACAGACCCGTTGCGGGCGGCTCATCTGAAGCACGGGAATGTGATTGCGTGTGTTTCGCCCAAGGCGGCGGAGCATTTCCGCAAGCTGTGTCGGGTTTATGGCGGGGCGGATCTGGCGCGCCGGGTGAGGGTGCTGCCGCATCCGGTGGAGCCCCGGTTCCGGTTCGCTGGTGCGGCAAAACGCCGGCAGGTGGCGTGTGTGGGGCGCTGGCAGGATGCGGTGCAGAAGCGGCCGTGGTTGCTGATGGAGGTTGTTGGATTGTTAGTAGCGGCGGACCAGCGGGTTGAGGTGGTGATTGCGGGGCCGGTGACGCCCGCGCTGGAGGGTTGGCAGCGGGCATTGCCCGGACCCCAGCGCGAGCGAGTGCAACTGCGGGGACGAGTTGAGCGGGACGAGCTTGCCGGGATTTTGCGGGACTCGCAGGTGTTTTACAGTCCCTCCGCCTTTGAGAGTTTCGGGATTGCCGCCGCCGAGGCGCTTTGTTGCGGGTGTTCGGTGGTGGCGGGCCGCTCGGTGTCGATGGCGAGCCTGGAATGGTTTGTGGGGGAGAATTCAGGGCAGCTGGCGGAGGTGGATGACGCCGCGGGGCACTTGCGCAGCCTGGAGCGCGAACTGGGGTGTTGGGAGCAGGGGGAGCGGGCACCGCAGGCGATGGCCGAGGTCTGGGGTTCGCGGCTGCATGCGGCTTGCGTTGCGGCGCAGGTGATGGAGCTTGCGCAAGGCGGCTGCAGTGACTGCCGAGTTTGAAGCCCGGCAGCTCAGGTGATGGCAGAACGTCGATCGAGTGGTGGCAAGGAAATTTCCCGGGTTGTTAGCATCGCCATGAACTTCACCATCATCACGCCGAATTTGAATTACGGGCGGTTTTTGGGCGATTGCCTGCGGAGCGTGGCCGGGCAGCAAGGAGTGACGTTTGAGCACTTGGTGATGGATGGCGGCTCGACTGACGAGAGCGCGGAGGTGGCGGCGGGCTTTGCCCATGCGCAATGGATAGCGGGACCGGACCGCGGGATGTCTGATGCCATCAACAAGGGCTTTGCGCGGGCCAGCGGGGACTGGGTGATGTGGTTGAATGCGGACGATCGATTGAAGCCCGGGGCGTTGGCGGCGATGCTGGAGCGCTTGCAACGCAGCACGGCCGACGTGGTGTATGGTGATTGGGATTTTGTGAATGAGGCTGGGGAGTTTCAACGCCGGGTCAAGGCGCTGCGGTGGTCGTCATTCGTGAACTTGTATCATCATTGTTATGTGGGATCGACCGCGGCGTTTTACCGGAAAGTGACGGTCATTGATCAAGGATACCGGCTACGCACGGATTTTTGCTATGTGATGGACGGCGAGTTTTACGCGCGGCTGGCGGCGGCAGGGAAAACCTTCCAACACGTGGCGCTGGCAGTGGCGGATTTCCGCTGGCACGGCGCGAATGCCTCACAGCGCCACCTGGCCGGCACCCGGGACATGGAGACAATCTTGGCGGCCGAGCGTCAACACGTCGAATCGCGCGCGCTGCGGCGGGCCTACGGCATCACCTTGTTTCGCGACCCGTATTTGACCGGGTTGGTGGACGGGGTGTTGTGGTTGGTGGCGAAGGGTTGGAAGATCTTGCTGCGATGCCTGAGGATCTGATAGATGCAGGACGACAAGATGCAAGAGATGACTTGGCGGTTGATTCACAGAAGAGTGTTAGGCGGGACGCCAAACACAGCCGGCAGGATGCCGGCGCTCCCCACGATTTCATGAGCCAAGCCCTGAAGATAGCCGCGGTGTTTGCGACGATGAATCGTGGGCAGACGGCGCTGAGCTGTGTCAACGCCCTGGCCGCGCAGACGCGCCCGCCGACATGGGTGGTGGTGGCCGATAATGTCTCGCAGGATGGCACCGCCGAGTTGCTTGATGGGCTTGCCGGGCTGCCATTCGAGTTGCTCGTGCTCCGGATGAAGGCAAACCGGGGCAATGCCGGCGGCGTGGAGGAAGCGATGGAGGTGGCATTTGCGCAAGGCGCCGACGCCGTGTGGATCTTGGATGACGACTCGTGGCCGCGGCCCGAGGCGCTGGCGGCGTTGCTGGAGCGCCCCTGGGAGCCGGGGGTGGTGCGCCATGCGCTGCAAGTCGATCCGCAAACCGGCCGCTTCACCTGGCCCTTGCAGGTGGCTGACGGCAAGGGTGGCTGGCGGTTGGCAGAATCGATGGACGACATGCCTGAGGGGGATTGCGTGCGGAGTCGGATCATCTGGACGGGCGCCTTGGTGCCCCGCGCGGTGCGTGAGACGGTGGGTCGGGTCAACGGCGCATTGTTTATTCGCGGCGAGGATGAGGAATATCCGTGGCGCATCGAGCAGGCCGGGTTTCCTCAGGAAGCCGTCAGGGGCGCGCTGCTGGATCACCCGGGACCGGTCAAGCTCGTCCACTGGCGGTGGTGCGGGAAGCACTTCTTCTTTGAGCCCGGTCTGGCAGAGTGGAAACTCTATTACAAAGTGCGCAACATGGTTTGGCTGAAGCGGCGACAAGCGGGGGGGCTGCGCGCCGTGAGCATGGCGGCGGCCTATGCCGTTGCCGCCGCCGTCATCGACGGTCCCACACGCCTGCCCTTGCTGTGGCGGGCGATCAGCGCCGGATGGCAGGGCCGCCTGGGCAAAATGTGACCTGGGATGTTTGCAAAGAAAACCAACGCATGATTACGCAACTCAAATCCCTGATCCGCCAACTCTTTTATCGCTCGGCCTTGTTTCGGGGGATCGTCGGTTTCGGCTCGGTCATGGTCGGGCGGACCAAAGGGCTCGGCATGTTTCACTTGCTGTCGTATCGGGAAGATGACGCGATCGGGCCGCTGCAGCGCGACGAGGCGCTCGCCCTGTTCGGAATCATCCGCACCTTGCGGCCGCGGGTGGTGGTGGAGTTCGGGTTTTTTCATGGCCACAGCGCGTTCAACTTTCTGCAGGCCTTGCCGGAAGATGGCAGGCTTTACAGTTATGATATCGATGCGGATTCGATGCAACGGGCCAGGCGGGAATTTGCGTTTGACCGGCGCTTCAGTTTCATTGGGAAATCGCAAACGGCGTTTGTGCCGGGCGACATTGGCGGGCAAGCCATCGACTTTGTGTTTTTTGATGCCGCGCATGAGTTGGCGCTCAACATTGAGACCTTCACCCGGCTGGTGGCCCATTTGGCCGCGGACGCCACCATCGCGATTCACGACACGGGATTGTGGCAGCGGGAGCACTTGGCGGCGATTCACCAAACCTTCATCCGCGACAATCCGGGTGAGTGGCGAAGCGAGGAATTGTATGCCCACCAACCAGGCGAGAGGGCCTTTGTCGATTGGATTGTAGCCGGGCCGCACGGGTTTGCGGCGTTGCACTTGCATTCCACCCGCACCCTGCGGCACGGACTTTCCCTGCTCCAGCGCAGTCGCCCGCTCAGTGGCTGAGTATTCCGCTGGTGGAATTCATCTGCGGCGGTTGTGCATCAGCGCTTGCAGAATCGGAATTTATGGCAATTCTCACTGGCGCACGGGGCCGCGTTGCCCTTCACTCGATTTGTCCATGATCCTTAGTCGCAAACAGTCATTCACCACCCAGGCGTTTCAGCTCGTGGATGCGGTGCTGGTGTGGCTGGCGTTTGTCATCGGCGGGCAATTGCGTGATCCGGTGCGCTACCTGCTGGGAATGGGCGGCGGTGGCGATGATCTGTTGACCTCGATGAATTGGGTGCTTTACGTGTGTGTGCCGTTTACCCCGCTGCTCTTGGAGCGCATTGGATTTTACGACCGCCTGCGGCAGAAAACATCGAGGATGTCGGTCGGGCAATTGGTGCGGCTGCTGGTGGTGATCATTTTGGTGATCGGGGCCATTGCGATGTTCGCCAAGTGGACCGAAGCGCGCCGCTTGGTGCTTGGGATCGGGCTGATTTTCATGTTTGTGTTGCTGTTGGCGCGGGACCGGATGACGACCCTCTGGCTGCGCAAACGGGGGAGCAACGAGGCGGCCAAGGAACGGGTGGTCATCGCCGGTTCGGGCAAGGAAATCGACGAGTTTCTGGCGCAGTTGGATCCGGAAATCACCGCGGACTGGAATATTGTGGATCGCTTCGATCTGGGCTGCCGGGACGTCGATGAGATGTTTGACCTGCTCAAGAGCCAGTCGGTTGGGCGGGTGTTGTTTGCGGCGGGGCATACCGAGTTCGAGAAGGTGGCCAAGGCGGTGGAGGCCTGTGAGTTGCAAGGCGTGGAAGCCTGGATCGCCGCTTCGTTCATTCGGGCCCAGATTGCGCGACCCGAATTTGACATGGTGGGGACGAAGCCGATGTTGGTGCTGCGCTCGACGCCGGAGTTGTCGTGGGAACTGATGTTCAAGGAGGTGTTAGACCGGATGGGTGCGGCATTGCTGATTTTGATGACGTCACCGCTGTGGGTGGTGGCCTACCTTGGAGTGCGGTTGAGCAGTCCGGGCGCGCCGGTGTTTTTCTCACAGATGCGTGCGGGACGTTACGGCAGGCCGTTTCGGATGTGGAAATTCCGCACGATGGTGGCCAATGCCGAAGAGTTGCTGGAGGTGACCAAGGAGGCTCACGGCAACCGGATGGACGGGCCGGTGTTCAAGTTGGACCATGATCCGCGGGTGTTTCGGTTTGGGTCTTGGTTGCGTGGCGGCAGCATTGATGAACTGCCGCAGTTGATCAATGTCGTGCTCGGAGATATGAGTTTGGTGGGACCTCGGCCGCTGCCGCTCTATGAGGTCGAGGCGTTCAGCAAAATGGCGCACCGGCGGCGCTTGAGCGTCAAGCCGGGCATCACCTGTGAGTGGCAGGTCGGCGGCCGCAATCACATCACCAGTTTCGAGGAATGGGTAGAGATGGACCTGCACTATATCGACAATTGGTCGCTGTGGCTGGATTTCTACATTTTGCTCAAGACCATTCCCGCGGTGGTGTTCGGCTGGGGGGCGAAGTAGGAAGCCAGGCTTCGCCTCAGACCCAAGACGACACGACGCAAGACGAAGAATTTGACCTGACGACAACACATTGGCGGTTTCAAGGACTCATGTGGTCCTGCTTGCAGTGGAGCGTGTGAGTGACATGATAACATGATGACCGTGGTGGCAGCGATATTTTTGGTGGTGTCTATCTGGCTGGCGGTGCTGCTAGGTCCGGAGTTGAGCGCGTGGGTTTGGGGGCCATCGTTGCTGGCGCTAGGGGTGGCGGTGGTGGCGGCGTTGCCGGGGTTATGGCAGCGGGAGCGGGGCGCGCATGGCGGCCTGATGGCCTTGGGGGCGGTGGTGGCGGCATGGTTTGCCTGGCGGGCCTGGGCCTCGCCAGTGGCGGAGCTCGGCCTAACGGATGGGTTGTTGTTGGCGGGAGTGGTGGGATGTTTCGTGGTGATGCGTGCCATTCAAGACCGGCCGGTGGCAGAGCGGGTGTTGTTGTGGGGGTTGGGCTTGCTGGTGCTGGCGAGTGTGGTGGTGGTGGTGCGGCAGGTGGCGGAGCCGCAGTTCACACCTGGGTTTGTTTCGCGCTTCAAGTTGCCCTCGGGGTTTTTCGGGCATTACAACTACGGCGCGAACTTTCTGCTTGGGGCGTCGTGTGTGCTGGGCGGGGCGGCCTTGGCCGGGCGCTATCACAAGATCGAGCGCTTGGTATGGGGTGTGATAGCGGTGGCAGGAATGGTCGCGGTTTACTTCACCCGCTCGCGCGGTGGAATCTGCGGGGCGGCAGCGGCGCTGGGGGTGTTTGCGGTGCTGGCATTGATCGTGGGCAAACACCAGAAGGCGCGGTGGTTCGCCCCCGGCATTGTGGCAGTGCCGGTGATCGGATTGGTGGTGGTGGGATTTCTGGTCAAGGGCTGGAACGACGCCCAGACGGTTAGAAACCAAGCGGCGGGGATCGATCAATTGATGGATAACAGCGTCAGGCTCCATCTCATCGGTCTCGCCGTGTCATGCGTCGCTCAGCACCCGTGGCAAGGGGGCGGCAGCCGGAGTTTCAGTTGGGAATGCTATCGCAATTGGGAGATGGATATGTACGGTCCGGGCGGCAGACGTCCGGAGCAGGTGCACAATGAATTGTTGCAAGCGGCGAGCGATTACGGAGTGATTGGTGCCGGCCTGGTGTGCCTGTTGCTTGGGGGAGTGGTGGTGGTGGCGGTGATGCGCAGCTCGTTCGCCGAAGCCAGCGGCAGGCTTTCCAATGCCGATGCGTGGCGGCTTGGCGGCGTGGCGGGCCTGGCCGGGATGTTGATTCAATCCAACTTCAGTTTTGTTTTCCACATGGTGCCTGGCGCCCTGTTGCTAGGTGTGTGTCTGGGGCGGGCGGCGCACCCGGGTGAGCCAGTGGCCAAGGCGGCGGCGAAAGCGCCCGGCGCGGCCATCTTGGCGGTGGTCTGTGGGGTGGCCTGTGCGGCCTTGCTGGTGCCGATGGGGTGGCTAGGCACGCGCGTGACCGCGGTGACGTGGGCGACCAAGCATGGCAAGCACACGGCGGATTCCGCGGAGCCCGCAATCGCAGCCTTTACCGCGGCGATCCGCCTGTGGCCGCTGGGCGAGTTCTATCAGGAGCGGGCGGAGTTGTACCAAGCGCAAGCGGCGCAGGCACCGCAGGGCAGCTGCGATCAGGCGGCGGTGAGGCGCGCAGTGGCGGATTACCGGGCGGCGTCGGCATGCAATCCGTTCGCTCCCGGGCCGGTGGTGAACCGCGCGAACCTGCTTGGATTGTTAGGCGAGGATGCCGAAGCGCTGCAGATGTTTGAGCTGGCGATCAAACTCCAAGGCGGCATGGAAGCCGGTTTCAAGGGGGGCTATTCCAAGGCGGCGTATTTGCGCCTCAAGGCGGATCGCTTGTTAGCCGAGGGCCGGCGTGACGAGGCGCTGGACGTTTTGTTAGGTGCACGGGATGTTCTGGTGCGGGCGTGCAGTTTTCCGAGTGGAGCACCACTGGGGGAGGAGGCGCGAATCTTGCGTAACGGGATCGGCGAGCGCCTGGCGGTTTTGCTGAGCTGGGCGGGCAGGGACCAAGAGGCCGAAGAGGAGTTCGCGAGCACCACCCGGCTCGGAATCGAAACCGGCCTCCGCTACCTCCAGGCCTGTCATCTGCGGGTGAAAGCAAAACGGATGTGGAACCAGCGCCGGCCGGGGGAGGCGCTCGGCCTGTTTCTAAAAGCCCGTGAACTGGTCGAGCTCACCGCGCGATGTTTGCCGGTGGGGGTCAGCACGGCAGACTATGCCAAGCTGCACGCCGATTTGGACCAATCCATCGCCTTTCTCAAGGGTGCGAAAGTCGAGCCAATTGAGGTTTCCGGCAAGTGAGCCATCACTTGGTCACTTGCTGCCAATTGATTTGGGTTTGCGCAAATGTGCTGAGTAAGCCCAGCAGTTTGTCATCGGCTTCCTGTTCGGTGATGGGCTGGTCGAGCCACGGCATCTTGCCAAACCACATGGATAAGGTGACGTAGGCCCAGCGCTGGTCGATGCCACGCACCAGGCGGTCGGTCATGTCCGAGAAGGTGCGCTGCAGGTGATCGGATTCCAGGCGGTCGTGACCGACAAAGAAGTAATACGAGACACACTCGAAATGGCGGTCTTGCTTGCGGTTTTTGGAATTGGTTAGGGTTTGGATGGAACGGAGCCGGCGCACGGTGATGGCTCTGCCGTTGGCGAGGGTGAGGGTGGTGTTGTTAGACGAGAGGATGTTGTGGCCTTGTGCGGGCATGCAGCGTTCCGGGCGGTGGATCGAGTTGTTGAGGTCATGGCCGGAAAGGACCACCGACAAGTCGGCGCGGTCGGGGATGGACAGACCGTCGGGTGAATATTCGCCCGGGCGGGGGCGCAGGCAAATCGCCTTGGCGAAGGCGGTGTCCTTGGCCAGGACGCTGATTTCCGTTTCGGTGGGCGGGATGGTTTGCAACTGCCAACTGCCGATTGTGGCGGGCAGCGTCATGCGAATGGCGGACTGGGCGACGTCCCCGGTGAGCGGCAGCACATAGATGGCGCTGAGGCTGGCTGCCAGCAGCACCGGCAAAGTCATGGCTCTGAGTATCATGCTGGGGGTGGGGCGGGGGTGGCTGGGTCGGGGTGGTTGACCACAAGGCGGCGGAGTTGCTTGTGCAATGGACGGTGCCACGGCAGGCCGCCTTCCAACAGCGAGTGCAAGCAGAACAACAGCGCCAGCGAAAATGGATAAAACAGCAACAGGCCGGCCCAATCGTGCCAAGTTTCACGGGCCCATTTGGCATCACCATACTCGGCAATGACAAAGATCGACGTCACGCGCAGCGCGTTGCCGAGAATGGCCAGCGGCACCGCGGCAACAAACAGCACGGCCTTTTTCCACAGCGCGATTTTAGCGACATAAGCCCACGCCGCGGAGATCATCAGCAGTGCCATGAGGGAATGAATGCCGCTGCAGCCGCCGGCGATGCTCAGCGGCGGCCACTCGCCCTTGACCGGCAGAATGTCAGTTCCCTGGGTGTAGGTTTGCACCCCGCACCAACCGGCACCGTGGTGGGCCAGGCTGGTGGCTAACAGTTGGAGCTCGGTGGTGGCTTGCTGGAGGCTGGGCACCGGGATGGCCAACCAAAAGAAAAACAGGGGGAAGGCGAGGATTTTGGCCACCCGTGAGCCCCACCAATACCAAGCCGCGCCCCACAGCAACAAGGGCAGGGCGCCGACGGCGATGCGGGGTTGCACGGTTCGATAGGCAATCACATAGCACAGGGCCCCGCCGAGCACTACCAACAAGCCCCAGCCGCTGCCGTGGTCGGCTGCGGCGCGGAGGTCTTTGAGGCGGTAAATGATCAACCCGGCGATCAGGAAGGGGAAAATGATGCCGTGCTCGAAATCGTTATTCCCGTTCCAAGCACTGCCAAGCCAGCCCAAGGCGGAGTAGGTACGGCCGGGACCAAACAACGGCACCAGCCCGAAAAACCACAGCACAATTGCGGCCGACACGGCCACGGTGGCCCACATTTGCCAGCACCTGCCGCGTTTCCCGTTGGCGGGGACTGGGGTGTCGGTGAGCGCGGGTTGATTCATGGGTGCAGGTGGCAAGGAGAGCGGCGGCGTACGTTTTTCGAGCAAAGTGTTGCCGAGCGCTCGCTGAATGTCAACACTGCCGCCGCCTCGCCCTCCCGTCTATGAAACTTATCAGTGGAACCGCTCACCGCGCGCTTGCCGAACGCATTGCCGAAACCCTTGGCCAACCGCTGGCTGACGTTCACGTCACGGCCTTTCCGGATGGCGAAACCTTTGTTAAAATCAATGAAAACATCCGCGGGGCCGATGTGTTCATCATCCAGCCCTCCTGTCCGCCGACCAATCACAACATCATGGAGTTGCTGATCATGGTGGACGCCGCCCGCCGCGCCAGTGCCGGGCGCATCACGGCGGTGATGCCGTTTTATGGATACGCCCGGCAGGACCGCAAGGACCAACCGCGGGTGCCCATCACGGCCAAGCTGGTGGCCAATCTGCTGACCTCCGCCGGCGTTGGCCGGGTCCTGACCATGGACCTTCACGCCCCGCAGATCCAAGGGTTTTTCGACATTCCGGTGGACCATTTGTACGCCAAATCGGTGCTCATCAACCACCTTCGCGAACAACATCCCGACGCCACCAACCTCACCGTGGTCTCGCCTGATGTGGGTGGCGTCAAAATGGCCCGGGCCTATGCCGATGCGCTCGGCGCCGAGTTGGCCATCGTCGCCAAACACCGCGTCAGCGCCACCCGCGTGGAAGCCATGAACGTCATCGGGGATGTCGAAAACCGGGATGTGCTGCTGGTGGACGACATGACCGAAACGGCCGGCACGCTCAAGGCCGCCGCTGAGATTTTGCGCAAGAATGGGGCGCTGCGGATCTTCGCGGGCGTGTCGCACGCCATTTTGGGCGAGCTTGGCCACCAACGGTTGGACGCTTCCGAGATTGAGGAAATCATCACCACCGACTCGGTGCCCCAAGCCACGGGAAAAAAAGTCCGGGTGGTGAGCATCGCGCCGTTGATGGGAGAGGCCATTCGCCGCATCAGCGACGGCCAGTCGGTGACCTCGCTCTTCGAGGTGTGAACAGCGACTTTGAGGTTTTAAGAACATTTTTTTGACAAGTGGGCTGCGGCCGGTTACACAGTGCGCCCCCGAGGCCGCAGGCAACCACCTGCGGCATTCCTTCCACCCCCCCAACCGCCCTCTCAGACATGGCCACCAAGCAATCACTCCAAGCAGCCGTGCGTGCCCGCACCGGCTCCGGCAGACTCAATCAAATGCGCCGCGAAGGCTGGCTGCCGTCCGTCATGTACGGGCGCGGCACCGAAAACCAAAATCTCAAGGTGAACGCCAAGACCTTCTGCGAATTGCTCGCCAAGAGCAGTTCGGAAAACATTCTGGTCAATCTCGACATCGAAGGCACCGGCACCCGTCTGGCCTTCCTGCAGGCCGTCCATCACGACGCGCTGTCGGGCAAGCCGCTGCACGCGGACTTCCTGGCGATCGACGAGAATACGCCTATCACCGCGCACATTCCGGCCCATCTCATCGGCGAGGCCATCGGCGTCAAGGCTGGCGGGTTGCTCGAGCAATACATCCACGCCCTCGAAATCACCTGTTTGCCCAACGATCTTCCCGAGACCCTCGAGTTTGACGTCACCCACCTCGGGGAAGGGGATTCGCTGCACATTTCCGACGTTACCTTCCCGGCAGGGATCCGTGCGACCCATGGCCCCAATGTGGTTATTGCCCACGTTGGCAAGCAAGGGTCTGGCGCTGATGAGGCAGAGGCCGCGCCAGGTGCGGCACCCGCTGCCAAGCCGTAAGCTCTGCGCCTTCCCCCAAAGGCAACACCTCTCACCCACGCCCGGTCAGCCCACGCTGCCCGGGCGTTTTTTTTAAAAAAGAAGCGCTGAAAGGTGAGCGCCCGTGCCAGCGTAGCCAGCGGCAATCATGCAACCGCCGACCGTTCCCCCCCAGCCAAAGCTCCACACCCTGACGAGGATCGGCAGATACGCTGCCTCAAGTGCCTTGTCAGTGATGACGTTTTTCGGCGCGGTCGCGGCGGCCCAGACACCTGCCGCACCCGCCAAGCCCGAGTGGAACGGCTATGAAATCCAGAATTTCCAAGTGGCAGGCCGGGACGCGTTGGTGGTGCAGCCCAAGACGGCGGCGCCGGGCAAGCCGTGGATATGGCGGACGGAGTTTTTCGGGCACGAACCGCAGGGTGATATCGCGCTGTTAGGCAAGGGGTTTCACGTTGCTTACATCGACCTCCAAAACCTGTATGGCGCCCCCGTCGGCCTCGACGCGATGGACCAGTTCCACGCCCATTTGACCAAGGAATTCGGCCTCGCGCCCAAGACGGTGCTGGAAGGATTCAGCCGCGGCGGTTTGTTTGCCTTCAACTGGGCCGCGCGCCATCCCGAGTTGGTCGCCGCCATCTACGTTGACGCCCCGGTCTGCGACTTCAAGAGTTGGCCGGGCGGTAAAGGAAAGGGGCAGGGGTCGCCCGGGGATTGGCAAAATGTGTTGAAAGTGTACGGCCTCAGCGAGGAGCAGGCGCTGGCCTACAAGCTCAACCCGGTGGACAACCTCGCGCCGCTGGCCAAGGCGCAGATTCCGATTCTCAGCGTCTGCGGCGAGACCGACCGGGTGGTGCCGATCGACGAGAACACGCGCTTGGTCGAGACGCGCTACAAGGCACTGGGCGGTGAGATCGTCGTCATCGCCAAGCCGAACTGCGATCATCATCCGCACAGCCTCAAGGATCCCGCGCCGATCGTCGAGTTCGTCCTCAAGCACACGCCAAAATGACAGGGTGGCGAGCTTGGGCTTGACCCGTGTGGCATTTTCCCCTAGACGGGCGCTATGAAGATTTGCGTCATCGGCATTCCCGGCATCCCCGAAGGCAAGCACAACATCAAGGACCCGCGTCTCGATAGGGTCGACGCGCTGGTCGAGGCAAAAAAGAAGGTCTATGCCCAAGTCGACGTGGTCGGTGAGGATGGCTCGATCGATGCCGATGTCATCCTGGTGAGCCGCGACCGCTTGATCGACGTGCTGCTGAAGGACTTGGAGTTCATCGAGACGCGCTTGAGTCGCGACCCGTCCGCGGCGGAGCAGGCAGTCTTGTTGCAATTGCAGGCGCACTTGGAGGGGGAGCAACCGGTGTCCACCGCAGGCCTGAGCGAGGAGGAATGGCAGGCGCTGACGGGGCATGGGTTTCACACTAGCAAGCCGGTGATTGTGGCCGAGGCGGACGCCCTGGGCGACCCGGAAACCCTGATGGTCCGGGCGTTCCAAGGCAGTGGCTACATTTGTTTCCTGACGGTCGGCGGCCCGGAAAACCGCGCCTGGCCGATCCGCCGAGGCCTCACGGCGGCAGAAGCTGCCGGCACCATTCACACTGAGCTGCAAAAAGGCTTCATTCGCGCCGAAGTCATCGGCTTCAATGACTTTATCGAAGCGGGCGGCGAGAAACAGGCCAAGCATGCCGGCAAACAACGCCTCGAAATGAAACCCTACGTGGTGCAGGACTACGATCTGATGAACATCCGGGCTAACAAGTGAGGCCCGCCGCGGTTCGAGGGTGTGGCGCGAAGGTCGCTGAAATTATCCCGCCTGCCGCCCCGTAATTTCAGCCCGCCTGCTGCCCCGTAATCCCATCTCCGGGGCCTGTGGCCCCAATCCTCATTCAATCCAACCGCCATGAGTACCCCACCCACCACTGACCGCCGCAGTGTCCTGAAACTGCTGGCCGCTTCGACGGCCGCGCCGCTTATCCTGCCGAGTCGCTTGTTCGGCGCGGACGCCCCATCGAAAAAAATCACCCTCGGTTGCATTGGCGTCGGGTGGCAGGGCGGCAGCAATCTCGACTCATTCCTCGGGCTGAGCGAGTGCCGGGTGGTGGCGATCTGCGACGTGGATGACAACCACCTGCAGGAGGCCGTGGCCAAAGTCAACGGGCGTTACGCCGACCAGGACTGCAAAGGGTACAAGGAGTTCGAGGAGTTGCTGGCCCGCAAGGACATCGATGCGGTGTGCATTTGCACTCCCGACCACTGGCACTCGATTCCGGCCATCGCCGCCGCCACTGCCGGCAAGGACATTTTCTGTGAGAAACCGCTCTCCCACACGCTCAACGAAGGCATTGCCATGGTCCACGCCGTGCAACAACACCAGCGCATCTGGCAGACCGGGTCGTGGCAGCGCGCCCAGGCGTCGTTCCGCTGGGCCGCCGAGTTGGTGCAGAACGGCTACCTCGGCAAGGTCACCCGGGTCGAAGTCGGCCTGCCCTCCGGCCACTCGGATTTCGATGGTAGCGGCAACGACAAGCCCAACGGTCCGGTGCCTGCCGGCGTCGATTACGAACGTTGGATCGGCCCGGCGCAAATGATGCCCTTCAATCCCTGCCGCTTCCACAAGAACTGGCGCTGGAATTACAACACCGGCGGCGGCCAACTCATGGATTGGATCGGCCATCATTGCGACATCGCCCATTGGGGCCTGGCCAACCCGGAGTTCGGCTGCGGCCCGGATGATTCCCTCGGCCCGCTCGAGGTGTCGGCCACCGCCGAGTTCCCCGCCAAGGACCATGTCTGGAACACCGCCACCAAATACCGCGTCGAATGCATCTATCCTAACAATGTCGAGGTGGTCATCGCCGGCGGCTACGATCAGATCCAAGGCGGCGCCAAATGGATCGGTCCCAACGGTTGGGTCCGCGTCGACCGCGGCACCCTCGCCGCGTCCAATCGGGAGTGGATCCGCGAAATCCAAAAACTCGATAAGGCGGGCAGCCTCAAGGTGCAACTCTACAACAGCCCGGGCCACCACAAGGAATTCCTCGATTGCGTCAAGTCGCGCAAGCGCACCCTCGCCCCGATCGAAATCGCCCACCGCTCGCAGACCCCCGGGCATCTCGGGTACATCGCCGCCGTGGTCGGCCGCACATTGAAATGGGACGCCGTCAAACAGGAAATCGTCGGTGATGCCGAGGCCAGCCTGTTGCTCGCCAAGAAAATGCGCGCCCCCTGGCATGTCTAACCGAGTGGCCGGC
>CAIZNN010000180.1 GCA_903934285.1 Akkermansiaceae bacterium | reverse complement strand
GAGTCAATCCCCAAGGCATGGTGAACTTCTTTGCCGGGTTGAAGGCGGCGGCGGAAACCGGCCCCGCGCCGGTGGTCCCGCTGCTGAGCACCCATCCGGCACCCCAGGAACGCATCGACCGTCTCAATCAGAAGGCGGCGGCGCTTCGCCCGGGCGATTACACATCCCTTGCTCAGGAATTCAGGGATCTGCAAGCAGGCCTTGGCATCGCTGGCCCTGGCATCACGCCGGAACGACCATGAATAGCACCTCTATGGAAACTGAAAACTCAGAGCCGTCATGGCATGTGTTGTTGGCCTCGGCTGCCGGCTGTGGGGGCTGTGTCTTGTTGGGGATCTACTTTGATCGTTTCCCCGGCCTCAACAATCTGGCCCATGCGGCCTACGCCACAGCCTTTCTGTTAGGTGGCTGGGATGCGGCGGTGGATACGTATGATCGCCTGAAGCGGTTCCACCTGGACATTCATTTCCTGATGCTGGCGGTGGCGATAGGCGCGGCGGCGATTGGTTCCTGGTGGGAGGGAGGCGCGCTGCTTTTTCTGTTCTCGCTGAGCAACGCTCTTGAAGCCCTTGCGCTGGCCCGCACCGAACGGGAAATCCGCAGCCTTTTCCGTGACGCCCCAAAGACCGCCACGCTGGTAGGCACCGATGGCAGTGAACGCGAGGTGCCTGCCGACAGCCTGATGGCCGGTCAGATGATTCGCATCCTTCCCGATCACCAGGTTCCAGTCGATGCCCGTGTTCTCAGCGGCCAATCCGCCGCCGATGAATCCTCGCTCACCGGCGAAGCCGCGCCCGTCGAAAAGCAACCCGGCGATACCGTCTTTAGCGGCACCCTCAACACCTACAGCCCCTTGCTCGCGGAAGTCCTCCGGCCACTCGCCGAAAGTGCCCACGCCCGCATCATCCGCCTCATTCGTGATGCGCAAGCCAGCAAGGCCCCGTCCCAGCGCTTCACCGATCGCTTCGGCACCGGCTACACCATCGGCTTGCTCGCTCTAACGATCGTCATGTTTTTCGTGTGGCACTTCGGGTTTGGCCAACCCGCGTTTGACTCCAGTGAAACCAACCGTTCCGCCTTCTATCGTGCGATGACCCTGCTGGTGGTGTGTTCGCCCTGTGCGCTGGTCATTTCCATTCCCTCGGCCGTGCTCACCGGGATTGCCGCCGGGGCGCGTCGCGGTATCCTGTTTCGCGGTGGCATCGCCTTGGAAAACCTCGCCACCATCAATCGCCTTGCCGTCGATAAAACCGGCACCCTAACCAAAGGGGAACTCGCCCTCATCGCCATCGATTCTTCCGGTTGCGGCCAGGATGACGAGGTCCTCCGTCTGGCCGCGGCACTTTCCCGGCAATCGAAACACCCGGTCTCGCGCGCCGTGGCCAATGCCTATCTGCAAAACCACGGTCATGATGCGCCTCCAGCCGCCACCCTCACCTCGCTTCCCGGCCAAGGTCTGCGGGGCGAGGTGAATGGCGAGATCACCGTGCTTGGAAGGCGTTCGCTGTTTCCGGACAATGCCTGGATCCAAGCGTTGCCCGATCCCGAGCCTGGTTTAACCGAAGTGCTGGTGGCATCGGCCACTCTCGCCGGGCGCATTTTGTTTCGCGACGCGCTGCGCCCCGAAGCCGCCGCTCTCATCGACCAACTCCACGGCCAGCACATCCGCGTCACCATGCTTACCGGCGACCGCCCCCAAGCCGCCGAACTCGTCGCCAAGGAACTGAACCTTGATGACACGCAGTCGGGCCTGACCCCCGAAGGCAAGGTCGTCGCCATTCAAGCATGGCGGGCCGCCGGCGAGCGTGTCGCCATGGTCGGTGACGGCGTCAACGATGCTCCCAGCCTGGCGGCTGCGGATGTTTCCATCGGCATGGGTCTGCGCGGCTCCGATGCCGTGCTCGAACAAGCTGATGTGATCCTGACCCAGGACAAACTCGAGCGCGTGCTCGAAGCGTTGGTCCTTTCGCGGCGCTGCCGCGCCATCATCCGTCAAAACGTCGCCATTTCGTTAGGGGTGGTAATCTTGCTAGCCATCTCCGCGCTGGGCTCTTGGATTCCGCTGCCGCTCGGCGTGCTCGGTCACGAGGGCTCCACCGTCATCGTCGTCCTCAACAGCCTGCGCCTGCTATGGCGGTGATTGCATCCCACACCCATCGGCGTATCCTGATAAGATATTTCAGTATGGTCAGCTCGCTCATGCACCATCCGCGTCTAACAGTCATCATTGGCACGCGGATTGAACGGGGGGATCACATAGCAGCCTCCGCGGGCAGCGTTACCGTTCGTGTCTTGGTGTCGTAGGTGAAGGTGTTGTCCCACTGGCGGACTTTCGGCAGGATGGCAAACCACTTGTCCGCCTGCTCCTCGGTGGTCAGTTCCCGGTAGTGCTTGAAGATGATCGACGGGGAATTGCCCGCTTCCAGCGCCACCTGATCGGCGCTCTTGATTTTGGCGATCCGGTAGCTGATGAACGAATGCCGCAGCACATTGTGGGGCCAGCCGATTTTGAGGGCACGCGCCAGCGCCGACACTTCCTTGTTGAATTGGCATGAGGCGATCACCCGGCCGGCGCGGGGTAGCGGCGTGAGCCATTGGATCAGGTTGTCGGGGATGGGGATCAGGCGGCGTGAGGCAGTTTTCGCCTGGCCAGCGCGGACTTCGATGTGGCGCCGTGCAAGGTCCACGGCATTCCAGTCGAGCCGTGCCAACTCGGCCATGCGGATGCCGGTAAACCCGCCGATGGCCAGCAGTGGGATGAGATGGGGCGGGGCGGCGTGCAGGATTTTCGTG
>CAIZNN010000179.1 GCA_903934285.1 Akkermansiaceae bacterium | reverse complement strand
GTCTACGGCATGGGTGCAGGCGAGACTGTTGGAGTGCTGGCATTGCCCGTCTGGCTAGAGGCCACCGGCCCGTTTGTGGTGACTCCCCCCACCGTATTTTCTCCCATCGATGACGAGTACATTTTCCTCCCCTGTGAGATCGCCCTGGAGGTAGCTGTGGAATTTTGGGTCTATGCGTCTTGACCCCTCCCACCATTTCGCCATCCAGCCTTCTCACCATTTCCGCAAGTTACACGCCGCCGCCCTTCAGGGCCTCTGGCTGACTGGGGTAACTCTCGGCACCCGTTAAACATAATGCCAGCCATTATGTAGTTGACGGCTTTGCGAGTGCTCGCACGGCGCCTGACTAAGCCGATCATCCTGGGCCGCCCTCGGCCTGGCGCGCTTTCCGGGCTTGCATCCGGCCCATTCCTGCGCATGCTCAGCTTCCCCATGATCCCCTTAAAAGGCAAAGTTCTCGTCGCCCAAGGCGGCGGCCCTACCCCGGTCATCAATCAGAGCCTCGTGGGCGTTGTCCTCGAAGCCCGCAAATTCAGCCAGGTCACCTCGATTTACGGGGCCGTCCACGGCGTGCGCGGCATCCTCAGGGAGAAGTTTGTCGATTTGACCCGGGAAACCACCCACAACCTCGAACGGGTGGCCGACACGCCCTCGTCGGGCTTACTCTCAACCCGCGACAAGCCCGACGAAGAATACTGTGCCCGCATGTTCCGGGTGATGCAGGCCCATGACATCCGGTATTTTTTCTACATCGGCGGCAACGATTCCTCCGACACGGTGCGCATCATCAACGAGCAGGCCCGCGCCGCGAGTTACGAACTGCGCGCCATCCATATTCCCAAGACCATTGACAACGACCTGGCGGAAAACGACCACTGCCCGGGTTTCCCGTCCGCCGCGCGCTATGTCACCCAGGCCTTCATGGGCGTCAACCTCGACAACCGCGCCCTAGGCGGCGTGTATATCGGCGTCATCATGGGCCGCCACGCCGGCTTCCTCACCGCCGCCTCCTCGCTCGCCCAAAAACACCCCGAAGACGGCCCGCACTTGATCTACATGCCGGAGCGCGCCTTCGACATCAGTCGTTTTCTAACCGATGTGGAGCGCACCGTCGCCACCCACGGCCTGTGCACCATCGCGGTGTCGGAAGGCATCTGTGATGCCAGCGGCGAAGCCATGATCACCCACCTGATGCACACCTCGGAACGCGACGATCACGGCAACGTGCAACTCTCCGGCACCGGCGCCCTCGGCGATTTGCTCAGTGACGCGATCCGGCGCGAACTCAAGCTCAAGCGGGTGCGCGCCGACACCTTCGGCTACCTGCAGCGCTGTTTCATCGGTTGCCGCTCCGACCGCGATGCCCACGAAGCCCGCGAGGTCGGGGAAAAGGCCGTTCAATTCGCAATGTGGGACAACGTCGATGGCTCGGTGGTCATCCGCCGCCCGGTGCTCGATTACAGCGTCGACTACGCCTTAGTGCCCTTGGACAAGGTGGCCGGCAAAACCCGCCACATGCCCGACCACTTCATCAATGCCGAAGGCAATGGGGTGACCGCCGATTTCCACAGCTATTGCCGCCCGCTGCTCGGCTCCGGCGTGCCGGAGTCCCACCGCCTCCGCGCCCCCGCGGTGCCGAAGATCCTCAACCTCTAACATTCCAGCCGCCGGCCATGACTCGGAGCCCGATCCCGGCCTTGGTCGCCGGGTCTTGCGCCGGGTCCATCTGCGGGGCAAGCATTCCAACCACCGCCATCATGTCTGATCCCCTCTTCACCCCGCTCCAGGCCGGAGCCTTGCACCTGCCCAACCGTCTGGTGATGGCACCGCTCACCCGCTGCCGGGCATCGGCCGGACGCGTGCCCAACGCACTGATGGCCGAATACTATGTCCAACGCAGCACCTTCGGTCTGATTCTATCCGAAGCCACGGCGATTTCACCGCAGGGCGTCGGTTATCCCAACACCCCCGGCATCTGGTCGGCCGGGCAGGTGGCGGGCTGGCGCGAGGTCACCGCCGCGGTGCATGCGGCCGGCGGCCAAATCATGATGCAACTCTGGCATGTCGGCCGGATCTCGGATCCGATCTATCTGGATGGCGCGCTGCCGGTGGCGCCCAGCGCGATCGCCGCGCCCGGCCATGTCAGCCTGCTCCGGCCGGCGAAGGCCTTTGTCACGCCGCGGGCGTTGGAGCTCGGCGAGATTGCCGGCATCATCGACGACTACCGGCATGCGGCGGCGAATGCCAGGGAGGCCGGATTTGACGGCGTCGAGATCCACGCGGCCAACGGCTACCTGATCGATCAATTCCTGCAGGACTCGACTAACAAACGCACCGACGCTTATGGCGGCCCGCTGGAAAACCGCGCGCGGTTCCTGCTGGAGGTGACCGATGCGGTGGTGGCGGTGTGGGGCGCGGACCGGGTGGGCGTGCATCTCGCGCCGCGCGGCGATGCGCACGGCATGGGCGATTCCAACATAGCGGCGGTGTTCCAACATGCCGCCCGCGAACTCGGCAAACGCCAGCTCGCGTTCCTCTGCGCCCGCGAATCGCATGACCAGCCGGCCCTCGGGCCCACCCTCAAACAACTTTTCGGCGGCGTGTTCATCGCCAACGAAAATTTCACTGCGGATGGCGCGCGGGAGGCGATTCGCGCGGGCACGGCCGATGCGGTGGCGTTCGGCAAAGCCGCCATCGCCAATCCCGACCTCGTCGCGCGCCTGCGCTGCGGGGCACCGCTCAACCCACCGGACCCGGCGACGTTTTACGGCGACGGGCCGGCGGGCTACACGGACTATCCATTTTCAGGGGGCGCGGCACGGGCGTAGGCGCATTCGCTAGAATGCGGGCGGGGCATGGCCGTTGTGCCCGGAGTGGCCGCCCATCCTTGCGCCTCACTTCTCGGCACAACCGCACTCACTGGCGAAGCGGGCCGCCACCACATCCCAGTTGACCACATTCCAAAACGCGGCGATGTAGTCGGGGCGGCGGTTTTGATAGTTGAGATAATAGGCGTGTTCCCAGACATCCAGGCCGAGCAAGGGCCGGCCGCCGCAGCCGCCGAAGTCCGGACCCATGATCGGATTGTCCTGGTTAGCCGTTGAGCACACCGCGAGCTTGCCTTCGCAGGAGCACAGCCACGCCCAGCCGGAGCCGAAGCGGGTGGCGGCGGCTTTGCCGAACGCCTCCTTGAATCCATCGAATGAGCCGAAGGCGGCGGCGATGGCGGCGGCGAGATCGCCGCTTGGGGTTTTGGCGCCGCCGGGAGCGATCATTTTCCAAAACAGCGAGTGATTGACGTGACCGCCGCCGTGATTGCGCACCACCGTGCGGATGTCCTCGGGCACGGCCTTCAAATCGGCGATCAATTCGCCGGGGCATTTGGCCTCAAGTTCCGCCTTGCCGGCGATGGCGGCATTGACGTTGGTGACGTAAGCCGCGTGGTGCTTGGTGTGGTGGATTTCCATTGTGCGGGCATCGATGTAGGGTTCGAGCGCGTCGTATGCATATCCGAGATCGGGCAGGGTGTAGGCCATGGGAGTTAGGGGGTGGGGTTGATCGGTGGTGCATCACCCGGCACCGCGCAGTGGCGCGTTGCCGAGGCAAGCGGCGGAATATAACAGGCAATCCCCACCCCGCAAGGCGCAATCTTGCGAATTATTGCTCGCCGATGACAAGAAAACCCCCTTTGCTTCGTTTCCGTAACCGGTCACCCCGCTGCTCCCGTGCTAGAACTTCAAGACGTCTGTTTCACCATCCGCAAAGACGGCGCCCCGGTCAACCTGATCGATCATATCTCGCTCAAGGTGCCTAAGGGGCATTTCATGGCTATCGTCGGCCCCTCGGGTTGCGGCAAGACCACCTTGCTCAAAACCATTGCCGGGCTCAATCCCGAGTCGTCCGGCAACTTGTTCTGGGATGGCCGCAACCTTTCTCAAGGCGGCGATTTCTCGCCCTCCGAAATCGGCTATGTGCCGCAATTTTCCATCGCCTATGACCCGCTCACGGTCGATGAATCGGTGGAAGCGGCCACCCGCCTGCGGGTGCGTTGCCGCAACACCGCGGAACTCGACCAGCGGATCGACCGCGTGCTGGAGGAAGCCGGCCTCGCCGCCATCAGCGACCGCACGGTCAGGGTCCTGTCCGGCGGCCAAAAACGCCGCCTCGGACTGGCCATGGAGTTGGTGTCCGATCCGAAAATCCTGCTCTGCGACGAAGTCACCTCCGGCCTCGACCCGCGCTCCGAGCGAGAAATCGTCCGCTTGCTCCACGACCTGTCGCGCAAGGACGGCCGCATCGTGCTGGCGGTCACCCACTCGCTGGCGCATCTGGAATTGTATGATTCAATCCTCGTGTTGCACGAGGGCTGCCTCGCGTTTCATGGCCCGCCGGAAAAACTGACCCACTACTTTTCGGTTAGGGACAGTGAGGAGGTCTATCCGCGGCTGGCGACCCAGACGGCGGAGCGCTGGCAAAGCTCCTGGCAAAAACATGGCGAATCGTATTTCCACATGTTGGAACGCAACCGCGAAGTGCTCATCGCCTCCGGCAGCCTGCAACTGCCCGCCTCCGGCGAACCGCCCGCCAGCCACGCCGCTCCCACCGCCGAGGACCCCACCGCCGAGGACCCCACCGCCGAGGACCCCACCGCCGCGGACCCCGCCGCCGCGGCCGCGACGCCGACCACGCCGCCGCCGGCCCCGCGCGCGGCACCCGACCTGCTGCCGCTGCCGGGCTTTTGCAGTCAATTTGCCACGCTGCTGTCGCGGCGCTGGCGCATCTTCTTCCGCGACCGTGGCCAAGTCTTCCTGCAACTGGCCATCCTGCTGTGTTTCCCGATTCTCGTCACCCTCTTCAGCGACAAGGCCTCCGGCAACATCCGGCGCTTTTCCGACACCCGCCAATCCGACATTTCCGCGGAAATCCAAGAACAACAGAACGTGCGCGGCGACCAGGCCAAGGTCGGCTCCGCCGTCTCGGGCATCATCATGTTCCAAGTGGTGCTGCTGGCGCTGATGGGATCTAACAACTCGGCGCGGGAGATTGCCGGCGAGCGCCCGATCTATGAGAAGGAGAAATTCGGCGGGCTGCGCCCGGCGGCCTATCTGGCGTCGAAGATCGCGTTTCTTTCCTGTCTGGTCATCGCGCAATCGCTGTGGATGGCGTTTTTCGTGAATTTCTTCGGCCAATTCCGTGGCGAGTTTTTCCAGCACGCGGGGTTTCTGTTATTGGTCAACGCCGCGATGACCGCCATCTGCCTGGCCATTTCCTCGGTGATGCGCACCGCCGAGCAGGCCTCGTTGCTGTCGATCTATCTGGTCGGCTTCCAACTGCCGCTCTCCGGCGCGGTGCTCGCGCTGCCGGAAAACATCGAGGTTTTCACCCGCCCGTTCATCTCCGCCTATTGGGCTTGGTCGGGTTCGGTGGAGTCGCTGCAAACGCAGGTTCACGATGCGGTGAAGTCGGTCATCGACACCTCGCTGTCGGTCCAGACGTCCTGTCTGTACACCCTTTTCGCGCACATTGGGGTGGCTCTCATCATCGCCTGGGCGGGGGCGCGCCGCCCGCAATGGGATTGAGCCGGATTTAAGCCTCGATTTTTTCCATTGCGTTGGTACTCTTCCGCTGTTCGCACCACCCCTCCGCACCTTTTCGCCCATGGCCCGTCGCGCTAGTTCCAGTTTGCATCCCGGCATCCTGCTCGGCATTGCCGCGGCAGTGGTGGTGGCCATCGTGGCGGGCCAATCGCTGTTCAAAAAGAAGAAACCCGGATTTGCCGATGTGAGCCCGATGAACATCGAGGATTTCCTGGAAAACGGCAACAGCTTGCGCGGCAACGAATATTCCCTCGAGGGCAAAATCGATGAAAAACTCCGCTGGACCACCCACCGCGGCCAGATCGTCAGCCTGCGGGTGACCACCCCGGGCGGCGATGAATTCATCCCGGTGGAAATTCCGCCCAGCTTCAACACCCTCAATGTCGAGCGCGAGCAACGCTATGCCATGCGCGTCAAAGTCCGCCAAGGCGGCATCCCGGTGGCCACCGCCGTTACCCGGCTCTAACAAACCAATCACGCCACGCATGAAACCGCTGCCGCTCCTTTTGTTACTTGCTTCCGGCATGGCGTACGGGCAGGTCTACACGCCGCCAACCGGGCAGGCGCAACCGGTGCCCGGCGCCCCGCAGGATACGGTGACGAGCCCCAAAGCGAAACCCGCCGCCAGTCCGCTCGGCCAGGAAATCCCGATGCTCGACCCGGCGGCGGAGACCCTCACGGTGGGCGGGGTGACCATTCCGCTGGGCGACAACCGCTTGCTCAAGGCGCGCTTCGAGAAATACCTCAGCCAGCCGCCGGAAAGCGATGAGGCGACGCTGGAGTATCGCAAGACGATCCGGCAGATTTTGGACACGGTGTCGCCGTTTAACAAGCCGGCGCCCAATCTTTACGATGCCTTCAAGTTGCTGCCGCGCGCCGCCACCTATCCGGGTGATGCCAACATCTGCAGCACGCTGGCCGAGGCGGTGTACATGGCGATGCTCTCCAAACAAGACATCTCCAGCCTGAAAAAACTCAACGAATCCATCCAGCAGGAAAAGGAAACCATCCAAGCCAAGGCCGACTGGGACGCACGCCATGAAAAACCCCCCGGCGTGGCTCCCGCCACCCCCGTGGCCGGCGCCAAAGGCGGCGGCAACCGCCAGAGCGCCGCCCAGTCCAGCAACCCGGGCGCCGGCACCCAATCGCTCAAATACGCCGACACCCTGCGCCGCATCGTCGAGATCGAGGCGCTCAAAAAGGCCAACATCCTGCGCACCGAGGCCCAGACCGTCAAAACCAAGGCGCAATACCAGGTCAACATGGTGCTGTGGTTCATGCAGCGCCGTTTCGAGCATGTCATCATGGCCGCGCGTTTCTACAACCAGGTCTGGCGAGACGGCGATACCACCCTGCGCATCGACAAGGGCTCGGATGTCGCCAAGTTGTTTTCCGAGTCAATGGGCGTGAGCCCCACCGTGTCGTCGCTGGATTCGTTATCTAACGAAGCGGTGCGCGAGGCCGACAAATACATCGAGGCGTTCAACCTGATGCTCGTGCGCGGCGAACTCCACTCCGCCTCCCAGCGCCTGATGGAAGCCTTCGCCGTGGGCGAATTCCTCGCCCCGGTGGCCACCCTGCCGTTGGAAAAAAAACTCAAGGTGCTCAGCTACACCCGCGATTTGAATGAAGTCTACGGCGCGCTGCAAGCCCATGACTTCACCAAGGCGAAGGAACTCTCGGTTAGACTCAAGGCCACTGCCAAGGATTTCCCGTCGTCCAAAATGGACGGTGCCATCTCCGGCTACTCGCTCGCCTCCGACCTCGCCATCGAGGAAGCCAAAGCCCACCTGCTGGCCCGCGAAAACGACAAGGCCGCCGAGAAAATCCGCGCCGCCACCGAGATCTGGCCGACCAATCCCAAACTCGCCGAGTTCAGCAAGCTCATCACCGAGTCCAGCAGCCTGCTGAGCGCCCGCAACGACTTCGACCGCTTGCTCAGCGAAGGCAATTACCGCGAGATCGCCAAGCGCCAATACGAATTCGCCCCGGTCATCCAAGGCGATGCCAAACGCGAGGATGCCTTCAAGCAGATCATGACCAACCTCACCAAAATCGAGACGGCCCTCGGCAAGGCCACCGAGTTTGGCAAGGTCGGCCAAAACTACGCCGCTTGGGAACAACTCGCCGCGCTGCGCGAGCAATTCCCTGATGACCCCAAACTCGGCCGCGAACTCGAACTGCTCGCCCCCAAGGTCGCCGATTTCACCAAGGCGCTGGATCGCGCCCATCAATTCGAAAACCGCACGCCCAAACAAACCGGCACCGCCCTGGCTTGGTATCTCAAGGCCCGCGGCATCTACCCGCGCAGCGACCTGGCCGAAACCGGCATCAAGCGCTTGCTCGACGACATCATTGCCGACGACACTGCCGATGACTCCACCGGGTCCACCGCGGAGACCACCGACCCACGGCCGCAGGACGGCAATTGAGATGGGCCACACAGGTCACTGTGCCGTCTTCGTTAGAGAACGGCGGCATGGCTCGTTTGCTTTTGCACCACCTCCACCCAAAGAGCGTGGCTGCCTTCGCCACGGCGCGGGCGCCGGACAAAAATGTTAGGCGGCAGTCCGCGTGTCACGTGTACCCAATGGCGGCCTTGTCAAGGGTTGGCCTGAAGGGCCAGGAGATGTCAGCCCAGGGCTGAGCGCTAGCGATGCCCTGGGACTGGTAGGTTGGAACTAAGGTCTGATGGCCCGATGGGCCATGGCAACCCATGACTGGGTACCTAG
>CAIZNN010000178.1 GCA_903934285.1 Akkermansiaceae bacterium | reverse complement strand
CTGAAGCTGCTGCAACCTCCACCGGAACCCGTCACAAACCCTAAGAAACCGGCGATGTAGCCACCGCCACGAAATTAGAAAACGGCTGGAAGCCCGGTGAAATAAGGAAAAATGCAGCGTTCAAGCCAAGAATGCCCGTCACGACAAGGGCCTCGTCACCATCCTCAAACAGATTCATGACGACCTTGATGCCGCCGTGTTGGAAGCCTACGGCTGGGCCGACCTTGCAACCGGCGTGCCGCCCGCCGACACCCTCGCCCGTGGTGGTCCCGATGGTGAAGCGCTGGAACAGCAACTCCTCACCCGCCTCGTCGCGCTCAACCACGAACGGGCGGCGGAAGAAAAGCGCGGCCAGATCCGCTGGCTGCGTCCCGACTATCAAGCCCCCGGCGCGGCCACCGTCCAACAAACCGAAATCGGCCTACCCGGCGCCGACGAACCCACCCCGGCCACCGCAGCCGCTGTCGCCCTCGACTGGCCTGTCGAACTGCCCGCGCAAGTGGCGGCCCTCCGCAAACTCCTGCCAAGCGTCGGCCACGACCCCGAAGCCCTAGCCGCCTGTTTCGGTCGCAAATCGCAGAAGCGTGCCGCCCAAATCACCGCCATCCTCGGCACCCTCAAGGCGCTGGGACTCATCGTCTATCCGTCCTGGGCCAAGGACAAACTCGCCCTCCGCGGTTCCATCCTGCCCAAATGCTGTTGACGCGGGCTGACTGTGAGAAAACGCCCGGGTCCCTGTGGGAGCCGGGCGTTTGGATGAAGATCTAACTGTCGGACTACTCGCCGAGGCCGAAGCGGACGAAGCGGGTGACGCTGAGGGTGTCGCCGAGCTCGGCACCCTTGGCGGCGAGGAGTTTGGCGACGGTGATGTCGGTGTCCTTGACGAAACCCTGCTCGAGGAAACAGCTTTCCGCATAGAACTTGGCAAGCTGGCCCTTGATGATGTTGTCAATCAGGTTGGCCGGTTTGCCCTCGGCGAGGAGCCGGGCGCGGAAGATATCCTTTTCATTTTCGACGACGGCTTGCGGAATGTCATCGCGCGACAGGCCCTTGGGGGCGCAGGCGGCGATGTGCAGGGTGAGGTCCTTGACCAATTCGCGGAAGCTGTCGCTGCCGGCAGTGGCGGCTTGGGTGGTGCCCACTTCGATGAGCACGCCGACTTTGCCGCCCATGTGGATGTAGGAGCCGATGAAGCCACCCGGGGCGGCGGCGAAGCGGACATACTTGCGGAACTGGAGGTTTTCGCCGACCTCGACGACCTTGGCCTTGACGGTGTCGCCGAGGTTGTATTCGCCGTGCTGGACGGCGAGGGCAGCCGCGTGATCGGCAGCTTCGGCCGCAGCGAGCACGTCGGCGACTTCATTGACGAAGGCTTGGAAATTCTCGTTTTTGGAAACGAAGTCGGTCTCGCAGTTGAGCTCCAAGAGGATGCCGACGGTGGCGGCGGGATTGACACGGGCGACGATGATGCCCTCGTTGGCGGCACGGTCGGCCTTGGCGCCGGCTTTGGCGATGCCGCGCTCGCGCAGCAGTTTGATGGAGGCCTCGATGTCGCCGTTGGTTTCGGTGAGGACTTTCTTGCAGTCCATCATGCCGGCGTTGGTTTTATCGCGGAGTTCTTTGACAATGGCAGCGGTAATCATGGCGGGATGTGTGTTGTTAGAAAAGGCGGGCGGCTCCCGGATGAGGAGCCGCCCGGTGGGAATCGAGTGAGTTGGGGGCTAGACCTTGCGGCCGGCGACCATGGCATCGACCAGGTTTTGGAGGATGATGCGGATGGAGCGGATGGCATCATCATTGCCGGGGATCGGGTAGCTGATGATGGAGGGATCGGCGTTGGTATCGACGATGGCGATGATGGGGATTTCGAGGCGGCGGGCTTCGGCCACGGCGATGGTCTCGCGGGCCGAGTCGACGATGACCACGGCATCGGGTTTGCGATCCATATCGCGCACGCCGCGGAGGTTGCGCAGGAGTTTTTCGCGTTCCCGGCCGAGGGCGGCGAGTTCCTTTTTGGACATGGCCTTGAACTCGGGTTGTTTTTCGATGGTTTCGAGGTACTTGAGGCGTTCGATGCTCTTGCGGACGGTGGTGCTGTTGGTGAGCATGCCGCCGAGCCAACGATGGTTGACGTAGTACTGGCCGGTGGCTTCAGCGGCTTCGCGGATGGCGTCC
The DNA here is from genome assembly GCA_903934285.1 of Akkermansiaceae bacterium. Classification (GTDB taxonomy): domain Bacteria; phylum Verrucomicrobiota; class Verrucomicrobiia; order Verrucomicrobiales; family Akkermansiaceae; genus Luteolibacter. The sequence continues at coordinate 15,034 of CAIZNN010000178.1, read as the reverse complement.
TGGGCTTGGCGTTTGCAGCCGACAAAGAGGACTTTACGGCCCTTGCCGACGAGGTCGGAGAGGAAGTCGGCGGCTTTGTCGAGGCATTGGACAGTTTTTTCCAGATTGATGATGTAGATGCCGCCCTTGTCCTTCATCAGGTAAGGCTTCATGCGCGGGTTCCATTTTTTGGTCTGGTGGCCGTAGTGGACGCCGGCGTCCACCATGTCGGTGATGAGTTCGTTGATCATAGGGGTATTGGATGCCCGCCTTGATGCAGGACGGGCGAAGGGTGAAGATCCGCCGCATGCAGGGTCCCTCCGGATCTTCGTTGGTTGAAATGCGACGCAAGGAGGGGGGGCGGAGATAGACAAGCGGATGACTCTTGGCAAGCGAAATCGGGAGGATTTTAAAAAATCTGCGGAGGATTCCGGAGTGAGTGCTTGCCAAGAGGTGGGGAGCGGGTAAAACCGGCCGATGACCAAACAACGCGCGTGCAGGGGATGGTATGGGTGCTTGGCGGGAGCGGCGTGGCTGCTGGCTGGGGCAAGCGCCGGGGCGGCTCAGGCCGGGGCGTGGGAGACGTTTGCCACACAGGCGAATGCGGATGCCTGGCTGGTTTACGATTATGCCGACAACAATTTTTATTCGGCGACTTGGTATCAAGCCGTGGCTGGAGACGAGTTCATTTATACCAACTACACCGGGGATGCGGCGGTGGAGTTTTGTGCTGATGCGGCGGCGGGCAGTGGTGCCCTGGTGGGCGATTATCCGGCCGCGCGGGTAGCGGGGATCGGGTGCGAGGTGCTTATCGGGGAATTGGCGGCACTGGAATATCTCGAGTGTGCGCTTTATGCAAACGGACCGGGCGGGTTCACTTACTATTACAGCGCCGCTTATGAGGCGGCGGACTTCGCGGCGAGTGGCTGGTATACTCTGCTGTTCAGTTTTGACGTGCCGTGGGTTTATTTCGACGGGACCCAATCGGTGGAGGTGAGCGCCAAATCGCTGACAGCGATCGAGGAGATCGATTTCACCTTCGTGCCACAGGTCGGATCGGCCGGGGGCAGTTTTGTGGGCATCGACAACGTGACCTTGGAGCCGACGCTGGTGGCACCGACCGTGGCCACCGCCGTGACGGCAGGTGCGCCGCGCCAATTTGCGATGTCGTTCACCCCGGGGCCTGGTTTGGCCTGTCAGGTTGAGAAAAGGCGGCAGTCGCCGGCGGTGGGCTGGGATGCGGTGGTCGGACAGACCGGCCTGTTGGGGCCGGGTGTGCATCGGTTTGAGACGCCGCTGACTGGGGCGGCGGAGATTTTCCGGGTGGCGGCAGAGGTGGATTACACTCCGATTGTGACGCCGTAGGTGGCGCACGGCGGGTTGAATTGGGCTTGCAATGGATGGTGGGAGGGCGTTGGTTGCCGTGGCAATGGGGGATTCACTGAGGCAAGCCACGGCGCGACGGGTGCGGCTCGACGGGAAGTCTCCCGTGGAAGTGGCTGCGGCTTTGAGGCATTTGCCGGGGTTGGTGTTTTTCGATACGGCGGGGCATGTGCCCGCCGGCGTGGGCCGCGCGGTCTCGGTGCTGGCGGCGCGGCCGCAACGGGTGCTGCACGGCAGCCTGTGGGCGGCAGCGGAGCGGGCGAACCTGTGCGCGGCCGTGGCGGCCGGCCCGCAGGTAGCGGGCGCGCCCGGCTTGCCGCTGGGCGGGTTGTGCGGCTGGGTCGATTACGAGGGGGATTTTGTGTTTGGCGATTATCGGGAAATGCTGGTCCATTGCCATGACGACGGCAGTTGGTGGGAGGTGGGGCGGCTCTCCGAGTGTCTGCAGGCGGCGGCGATGCCGGCCGGGGAGCGGCCGGACATCGGGCCGTTTGCGGCGCTGACCCAGCGCGAGGATTTCATCACGGGGGTGCGGCGGATCAAGGAATGGATCGCGGCGGGCGACATCTATCAGGTGAATTTGTCGCAAGCCTATCAGGCGACGGTGCGTGGCGGGTCGTTGTTTGGTTTGTATGAGGCGCTGCGCGAGGCCTCGCCGGCGCCGATGGCGGCTTGGTTGTCGCTGGCCGGGCGCGAAGTGCTGAGTTCCTCGCCGGAGGCGTTTTTGAAGGTATCGGGGCGTGCGATTGAGACGCGCCCGATCAAGGGGACGCGGCCGCGGTTTGCGGCGGTGGCGGCGGACCAACGTTCGGCGCTTGAATTGCAGAGTTCGCCCAAGGAGGTGGCCGAGTTGGTGATGATCACCGATTTGTTGCGCAATGATTTGGGGCAAGTGTGTGACTTCGGCTCGGTGGCCGTGGCGGGGATGCTCCAGCTCGAGAGCCTGGCGCAGGTGCATCATCTGGTGTCCACCGTGACTGGGCGGCTGCGGCCGGAGGTGGGCGGGGTAGCAGCCTTGGCGGCGTGTTTTCCCGGTGGCAGCATCACCGGCGCCCCGAAACGGCGGGCGATGGAAATCATCCGTGAGCTCGAGCCGGCCCCACGGGGGATTTATTGCGGGGCGCTGGGGTGGTTGGGATTCAATGGCGAGAGTTCGTTCAACATCGCCATTCGCACCTTGGTGCGTTGCGGGGAGCGCCTGGTCTATCAGGTGGGAGCCGGCATCGTGGCCGATTCCGATCCGCAAACCGAATATGAGGAAACCCTGCACAAGGCCGCTGGCATCCGCTTGGCCGTCGAGCGCTGGCAGCGCCAGCACTGAGCAGCGCTTGCGCCCGCGGCAAGCCGCGAATTTGCCGCCGGGAGGCGGCTTCCTGCGGCCCGCCACAACTATTTTCTAAGAACCATGGTCAAATTTGCGTTGTTTTGCAAATTCGCCTTGTCATCAGTTGTCAAAACCACAGAATCCGCGCCCCCAACCCCTGCCAAACCAATCAATCCAATGATCCAGAAGTTCGCCAACCGTTCGGCACAAGTCACCGCCGCCGTCATCACCACCATCCTGATTACCGCCCCGGCCTTGATGGCCCAAGGCACGGGTGGGAAGCCACCGGTGCGAGATTCCATGCTCAAGGCGTGGGTGTTGGATGGGGGCTGGACGATGATTTTCATCTTTGCCGCCATCATTGGCTTCATCGCCCTGTCGATTTATAACTTCATGAACCTCACCAAGGCCAAGTTCTGCCCGAGCGATCTGAAGGCCGCTCTGCTCGAACACATGACGCATTGCCGGGTCCGCTCCGCCATCGAGTTGGCCGCCTCGCACCCGTCCTATCTGGGACGCATGGTCGCCTATGCCCTGCCTAACATCGATGCCACCCGCACCGAAGACCTTGGCCGCGACCAAGTCGAAGACGCAATGGCGGATTTCACCGTCAACGAAAACCGCAAGATCATGACCTGGATCAATTTCCTCTCGGTCATCGCCCAAGCCTCGCCGATGTTGGGGCTGCTTGGCACCGTGATCGGGATGGTCGGGGCCTTCGGCACCCTCAAGGTGTCCGGGTCTGCAGACCCCAGCTTGCTCGCCGGTGACATTTCCGTGGCGCTGCTCACCACCCTGTGGGGTCTGATCAACGCCATTCCCACCATCATCGTGTTCTATATCCTCAAGAGCAAGTTTGCCAATCTGGTTGCCGAGTGCGTGCACGCCACTGAGGAAATGCTCAACGCGACCCTCGCCACGGTCAACGCCGACACGCTCTACGCCAAGATTCCCGAAGGCCTGGCCGTTTGATGGATTGGACCTCGGCGGGATGGCGCGGCGTTGCGGTCCGCATTCTGCCCGACTAGCCTTTGAAACCCCAGCGTTGCACCCACCATGTCCTCCAAGCTCAATTCCGCCTGCGCCTCGCCTGAAGAACCGTGCACGCTCGACATGTCGCCGATGATCGACATGGTGTTCCTGTTGCTGCTGTTCTTCTTGGTCAACGCCACCGCCATCATTGTGCGGACCGACCCGAATGTCCAGCCGCCGGTGGCCTCCCAAGGCAAACCGCAAGAGGATGGCCGTGGCCGCATCGTGGTCAATGTGCGCAAGGATGGCAGCTACACCGCCGAGGACTTCAACATCATCCTCCCCGGTGAGGTGGAAATCGCCGACTTGGTGAAAAAGGAAAAGGCTAAAATCGACATTCTCGGCGTGGTTCCCAAGTTGCACCTGCGTGGCGATAAGGATGCCATCTTCAAATTCAGCCGCACCGCGATCAAGGCGGCCGCCTCGGTGGGGGTGGATCAAGTGGTCTTCTCGGTGTATGCGGTCAATCCGCCGGCGTCGGCGGCGAAATGACCGCGGTCCCTGCACGATTCGACCCGCCGGTTCCCTGCCCTCAAGCCCCTCGCTAATTCAACCCCCGTTTCATCGTCCCATGGCCCGCCACAAACAATACGATCCGGTCGAGGAAATCTCAGCCGAGCTGGACATCTCGTCGCTGATTGACGTCACCTTCCTGCTGCTCATTTACTTCCTTGTCACCTCGGCCATTCAAGTGCGGGAAACCGACTTGGGCATGAAACTGCCGGCGGCCTTGCCGGGCGATACCCAGCCGACCATTGAGCCGATGTTCATTAAGATTGATGCCGCCGGCACGATCTTCACCGGCGTCGGCGCGTCCCAGCAAGCGTTGGACTCGGACACCAGCGTGCGTTCGTTGCCGATGCTCACCGGCCAGCTCGACATGTATGCCAGTGCCGCCCGCACCGCCAACAACACGCCGCTGGTCCAGTTGTGGGCCGATAGCGGGGCGACCCAGCAACGGGTCGTCGATGTGCTCAATGCGCTGGCGTCGCAGGGCATCCAATCCGTGACCTTTACCGATCTCGTTGACTGATTCATCAAACGGCACACCGTGGTTTTGTCCGCAGCCATTTGCGCCGCCGCCTGCTCCCATGATCTGGGCTCAGCCTGGCGGCGCTTCCGCTTGACGCCGCGCCTTCCTGCATCAATTACCCCATAATTCCATGACCCGCACTTACTCCGCCGCCTCCATGCTGGGAGGGTTGTTTGCCCTTTTGATGGTCCTTGCCGTTCCTGGCGCCGCGCAGGAGGATGATATCGCCTCGATCCGCGACAAGGCCCTGCTCGCCATGAAGGCGGAAAAATGGGACGAGGCACAGGCCTTGCTCGCCCGCATCGTCGAGCGCTTCGGCAAGAACAATCCCCTGCAATTGTTCGGCCCGCAGTTTGGCGTCATTTATTACCGCAAGGGCATTTGTGAGATGAAACTCGCAAAATGGCCGGAGGCCATGAAGTCTTTTGAAACCTGCTACCGCGATTTCGCCAATGCCGGCACCCAGGGCGGCAATGTCTTTCAGAAGCGGGCGCTGCTGCGGTGGGGCGAGGCCGCCATCGGCGCCGAGGAATGGGCGCTGGCGATCCGCCAGTTCAAGAAGTTTCTCGAAGAGCGCGACAAGGTGGTGGATATCTATTCCCAAGGGTCATTCAATATCAACATGGCCGTTGCCCATTACAAACTGGGGAAAATCCCCGACGGCAATCAATTCCTCGAGGTGGCCATTAAGAACAAGTTTAGCTTCCCGACGCCGGACGCCGGCATTCTTGCCGGTTTCCAAGCGCTCGTCGGCGCCGTCATCGAGAAAAACAACGAACAGGCACTGCTGGATTTCATCAACAAGAACCGCGGCGACATCACCGTCGAACCCTTCGAAATGCATGCCTTCTCGAAGTTGTTCGTGAAGCTCGCCGCTGATGCCATCACCGCGGACATGCAGCGCGCGGCAATGGCGCTCTATCAGATGATCCCGTCCACCGAGGCGGCCATCGATGACACCAAGGTGCGGCTGGAGGCCCTCAGTGACCGCCGCGGGGTGAAGGATGGCGCGCGCATGATCGTGACCAAAACGCTGGCGGATGACCTCAAAACCCTCGAGGCGGAACGCCGCGGGGCGAAATCCGCGGAAACCATCAAGCTCACCGCCGCCGCTTTCATTCACGAAAAAAACGGCAATATCCGCGGCGCCTACGCCGCTTACGAGCAACTTGAGCGCTACTACCCGAAATGCGAGAAGCGCGAGGACAATCTCTACAACTATGTGCGCACCAGTTCGGTGATCGGCGAAGTGCTCACCACCGAGAAATACGGGCGGGAGTTTCTCAAGCTCTTTCCGAGTTCCACCTACGTACCGGCGGTGCGGCGCATGATGCTGTCCTCGCTGTTTTACGAAGGCGAATACGAGACCTGCATCGAGGTGGCCAGTTCCATGATTGACACCTTGGAGAAGGGCTCCAAAGAGCATGACATCTGCCTGCACGTGTTGGGTGGCTCATACTATTACACCGGCAAGTTCGATCTGGCCCAACCGCTGCTCGACCAACATGTGGAAAAGTACCCCACCAGCCAGTTCATCGAAGCGTCATTGTATTTCCAGGCGTCCAATCTGTCCCGGCTCCAATTCTGGACCAAATCCGCCAAGCTGTTGGATGCGTTTTTCGTGAAATATCCCGACCCGAAGAACAACGTGTTCTATCCGTTTGCGCTGTATGACCGGGCCAACTGCCACTATGCGGAGGACGAATACGATGAAGCCCTCGAGAAGCTCACCCGTCTGGAGCAGGAGTTCCCCAACGCGGAAGTCATGGAGATGGCGATGAATTTGCAAGGCAACGTCCAGCAATCCCTCAAGAATAAGGAAGGCGCGGAAAAGGCCTACCTCAGTGCGCTTGCGCTCTCCGAGCGGCGCGGCACGCCCAGTGTTTCCGCCGAGGCGCTGTACTATCTGGTGGCCTTGCTCGGCGAACAGAAAAAGGGCAGCAAGGAACTCAACCCGCGACTCAAGGACGCCGTCCCCTTTGCCGACAAGTTCTGGAAGGATCACGGCAAGGATTCGCCTTACAAAACCCAGGTGGCGGTGGCCCAAGTCGCCGCCCTGGACTCCGTCGGCCGCGGCGAGGAAGCGCTCAACCGCCTGCGCGATGTGATCAGCGAAATGGCCACCTCGGGGCAGGCCGCCAGCCTCGAAGCCGCCATCAATTCGTACACCGAAGTCTATCTGACCAAGCACACCCCGAAGGAACTCAAGGAGCATTACTATGAATTCCCGGGGATCCGCGCCAGTGACAAGGCGGGCCGCGCGTTGCTGCGCATTGCCATCATCGGCGTGTTCGAGGAGATCGCCAGGAAGAAATCCGATGATGAAGCCGCCAAGACCGAGGCCAACGCCATGATCAAGGTGCTGTTCCGGGAGCTCAAGACCGACTTCTCGCCCAAGGATCTGACCAACTACATTCTGGTCAACCTCGGCGATTACCTGCGCAAAAACACCTCCTCGCCGCGCGAGGCGCTGCCCTACTACGATGAGGCGATCAGCCGGGCGGACCAATCCTACCGCTTTGCCGCCCTCGCCGGCCGCGGCGATGTCTATGGCCGCTCCACCACCCCTGCCGATCTCGACAAGGCCGTGGCCGACTTTGAACGGGTCTTGGCCGACTCCCAAGACAAGATTGAAAAGGAAAGCGCGCTTTACCACCTCATCGAAGCGCAGATGGCCAAGGGCGAGTTCGTCAAAGCCAGCGATAGCGCCAAGCTCTATCTGGACCACGACAAGAACAATTACCGGAAATATTCCGCGCAAGTGGGCATGCTGCTGGCCAGGGCCTATCAGGAGCGCGGCGAGATCAACGACGCCATCGCCATGTATGGCAAAAGCTGGTCCGGCAACAGCATGGGCTTCATCCAAATCTCCGCCCCAGCCATGAAAAACTGGCTCGAACTGCTGTGGCAGCGCAACTTGCCCGGCGACGGCGCGGAGAAAGTCGGCGACCGCCAAGGCGCCTACAACGGCGGCGCCAAATTCATTGAAGCGACCAGCCGTCCCGAGTTCCAAAGCAAAATGAGCGAGGAAGACAAGGTGCTGTGGAAGGAAGTCGAGCAACTCGTCAAAAAATACGAGTCGGATCCCAACATCAAGTCCCTGGCCAAACAGAAGAAGGAACGGGAAGCCAGTCGCAGGAAATAACCCGTCGCCACCCCTCACCCACCCCCCAGTCATGAGAACGCTCATTTTCGCCGCCGGCCTGCCGCTCTTCGCCCTGATTTCCACGGCTCAGGAGGAAGCGCCCAAACCATTCAGTGCCGAAGCCATCCTCATCATGGGCGCCGATGACATCCTGCCGATCTGGATCACTGCCGCCACCAAAACCGAGATCCGCTATATGGAATCGGCCGTCGCCACCGATACGGCCGACATGCGAATCTCCAAGGCGAAATCCATCTATCTGATGGAGCCGAAGGAGTTCAGCCAGGCCATCGATTTGTTCCAAGGCCGCAAATACGCCGAGGCCAAACAGAAATTCGCCTGGGTCAAGGAGCGCTACAAGCCGATGGAAGCGATGCCTGGCAACCACTCGGCGCTGGCAGCGTTTTACGAATTGGAATGCATGCGCAAGCTCGGGGATTTGGAGGGCTTGGCCGCCGGCCTGCAGAAATTCATCAAGGACCCGCTGACCCGGGACTATCAGCGCACCCAGGTGGATTACTATGTGTTCTGGGATGCGGTGCGCACCAAGGGCTGGGCGCGCATCGATGCGCTGGCCAAGGAGCATGAAGGCGAGCGCCTGCCGAATTTCCTCCGCGCCCAGATCGGCTATTGCCATGGCCTGGCGCTCGAAGCGCTGGGCAAACCCGGCCCCGCCCTCAATGCCTATAACATCGCCCTCACCGCGGATTCCGGCGCCTCCGAGGAACTCACCCGCCAAGCCGCCCAGCATATCCTGCGCATTCATAAGGCCGATGCCGGCGTCCAACTCGCCATGAAACTCTGGGGCACCCCGGATGAAAATAAAAACACCCAAGGCTATTACCGCCTGCTGGAAGCCGGCTCCATCGCCAAACTCTACGAATTTCTCCTCGGCGGCGGCACCCCGCTGCCGGCAGAGTACAAAACGCTCCTGAAATACCGCGAAGGCGAGGCCCCCGCCGCCGCCAAGGAGCCCGCCAAGCCCGCCGACAAGCCCGCCGACAAGCCCGCCGACAAGCCCGCCGACAAGCCCGCCGACAAGCCCGCCGACAAGCCCGCCGACAAGCCCGCCGACAAGGAGTCCGCCAAGCCGGCAGACGAACCGGCCGGCGAGCCGGCGGCCAAGCCCGCCGCCAAGCCGGCGGACAAGCCGGTTGACGAGGCCGACAAAGATGCGGAGTAGTCGCGGCGCGCTGTTGCGGCGGCCTGTGCCCGGTGCTGCGAATGCAAGGCCGGGGCCTTGCCCTTGGCAGCGGCGCTTACCGCGTGCCGCTACAATCCTTTGAAGCCATTGTACTCCTGATAGGTCCCGGTCGGCACCGGGACCTGTCGCCACTCGCGGTTGAGGCGGCGGTATTTGGTGATGAACTGGGTGGGATCCGCCCAGTTGTTAGTGTCGGCCGCGGCGCTGTGGCGCTGCATCCCGATACGGATGTTGTGGCGGACTTCAAAGTGCAGGTGGGCCGGATACATCCCGTGATTGCTGCCGAGAGTGCCAATTTGCTGGCCGCGTGTCACTTTCTGACCGACGGTGGTGGTGATGGCTAACAGGTGGCCGTAGAGCGAATCGCAGTATTTGACTTGGCCGCTGGTGGAATCGCGGTAGGCATGGCGGATGATGACCACATTGCCCCAGCCGGTCTTGACGTCATAGGCGAAGGTGACCAGACCATCGCCCATGCTGTAAATCGGATCTCCGGTGTCGCTGTCCCCGCCGGCCCGGCCGTTCCAGTCCTCACCGAAATGTTGGGGCGAGCGCAGCCTCAAGCCGCGCGCCTTGTAATAACCGGTGGCGTCCGGCCTGCCCACCGGAAAGTCAAAGCCATCGGCGAGATTCACCTGTTGCATGCCTTCCGCAGCCAGCATCCCCGCACTGCCGAGGAGCAGGTGGGCCGCCATTACTGTGAAGCGTATTTTCCGTGCCGTGTGGGTCAAAATCATTCTCAAGGGCGAACCATTGACGAGTTTGCCACCCGCCGCAAGCCCAAAACTTTTTCTTAACATTCAGGCAATACAAGAGGTTATGCCGAAGCGGCAGGTCTTTTAGGCAACGCACAACCCGCCTGCCGACGGGCGGCAAGGCGGGTTGGGTAATGACGGAATGAGGGCTCGGGCTTATTTGGTGGTGTCAGCCAGCGCTGCGGGCAGCGGGATAATCGCGGATTGGATGCCCAGTTTGGCCAGCAGGGCATAAACCACGGCCCCGACGAGGAAGGCGGCCACCGGAGCGGCCGGCACCGGGTAGATCTTGAGGATCGGCAGCACCCCGACGATGGCACCCAGCAGCCAGGAAATCCAGCCGGCGGGATTGAACCCGGCGCGCGGGCCGCTCCACTTGCCGCCGTTGAATAGGAACTCCACCAGCATCGCGCCGCAGATCGGACCGAAGGAAGCACCGATGATGACGAAGACGATGATCGCCTTGCCCGCCAGACCGGTGACGGCCAGCAGGATGGCGACGGCCGTGCCGATGCCAACGGAAATGAAGGGATTGACGCCCGGCAGGGTGGTCTTGAAGCTGTTGGCGGCGATAAATGCGGAGAAGCAGGCCGGCGGGAATGCCGCGACGGCGAGCAGGAACATGATCACCCCCGCGCTCTTGCCCATCAACACCGGGATCAAGTTCGGCGTCTGCAAGATCAAGCCGTCCTTGCCGGCGGCTGCTTTGACTGCCGCCGCGCTCAACTCGGGTGAGCCGTAGGTGCCCGCCACGATCAGGATCGAGATGCCCGCTGTGACGATGGTGGCCAGCGCGATGCCCACGAGGCCACCCATGCTGACGTCACCCTTGTGGCGCCCGTTGCTGGCGATATCCACGCCCGCCGCACCGGCGGTGGCGAAGAACCCGACCACAAAGGTCAACATGGCCGCCAGCACGCCGAAGCTGCCCAGGGCTGCCGGCGCATTCGGGGCCGCCTTGGCCGTCATGGTCACGAACGCCGCCGCGTCAAAGGTGGCGATGCCACTGGCCGTCTTGGCCAACAACATGAGCAGGACAATGAGCGGAATGAGCGGCAGATAGGTGGCGACCTTGGCCACGTATTGAATGCCCTTGAGGCCGACAAAGGCCGCCAGCACCCCCCAGCCAACCATGATCACCTCGGGCGGCAGCGGAATGACCAGTGCCAGTGCCAGAGAGGAAAAATACACGTTGACGCTCAGCCAGCCGAATTGCAGCACGCCCATGAGGAACCCGGGCAGGAAGAAACCGCCTTGCGCGCCGAACAGCGAGGTGCCGATGATGTAGAGCGGTAACCCGGTGCGCATCCCTAACATGCCTGGCACCATGTAGAACAAGGAATGGCAGACCAGCGCGGCGACCACCAGGCTGAGGAGGGCCCAGCCGACGCCGCAGGACAGCAGGCCGCCCTGGTTGGGCGCGTTGGCGGCGTCCTGCCAGAACACGAACCACAGGAAGATACCCGCATAGGTGGGGGCGATGTTTTTATACCACGGGGCCCGGTTGGCTTGCGGATTGGGCGTCGCGCCGGAGATGTAGGATGGGAGTGAACTTGGATTGCTCATGTTGGTGTTGGGTATTTGCGATGAAACGAACATTAACCGGCCAGCCGTCCGGATTGACACAATCCCTACAGCTTGGTTAAGCAAAATCTGGCGGATGGGCCGCCCTGCTGTCAACCACAAAGCGCAGGCGGCGATCTCTGAATCGCCCGGGACCATGAGGGGACAATGTGAAGCGGCAGGCCTCCGCACATTGGCTCCTCATGGGCAACGGCGGCCGGAGTCCGCCGCTCCTTGACGGCGGCCGGAGTCCGCCGCTCCTTGACGGCGGCCGGAGTCCGCCGCTCCTTGACACACGGCGGTGCCGCTATTTTTGCGAATACTCCAGCGCGGCGGCGACGAAGCCGGAAAACAACGGGTGGGGGTGGTTGGGCTTGGATTGAAATTCGGGATGAAACTGCGCCCCGAGGTAAAACGGGTGGCTTGGCAGTTCCACGATTTCGACCAGCCCTTCCTTGGCGGAGACCGAGGAAATGACCATGCCCGCCTCTTGCAGGCGCTCCTGATAGTCCGGGTTGAACTCGTAACGGTGGCGGTGGCGCTCATGGATGCGCTCCGCGTTGCCATAGAGATCGGCCGCCTTGGTGCCGGCTAACAAGATCGATTCACACGAGCCCAGTCGCATCGTGGCACCCATGTCCTCCACTCCGATCTGCTCTTCCTGCAGGCTGATGATCGGGTGCGGGCTGTTTTTGTCAAACTCGGTGGAATTGGCCCCCTTCAACTTGCACACATTGCGGGCAAATTCGATGGTCGCAATCTGCATCCCAAGGCAAATCCCCAAATACGGGATTTGTTCCTCGCGGGCATACTTGGCCGCCAGAATTTTCCCCTCGATCCCGCGGTCGCCGAAGCCGCCGGGCACCAGGATGCCATCGACGTCGCCGAGCACCTCCTTGGCCCCGCGCGCTTCGATGTCCTCGGCTTCGACGCGCAGGATCTTGACTTTGGTGTTGTGCTGGGCGCCGGCGTGGATGAGCGATTCGTAGATGGATTTGTAGGCGTCGAGCAGGCCATACTTGCCGGCCACCGCGATGGTGACCTTGTGCTTGGGATGGATCACGCGCTGGACGAAGCGTTCCCAGCCTTCGAGGGCGGGCGGCGGGGTGTGGCCGAGGCCGATCTTGTCGACCACCAACCGGTCGATCTTGTCGCGGCGCAGGTCCAGCGGGCATTCATAAATCGTGTGGGCGACATCGCGGAAGGCGACCACGTTTTTTTTGTCGACGTTGCAGAACATCGCGATTTTCTTCCGGTTGTCCTCGTCGAGATCGGCCTCGGTGCGGCAGATGATGATGTCGGGTTGGATGCCGAGTTCGCGCAGTTTGGCCACCGATTGCTGGGTTGGCTTGGTTTTCACTTCGCCCGCGGCCTTGATGTAGGGCAGCAGCGTGACATGGATGAAGCAGACATTTTCCTTGCCCACTTCGAGGGCGAACTGGCGCAATGCCTCGATGAACAGCAAGCCTTCCATGTCGCCCACCGTGCCGCCGATCTCCGTGATCAGGACGTTGACCTCCGGGTTGTTGATGGTGACGTCGTGGAGGCGGATCTTGATCTCATCGGTGACGTGGGGGATGAATTGCACCGTCTTGCCCAGGTATTCGCCGCGGCGTTCCTTTTTGATCACCGAGTCGAACACCTGGCCGGAGGTGAGATTGTTCATCCGGGTGAGCACTCCGGAGGTGAAGCGTTCGTAGTGGCCGAGGTCCAGATCGGTTTCCGCCCCATCATCCAGCACGTACACCTCGCCATGTTGGAACGGCGACATGGTGCCAGGATCAACATTGAGGTAGGGGTCGAATTTTTGCAGTAACACCTTCAGGCCGCGGTGTTCGAGCAGGGTGCCGATGGAGGCGGCGGCCAGGCCCTTGCCGAGCGAGGAGACTACGCCGCCAGTGACGAAGATATATTTCATGGGTGTGGGGAGTGAGGGGACAGATGCGCGAAACGGGAGAGAAGAAGCGATTCGATGTGCCGGGCCTGCTCCGGCGTGTCGACGCCGGGCGAGGTGTCGGCGGTGGTGATGACCTGAATGGTGGCGCCGTTTTCCAAGGCGCGCAATTGTTCGAGCGATTCCGCACGCTCAAGCGGCGAGGGCGGCCAACTGACAAATTGTTCCAAAAACCGCCGGGTGTAGGCGTAAATCCCCTTGTGGCGCAGCACCGCGAGCCCCTCGACCGGGTGGCGGAAGTACGGCAGTGGCGAGCGCGAAAAGTACAGCGCGCGGCCGCTGAGCGAGGTGACCACCTTCACCACGTTCGGGTCCAGCACCGCCGGATCGGATGGGTCGATCGGGTTGGCGGCGGTGGCCATATCGAGCGCCGGGTTGCCGACCATGGTTGCGGCCAGTTCGTCGATGAGTGCCGGGTCGATGAGCGGCTCGTCGCCCTGGATGTTGACGATGTGGGTCGCTTGCGGCACCGCGCGGGCCGCCTCGGCGAGGCGGTCAGTGCCGGTCGGGTGTGTGGCCGAGGTCATCACTACTTGGCCGCCGAAGGCCAGGACGGCATCGCGGATGCGCGCGTCATCGGTGGCGACGAGCAGCGCATCGAGCTTGGCGCAGGCCAGGCAGCGCTCCCAGACGTGTTGGATGAGCGGCTTGCCGGCGATGAGATGGAGGGGTTTCCCGGGGAAGCGGGTGGATGCCCAGCGTGCAGGGAGGATACCGACGATATGGATGGCTGGAGAAAATTGGCTCACGCTTGCAAAAGGCTGGGGGATGGTAAGCCGTGCTGCCCCAGCTGGACAAGCACGGTTTGTTGAAAAATCTCATGCCTGCCCCGCCCATCGCATCACCGGTCCCGCCAGCGCAGGGCGGCGTGCACGGCAGCTTTTTGCGCGCCGAGGCGCTGGTCCAGGGGGGCGTGGCTGGGGGTTTCAAAGGTGAACGACAGCGGGCACCCATGCTTGGCCAGGAAGACCGCCTCGGGCCAACCCTGCGGCACATCCTGCGGCACATCCGCCTCATATTCATGGGGTCAGAGAAAAAATCAAATTGGTCTTGCGGTCCGGCAGTGAAAGAGAGTAGGTTCGAGCTGTTGTCACTGTTGTTGGTGTCACGCCAAGCTCCAACCCTAATCCTACTACCGCCCATGAGACGCGCGCGCTGGCTGGCCCCGTGGAAGGAATCCACCGAGCGCCCGGTAATCTATCACTGCATCACGCGGGTGGTGGAGCGCCGGTTGGCGTTCGGGCAGAGGGAAAAAGAGCAATTCCGCAGGTATCTGCGGATGTATGAGAATTTCTCGGGTTGCCGGGTGCTGTCGTATTGCCTGATGAGCAACCATGTGCATTTGCTGCTGGAAGTGCCGCCACTGGCGGCAGGAGGCCTGTCGGATGCGGAGTTGCTGCGGCGGCTGCGAGCGATCTACAACGAGGCGGCGGTAGGGGTGGTGGCCAAGGAATTGGCGGAATTGCGGCAGCAGGTGAGGGACGGGCTGGCCGACGAGTCATTGGTGAGGGAGCTGCATGAGCGCTTCACTTATCGGATGCACGACCTCGGGGAGTTCATGAAGACACTGCTGCTGCGGTTCAGCCGGTGGTTCAACACCAGGTACGAACGCACCGGCGCGCTGTGGGAATCCCGGTTCAAGAGCGTGCTGGTGGAGGATGG
>CAIZNN010000177.1 GCA_903934285.1 Akkermansiaceae bacterium | reverse complement strand
GGGGCCGGGGCGGGGCGATTGGGGGCCGGGGCGCCTGGCTTGGTCAGCCTCTGTGCGTGCAATCGCGAATTGCTCGCTGAGTTGGCCACCTGCCGCTGGCAATTACATAATGGCTGGCATTATAGTGGCATCTGCGGAGTTGGCCGCCTGCCGCTGTCAACTACAGAATGGCTGGCATTATAGTGGCGTCTGCGGAGTTGGCCGCCTGCCAGCTGTCAACTACATAATGGCTGGCATTATAGTGGCAGCGGACACAGGCTCAGTACCACGAGAAGCCCCAGTGAGCCAAACGCCCAGGTCTGCGCGCAAGCGCTGCGAATGTTGTCTTGCGCAGCCCCTTGGGTGGTGATATTTCCAGCGCAAGCCGCGCCATGAAAATCCACCTGCACCTCATCTGTTTACTGGCGGCCTGGCTGGGTTTCAGCACGCACTTGGCGGCGGACGCGCCCACCACGCCGCCGCCGGCCAGTCTGATCCTGTCGGGCACCTACGAAAACTGGGCCAGCCAGCCACCGACTTTCCTCAACGCGGTGACCGGCTGGCAGGATTTTTTCGAAGCGGGTTATCTAGGTGCGAGCACGACCATAGGCAACGTCGAAGCGGGGGGCATCTGGTACGGCCACGAGGTGTTTCAGCGGCCGGATGGGCTGGCCTCCAGCTTGACCACTTATAACAACCCCGCCGCGGGCAGCCTCAATGAACTCGATTTCCATGCCACCACTGTCGGCCATGTGCTGGCAGGAACCGGCTACGTCGCCGGCAGCGATCCGGCGTCCTTCAGTTATGCCGGCCTGGGCATGGCACCCTACGCCAGCGTGATTTCCGCGGCGGTGGCCACCAACTTTTCGGCCACCGAGCTGGGCTCATTTGACACCACCACGGAGTCGGTCATCACTCCGTTCAAGGCGCTGTTCACCGGGGTGGGGGTTACCCGGGCGGATGTCATCAATAGCAGTTGGGGCATGAGCGATGCGACTGCCAGTACGGCGGAATGCCTGGCCATCGACGGGCTGGCCCGCCAAAACCCGACGGTGGCCTTTGTCGCGTCGGCCGGCAATGGCGGCGCTGAGGCGGTCGCCGCCCCTGGTGCTTGCTTCAATGGCATCGCGGTCGGCTCGCTCGGCGGGGCCGACTTTTTGCAACCCTCGGAGTTCAGCTCGCGCGGCTTGGTGGATTTCTACAACCCGGCCACCGGCGTCACCCACACCGCGGTGCGCGCCGCAGTGGACCTTGCCGCGCCCGGCGAACAGCTGTTTCTGGCGGCCTATCTGGGGGGCAGCGGCTCGCTGGGAGCCTCCACCAATCCGCGAATTACGGGAATGGTCCAGAACCCATCCGCCACGGATTTGTATTTCACCAACATGGACGGCACCAGCTATGCGGCACCGATTGTGGCTGGCGGCATCGCGTTGCTCAAGGATGTGGCCAACACCCATCCGTTATACAATCTGAACGCGCTGCCGCTGGCCTCCGATTCCCGGGTGGTCAAATCCGTGCTGATGGCCGGCGCCAAAATAACCAACGGCTGGGATAACGGCCAGACCTTGATCAGTGGCGTCAGCGTCACCACCCAGGCGCTCGATCCCGCCACCGGGGCCGGCGCCTTGGATTTGACTGGCGCCACCAGCGTTTATTTCTTCGGCACCACCGATGTGACGGGTGCCGGCGGCGGCTCAATCAACCCGCTCGGCTGGGACGCCGGCACCATCAACCTGAATGCAGCGGCCAATGACTACACGTTTGCCACGCCGTTCGCGCAGGACTTCGCCCTGACCGTGGCCCTCAATTGGTTCAGCGTGCGGGAGTTCAACGACCAGACAAACCAGGGTGAGGAGCGCGGCTTCGCCAACCTGGATCTGGAGCTCTGGCGACTCGACGGCGAGCTGTTCAGCACCCTCATCGGCCGCTCCGCCACCCTCTATAACAACTCCGAGTTCCTCCGTTTCGAGGAGCTGGCAGCCGGCTCCTATGGCCTGCGCGTGCGCTTCGACGGCACCCTCTTCGACCTAACCACCAGCGGCATCGCCAGCGAAACCTACGGCCTAGCCTGGAGCACTGTAGCGGTCCCCGAAGCCTCCGTCGGCGCGGGCGCCGCCATCGCCGCGTTGTGCTTGTTAGGTCGGCGGCGGCGGCGGCGGGCTTGATCCGCGGCCGGGGCGGAAGCCGAGCCTTGGCACGCCCCCCCGGCCGGAGGGATTCCAGCCGGGGTTGCCGCCATGGCAGCTCAGGACCTCAACACCGCCATGGCTTTGTCGTCTTCAGCATCGGTCATATAGGGAATGCCCGTTTCGTGGGCGGTTTCGCGGTTGGCGGACATCAGCTCGTCGCGGGTGATGTCGCTGAGGCGCGATTTGCGCGCGCCGGCCATGAATTGCTGCAAGCCGCAGGCGAGTTTGTCGGCATAGGCGTACATGGCGATCGCGCCAAACGGCAGGTTGTTCATTTCGGCGGCGCCGACCTTTTCCTTGACGGTTTCCCAAGCGGTGAAGATTTTGTCGGCGCGGTCGCCGTAGCATTTCACCGTCACGGGCAATTCGTCCCAATGGCCGTTGACCTCGCTGCGGCGCTCGGGGCGCAGCACGCCTTCGATGTTGCTGCCGACGAAGGCGGGAATCATCGGCGCGCGGCCCATGCACACCAGTTTGACAAACGGCGCGCCCAGCGCCAGTGCCTTGAAGACATGGTCCTCGCGGGCAAAGCCGCCGGCCAGCGAGAGGTCCGCCACGGCCAGGCCGCGGTCGGCGAGCAGCTTGGTGTATTGGTAGGCTTTGGCGTGCAAGGGCAAGGAGGGCACGCCCCAGTGTTCCATCATGTTCCACGGACTCATGCCGGTGCCGCCGCCCGAGCCGTCGATGGTCAGCAGGTCGAGATGGGCATCGGCAGCGCAGCGAATCGCCAGGGCGAGGGCTTCCATGCCATAGGAACCGGTCTTGAGGGTGATGCGTTCATGGCCGATGGCGCGCAGATGCGCCACCGCGCTCATGAAATCATCGCGCACTTGCTGGCCGGTGGCCAGATGGGTGGCGCCGAGGCGGCTGTGACGGGCGAAAGCGCGGATGGCCCCGGCTTCGAACGCAGCTTTGACCCCCGGGTCGTAGGGATCGGGATCGACGATATACCCGCGATCCTTGAGGAAGCGGGCATATTCAAGGTTGCTGACCTGGATTTCGCCGCCGATGCATTTGGCACCTTGGCCCCACTTGAGTTCGAGAATGACTTTGTTGCCGTATTTCTCCACCAAGTATTCGGCCACCCCGTTGCGGGTGTCTTCCACGTTCATCTGAACGATGATCGCGCCGTAGCCATCGTAATAGCGCTGGAACATCCCGATGCGCCGGTCCAATTCCGGGGAAATCTCGATCCGGCCATGGTTCAGCACCGAGTCGCGGTCGACCCCGACGACATTTTCGCCGATGACAATGGGAAACCCGCACAACGCCGCACCCACCGCGAAGGAATCCCAGTAGCGCGCGGCGACAAAGGTCGAACCCAAGGCGCCGGTCATGATCGGCACGCGGCACTGCACCGGCGTGTTGTTGCCAAACGCGGTGCTGGTGTCCACTTCAGGGAAAATGCAATCATCCGCGTCGGTGGACCCATTGTGGCTCTGCCAGCCGTAGGCGTAGCCTTGAATCCGCAACGCGTGATAGCCCACCCCGACGCTGGTGACATTGGCCGAGCCGGAGGTGGTATAGCCGAACTTGCGCGGATAGAGCATCTCGCGGCCGCGCATCGCCGTCATCCAGGTTTCGCATTTCCCCTTGCACGCCGAATCACACAGGGTACAGAGCCCGGATTCACACGGATTGCCCCGGTTGGCGGTGTTGAGGGCATCATTGCTTTTTTTCCATTCGATCATAATTCACTCGTCGGTTGGTTGTTGTGGGTTTGATCAGACGCGGCGGGCAGAGGCCTGCCACGTCTCGTAACCAACCAAGCATACAAACCCCCCCCTGCAACCAGGAAACGGGAAATCAATCCACGCGCATTGTTTGCGCGGCAACGCGCAGCGCTGCGGGTCAGCTCGCGGGCGAGTCGCGCGCTACTGCCATGCTGCCATGCTCACGGCTGCGACGCGGGCGTGGCGAGGCAGGCCTTGATGCGATCCTCCAGCGTCGCGATCAGCGAGGCGAGCGAGTTGCTCTCGGCGCGCGGCGATTCAAAGATGGACCGGCTGTCCGGCGCGGGGCTGCCCGCCGGCCCGGGTTCGACCAAGATCACGAAGCGCGGAAAGCGGCTGGCCCGCCATTCAATTTCGCCAGCATCGACAAGGCTTGTGACCAACTCGGCGACTTGCAGTCGACGGTCTTCGGGGATGGAATCATTAAGGGAGATTTTCACGGCAATCAGGCCGGCAACCTTTGTGGCAGCGTCGCGCGGCCCTGTTTCATACCCCACGCCCGCTCACCATGCGAACTAATTCCGCGCCGATGGCAGAGGTTTCATCAGGCGGGCGTTGCCTCGCGGCACTCCCACACCGCCCTCAATCCAATCCTTGGGATCGTGCCTTGGGCCGTCGCCCCTGTGGACCTCTCACCCGCTGGCGCGCCCTGCCAGCCATCGTGTTAAGTCATCTTGGGAGTTGCAAAGGCGTGAGGTGGAATTATTCTCCGCCCGTTCCCTGTCACCATGATCCCCCTCCGCCTTACCCCCGGGCGGCGCCTGGCGCCGCTGCTCTTCGCCACTGCTGTCGGCTGCGGCGCGCTCGCTGCCGACGTCGATTTCACCATCCAAGGCCGGCCCTATCGGGTGGTCACCACCACGCGCACTTTTGCCGCTGCCGAGGCCGATGCCATCAGTAAGGGCGGCCACCTCGTGCACATCGACACCCAGGCGGAAAATGACGCCATCCTTGTCGCCGTCACGGCGGCCGTGCCCTCGGGCTCGATCGCCACCGACGGTGGTGGCGCCCGTTACGTGTGGATCGGTGGGCTGGAAACCTCCGAGGGGACGTATGCCTGGAATGACAATCAGGCGCTCGCGATGTGGACCGGCGGCAAGACGGGGGCCGCCGCTTCCGGAACCTATGTCAATTGGGGGCGCAACACCGTCAGCTCCAGCGGACCGGAGCCTGACAACTCCAACGGCACCCAGAACCGCGTGGCCATGGCCGTCACCGCATGGCCATCGGATGGCACTTCCAAGATTGGTCAGTCCGGCCAGTGGAACGACATCATCGGCACCAACGTGCTCGCTTATGTGATTGAATTCGATGGCATGTGGGCCAGCTTCCGCATGTCACACGGCGGTGTGTCCAAGGGCACGTTCACGGCCAAGTTGTTCTACGACAAAGTGTCGCTCACCGTGGGCAATTTCGTCGGGCTTGCCGGGGGCACTCAAGCGTTCGTCGATGAAAAATCCGGCAGCGTCGTCAAGCGCCGCTTCTACGACGGAATCAAGTGCCACCGCGTCATCGCGAATTTCATGATCCAAGGCGGCTGCCCGCGTGGCACGGGCACCAGCGGCCCGGGCTACGAATTTCCTGACGAATTTGATTCCACCCTGCGCCATACCGCCAGCGGCATGCTGTCCATGGCTAACAGCGGCGAAGACACCAACGGCAGCCAGTTTTTCGTGACCGTGGCTCCCACGACATGGCTCGATGATAAACACAGCATCTTCGGCCAGGTGGTCGACGGCTACGCCACGGTGGTCCAACCGCTGAGCCTGGCGCCGACGGTCGACCCCGTCAACGAGGATAACCGTCCGGTGCAGGATGTCATCATCGAGGAGGTGACCATTCATCGCGCCGGCACCGCCGCGCAGGCATTCGCGCCAGCGCTTCCGGTCGTCGGGTTGGTGCCGCTCACGGCTGCCCCCGCGGCGGGCGGGCAGTGCATGTTAGATTTTCCCCGCACCGCCTTTGGCGGTTGCACCCTTTTGCAAACTGGTGATCTGACCAGCTGGGTGATGGAAGATATCGGCAACCTGGGCGATCCGCCATATGCCGGCGTCCTGCACGCCAACGCGCTGGCCCCACAGGGCGCCATGCAACGCTACTTCCGCATGGCTCGCGTCACCTATCCGATGCCCGGTGCCGCCTCGTTGGTGGGCAGGAAAATCGTCGTGGAGAGTGCCAGCTTGCGTGTCACCTACAACCTGAGCAGTGTCTCGGGCGGCACTTACAATGTCTATCAGGCCAGCAGCGGTTTCACGCAATCCGGCAATATTCAGAGCTGGACATGGGTGCGCAGTTCGTGGGGCGGGCACCTCAGCGCGGCCTTGGCCGCTGGTGAGTTTCTCATCGGCGCGGATCAGATCCGTTTCATCGATGCCGATCTGCGCCCGGCCACCAATCTGGCCCGCGGCGCGTTGTTCCTGGCGGACCACGATAACTACTACAATCTGCCCGGCATCTCCCGCCTGACCATCACCGCCCTGCCGTGACGCCGGGGCCATCCCTCGCAGAAGCTGCAAGGCGGGCCACGGACAGCTGGCCCGATACGGTTTAGTTGGCACCCATGGGCCATGGCATTTGGCAGGGCGAATCCACTGGCAGGGACCGGTTTTCAAACAGTCCGGCTGGGGCGAGGTTGCGGCGGCTTGGTTAGACCAAGTCACCCGACCCCAGGCTGGAAAACCCACAATCCAATCGCCGGCCTGTCTGCGCGTGGAATCCGGCGAGTGATGGGTGCAGCCACAGAACTGCGGCCTCGTCCCCACCGGACGCCCCGGAGGAAGAAGAAGACGCAAGACTACAAGACCCAAGACGCAAGACTAGAGAAGAGAGCGCAGCGCTTCTTCATCTGCTCTTCTCTTGGGTCTTGCGTCTTGCAGTCTTGGGTCTTGTCGTTTTGGGTCTGAGGCGAAACCTCGCCAGTCGGACTATGCCCATAACGCTGGACCAAGATGACCACGGATGAAGAGGACTTCGGCGTGAGCTCAGTCGAACGATTACGCGGCTTTCGGGCTTGACGCCCATTACGGTTTACTTAAGACGAGACAGGCAGAGGCGGCGGGCAGGAGGCCCGCGCCACAGGTGGCCCGGGCATCTTGCCCGGAGCCTCGACTCAAACCACCAAGGGTGCTAAGTAAACCGTATTGGGCTTGACGCCCGCGCTGAAATCCGCCAATTGTTTGCCGCCTCCCAGACTTGAATCTATCTGAACATCAATCCTCCCGATCCAAGTCAACCATGCCCCCCCCGCAAGCCATTTTACCCGCCCTCCGTTTCGGCCACCGGGTCGTTCAACCCGAACTCCGAAGTTACCATGGTTGGTTCGGAATCAACCACGGATACGGGTTGCTTTTGAGGATGCGCGCTTTCAGCTTACAACCATTGAGATCTAACTCCATAACTGAAAGGACCATGATATGAATCTGCAAAACGTGATGGGCACAGGCGCATGCCTGATTGTTCCGGCGCTGCTTGCGCTGGCGGGTGGCCGGTTGCTGGCCGCGCCGGCCAGTGTTGGCAACTTTGCCGGAGCGGCAAAGGGAAGTGAGAATGACGGCGGGCAAGATGCCCGCGCCACGGTGGTCCGGGCATCTTGCCCGGAGCCGTCCGTAGCCACACCCTGTGCTATATCCACAGCACAGGCCGCACCGGTCGGAGCCGCGGCCAGCGGGCAACTGGAAAAGGACTTCATCTCGCCACCGGATGCGGCCAAGCCGTCGTGTTATTGGATGTGGCTGAAGAACCTGACGGACAAGCAAGGCATCACCCGCGATCTGGAAGAGTTCAAGGCCAAGGGCTTGGGCGGGGCGATGCTTTTTCCGGTGAGCGACGGGGTGATGCCGCAAGGGCCGGCCTTTCTCTCGCCGGAGTGGCGCGACCTCTACAAACACACATTGCAGGAGGCCGCGCGGCTCGGTCTCGAAATGGGCGTCGATCTCTGCGGCGGGTGGTGCATGGGCGGCCCATGGATCACTCCGGAAAACTCCGGCCGCTGGTTCCTGCAATCCGAATTGAAAGTTGTCGGCCCGCAGCGGTTTTCCGCAGCGTTGCCGCTGCCGGGGCCGAAGGATGGTTATGATTCGCCGCCGCAATTCCAAGTCATCGAGGGGCTCAAGCTGCCGCTCGAGAAGGTCGATTACCGTGACACGGCGGTGGTGGCCTTTCGCGAGCCGGAGCGCGCCCGGCTCGGCGAGGCGCGCGCAAAAGACCTGCCGGCCAAGAGCAATCGCATCGACGGCTATTGCACACAGGTGCCGCAACGCGTGGTGATGGATCAGACTCTAACTCCTTGGCTGGCGCTGCCCGACGACCAGCCCATCGCACCGCAGGACGTGATCGACCTGACGGCGAAACTCGGGCCGGGTGGCAAACTCGATTGGGATGTGCCGGCGGGCAATTGGACGATCATCCGCACCGGCCACCGCATGACCGGCGCGCAGGTGGTGGTTCCGGTCGAAGGCGCCGCCGGTCTCGAGGTCGACTGGCTCAGCAAGGCGGCCGTCGATCAGCAATGGGAACACCTGGCGAAAGTCCTGCTGGCCGATGCCGGAGCGCTGGCCGGCACAACGTTGAAATCGTTTCACACCGACAGCTTCGAAGATGGCTACCCGAATTGGACGGCCAGGATGCTTGAAGAATTCAAACGTTACCGCGGCTATGACGCCACACCCTATCTGCCCGTGCTGGCCGGGCGCCTGGTCGGCAGCGCTGCCATATCCGAACGCTTCCTCCACGATTACCGCAAGACGGTGGCCGACTGCATGGCCGACAACAATTACGGCTACATCACCAAGCTCGCGCAAGCCCACGGCATGGACCTGGTCGCCGAAGCGGGCGGTCCCGCCTGGTCGGCTACCATGTGCATGGATGCACTGAAAAACCTGGGCCGTTGCGCCCGGCCCCAGGGCGAGTTTTGGATCGGCCAGGCGCAGAATTACGTGGGCAAGCAGACCGCCACTGCGGCACATATCTATGGCCGCAAGACGGCATCCGCCGAGGCGTTTACCGCAGGGCCTGACTGGAATGTGACTCCGGCGGTGATGAAGCCGGTCGGCGACCGCGCGTTCTGTGAGGGGACCAACCGCTTTGTGTTTCACAACACGTGCTCCAGCCGGCCGCAAGACGGCAAGCCCGGCTATTTGTTCTCCTTTGGAACCTACTTCAACCCGAACGTCACCTGGTGGGAGCAGGCCGCCGGACCGTGGCTCAGTTATGTCAACCGCTGTCAGGCACTCCTGCAATCGGGACTGTTCGCCGCCGATGTGTTGTATTACAATGGCGATTGGGCGCCTAACCTGGTCGAGCCCAAGCATGTCGATCCGGCCTTGGGCAATGGCTACGATTACGATGTCTGCAACGCCGAGGTGTTGCTGACGCGCTTGGCCGTGAAGGACGGGCGGATCGTGCTGCCCGACGGCGTGAGTTACCGGTTGCTGGTTTTGCCGGACTCCAAACGCATGCCGGTGGAAGTGGCCCGCAAGCTCAGGGAGTTGGTGAAAGCCGGCGCCACGGTGGTCGGCCCAAAGCCGCAATCCGATCCGGGCCTGCTGAATTTCCCGCAATGCGATGAGGAGGTGACGAGAATCGCGGCCGAGGTGTGGGGCAGCTGCGACGGCCAACAGGTCAAGCAGCAGACATTCGGCAGCGGGCGGATCTGGTGGAACCAGCCGCTGCGCGAGATTCTGTTAGGCGCCGGTGTGCCGCCGGACTTCGAATACTCCAAGGCGGGTGCCTATATCGATTTCATCCACCGCACGACCGCCGGGGGTGAGGTGTATTTCCTCGCCAACCGCAACAACCAGGCGGAATCGCTGGACTGCACGTTCCGCGTCGCGGGCAAACAACCGGAGTTGTGGGATCCGGTCAGTGGCGACAGGCGGGAGCTGCCGGTCTTCGCGCAAAAAGATGGGCGCATCAGCGTGCCGCTGGAGTTCGAGCCTAACGGATCGATGTTCGTCGTGTTCCGCAAGAACTGCGCCGCCGCCGTGGCCG
>CAIZNN010000176.1 GCA_903934285.1 Akkermansiaceae bacterium | reverse complement strand
GAGTCGAGGCTCCGGGCAAGATGCCCGGGCCACCTGTGGCGCGGGCATCCGGCCCGCCGCCTCGTCCTGTCTCGTCCCTGTCTCGTCTTAAGTAAACCGTATTGGGCGGCCTGCCCGGCGCGGCCCACTCCACACCAAAACGCCCGGGCTTGATGCCCGGGCGTCTGGTGAAATGATGCGTTCCGACGAGGCGGATCCTAGCGCGAGTAGAGCTCGACGATGAGCTGCTCGTTAACCAGCGGATCGATCTCGTCGCGTGCCGGCACGCGCGACATCGTCGCTTCCATCTTGTCGCGGTCCAGCGTGAGCCAATCCTTGACCGTGGCCGCCTGCGTCAAATCGAGCATGCGCAAGGCCAGTTGTTTCGAGGACGGCTTGCCGCCGACCTTGATGACATCGCCCGGTTTGCACTGAAAGCTCGGAATATCGACGCAATGGCCGTTGACCACAATGTGGCCGTGATTGACCAACTGGCGGGCCGCCTGGCGGGTGTTGCCAAAGCCCAAGCGGTAACACACGTTGTCGAGCCGGGTTTCGAGCAATTGCAGCAAAATCACCCCGGTGACACCGCGGCGCCGCGCGGCCTCCTCGTAATACTTGCGGAATTGCTTCTCCAGCACGCCGTATTGGAAGCGCAGCTTCTGCTTCTCACCTAGGGCGACGGAATATTCGCTCTTCTTTTTGCGTCCGGCACGCACACCGTGCTGACCGGGCGGGAAATTGCGCCGCTCAAGCGCTTTGGACGGGCCGAAGAGAGAGACGCCGAAACGGCGGCTGATCTTCGCGCGGGGACCTGTGTAACGTGCCATGTTCTGTTGTATTGAAAGTGATTGGAAATTACACGCGGCGGGCCTTTTTCGGGCGGCAGCCATTGTGAGGGATGGGCGTCACATCGCGGATCGAGAGAATCTCCAAGCCCAAGCCCTGCACCGCACGCACTGCGGCCTCGCGGCCGGAACCCGGACCCTTGACGCGTACTTCCGCCTCCTTGAGCCCATGGCCCATCGCTTGGCGGCAGGCATCCTGGGACACCACCTGCGCGGCGTACGCCGTACTCTTGCGGGAGCCCTTGAAGCCCATCTTGCCGGCACTCGACCATCCAATCGAATTGCCGTTGGTGTCCGTCACGCTCACCAGGGTGTTGTTGAAGGTGGCCGTCACGTGCACGATGCCACGCAGCACATTCTTCGAGCCCTTGGCCTTGTGAATCTTGATTTCCTCTTCACCCCCGCCGATCTCGGCGAAGATGTCGCGCTTGACCGCCTTGGGCGGCATGCCCTCCACGACAGCCTCAGGGGCGGCGGCGGGGGCGGCAGGGATGGGTTTGACCACCGCGGGGGCGGCGGGGATTGGAGTGGTAGCTTCGTCTGACATAGGTGAAAAACTCTTGGAGATTATTTCTTAACGCCCACCGTCTTTTTCTTACCCTTGCGGGTGCGGGCATTGGTGCGGGTGCGCTGGCCACGTACCGGCAAGCCGCGCTTGTGGCGGATCCCGCGGTAGCAGTTGATCGAGGTGAGCCGCTTGAGCTGCGACTGGCGCTCGCGACGCAGGTCACCTTCAATGAGGATCGACTCGGCTTGAATCACTTGCGCGATTCGCACCAGTTGGTCCTCGGTGAGCTGTCCGGTGCGGATGTTGGGGTCGATGCCGGCGTGGTCGAGAATCTTCGCCGCCGTCGGGCGACCGATGCCAAACATGTAGGGCAGAGAAGCTTCGATGCGCTTCTCGTTGGGGATTTCAATGCCTAAGATACGTGCCATGATATGCGGGAATTTCGCGTGACCGCGTGACCACACCGGAACTGTCCGGATCTGCCGCGGGGGCGGATGGTTTAGCAAACGTCCGGCCACTGGCAAGCCGGAAATGGCAAAATTCGCCATTTCCCGCCGAATTTTTTTGTTTTGCCCGTCATTGCAACGATTTTCCCGGGGAGCGCGGCGGGGCTGGGCGATAGGACTGGGACGATTCCGCGATTCCACAGCCCATTATGCCCGCTGCAATCCCACCGTATCTGCGGTGCTCGCCGCAATTCCACTTGAACATCACTTGTCACTGCTGTTGCGGGCCATCCCCCTCGCTTCCACTTGAAATTCCATGTGGCGCAACCGGGCGCTATTGGCCAGGAAACCTTTGACAACTATCCGATGCCTACATTAGAGTGATGGCATGACCAGAACTCAAATCCAATTGCCGGAGCCGCTGTTTGGCAAGCTCAAGCGCATTGCCCGCACGCGGGACGTGTCGGTCGCGGAGGTCATCCGCCGCGGTATGGAGCTCTACGTGCAAACGTGCCCGGACCCGGAACCCGCCTCCGAGCCCTGGACGATGCCGGTGTTGCGCGGCAGCGGTGGCCATTTGGTCGACCCCGCCACCATCAAGGCCGAAGCCTCGGCCATCGAACACCGTTCCCATTAGGAGCCACCTCGGATGCTTACGGCGGACACCAATCTTTTCATCCATGCGGCAGATCCCGATTCGCCGCAGCACCGCAGGGCGGGCGAGTTCTTTCACCAGCTGGCTGCCACAGGTGAGGAATTTGTCGTGTGCGAGCTCGTGCTGGTGGAATTGTATATGCAACTGCGCAATGGCGCGATTTTTGTGCGCCCATACACCGCCCGGGAGGCCGCTTGTTACTGCCAGGCGCTCAAGCACAACCCGCGGTGGCGCTGTGTGGATTATCACACTGACATCTCGCCTCAGCTCTGGCAATGGGCGGCCACGACCCATGCGGGTTTCCGTCGAATCATTGATGCGCGGCTGGCTCTGACCTTGCGGCACCATGGAGTGACCCAACTTGCCACCGCCAATGTGAAGGATTTCAAGCCCTTCGGTTTTGAACGCGTCTGGAATCCCCTGCTCGCCTGACCTGCTACCGCCGACCATCCCCGCGGGGGGGCGCAGAACGTGATGGAAATCAACATTTCCGGCGCTCCGCCAATACTCCGCTCGCCACCATCGCCAGGACGCCGGGCAGGGGGCGAAATGCCCCCCTCCTGGAATTTTTCTGCGTTTCTCGCCTCGACAAAACGAGTCGGGCTTCTAGCGTCGCTACACCTTCGCACTCGCACCCACATGGATCCTAACACCACCGTCGCCACCCACCTGCCGCCCGATGACGTCGCCGCCATCGATCAACTCGGACAAACCTACCAGGCCTTTCGCGAGGAACTCGGCAAAGCCATCATCGGGCAGGACCAGGTCATTGAGCGGCTCGCCATCTGCCTGTTTGCGCGCGGCCATGCCCTGCTCATGGGGGTGCCCGGGCTGGCCAAAACCCTGTTGGTCTCCTCGGTGGCCCAGACCTTCGATTTGACCTTCAACCGCATCCAGTTCACCCCGGACCTGATGCCGGCGGACATCACCGGCACCGACATCATCCAGGAAAGCGGCGTGGGCGGGCGGCGCGAATTCGAGTTTATCAAGGGTCCGGTGTTTGCCAACATCGTGCTGGCCGACGAAATCAACCGCGCCCCGGCCAAGACCCAGTCCGCGATGCTCGAAGCGATGCAGGAAAACAAGGTCACCGTGCTGGGCAAGACCTACACCTTGCTGCCGCCCTTTTTCGTGCTGGCCACCCAGAACCCGATCGAACAGGAAGGCACCTACCCATTGCCGGAAGCCCAGCTCGACCGCTTCATGTTCCTCATCGACGTGGATTACCCCAGCGTCGAGGAGGAAAAACGCATCGCCCGGGAAACCACCGGCGCCGCCCGTGCCGCCCTCAACCACCTGTTGGATGGCGACAAGGTGCTGGCCTATCAACAACTCGTCCGCCGCATGCCCGTCCCCGAACACCTCTACGAATACGCGGTGAACATCGTGCGCAAAACCCGCCCCCATCAACCCGAATCGCCGCAATGGATCAAGGACACCGTCGGCTGGGGCGCCGGCCCGCGCGCCGTCCAATTCCTCATCCTCGGCGCCAAATCCCGCGCCGCGCTGCGCGGCGCCTACATGGCCTCGCTGGAGGACATCGAGGCGGTCGCCTCGCCGGTCCTCTCCCACCGCGTCATCACCAACTTCTCCGCCGAATCGCAAGGCATGACCTCCAAGAAAATCGTCGAGCGCCTGATCAAAGAAATGCGGGAAGCATGAAATACGACTTCCTCGACAACACCTTGCTCTCGCACCTCGGCGCCTTGCCCATCGAGGCCCGCGTCCCCATGTTAGGCAACGTCGCCGGCAAACACCGCTCGCCACACCGCGGCTCGTCGGTCGAATTCGCCGAATACCGCAAATACGTCCCCGGCGATGACACCCGGCGCCTCGATTGGAAAGCCTTCGGCCGCTCCGACCGCTATTACATCAAGGAATTCGAGGCCGATACCAACCTGCGCGCCTACTTCGTCGTCGATGCCTCCGGCTCAATGACTTTCGCCGGCAAGGGCGAGGCGAAAATCCAGTATGCCCGCCGCATCGCCGCGGCACTGTCCTATCTGCTAGTCAACCAGGGCGACGCCGCCGGGCTGTCGGTGTGCACCGACAAGTTGCATCTGGAAGTGCCGCCGAGCCGCCGTGCCGCCCATCTCGACCGCTTGTTCGCCACGCTCGGTGCCGTGGCGCCGGGCGGGGCCACCGGGCTGATTGGCGCGCTGCACACCATCGCGGAGAAAATCAGCCAGCGCGCGTTTGTCGTGATTCTATCCGACTTGTTCACCGATCCCGAGGCCCTCGGCGACGCCCTCCAGCACCTGCGCTATCGCAAGCACGACATCTCCGTGTTCCATCTGCTCGATCCGCTCGAGCTCGGCTTCGAGTTCGACCGCCCGCACCGCTTCGTCGACCTGGAGGACAACACCTCGCTGGTGGTCGAGCCCAACCTCATCGCCGAGGAATACAAGGCCGCGCTGCGCGACTTCCTCACCGCCGTGCGCGCCAAGTGCCATGATGCCGCCGCCGATTACCAACTGGTGCTCACCGACTCGCCCTTGGAGCCGCTGTTGCGCGAGTTTCTAACCGCCCGGCTGCCCAAGTCCAAGCACTAGGTCTTAAAGCACTAAATCTTAAATCATAAATTCTAAACGAAGAGATGGAAGACAAGACACTGGCATTTGACTTGAAGGAGCGGATGCCAAAGCACTAACTCTTGAAGCACTAAATCCTAAATCATAAATTCTAAACGAAGAGTGGACGGAGAAGAAACCAGATACGATTTGGAGGGGCGCACATTCAAGTTCGCCCTGGCCATTCGTGCCTGCATGTCAAAATCCACCTGGACACGTGAGCAGTGGAGCGATGTCGATCAACTGCTTCGTTCGTCCGGTTCGGTCGCGGCTAATTATATCGAGGCCAACAACGCAGTCTCCAAACCCGACTTCATTTTCCGCGTCCGGGTCTCGAAAAAAGAGGCGAGCGAATGCCGGCTCTGGCTGCGCCTCCTGGCAGAAACCACCACTGGCGCAACCCTCAAACAAAACCTCCACGACCTACATAAGGAGGCCGACGAACTCGCCCGCATCCTCGCAACCATCCTTCGCAACTCGCTCAAGCAATCTCCCCATGATCATCCAGTTTCAAATCAATAACCTTGAAGCACTAAATCTTAAATTCTAAATTCGAAATTCGAAACTGAAGAAAAATGGCACTCCCCCCGCAGAACTTCACAGATACCCAAAAGGCAGCGATTTACGCAACAAGTCCAAGTGTCCCCTTGATACCCATCCCCAGGGCCTCGGCCCCCGAGGCTGTGTCTTCCCCCTCTTCGTTTAGAATTTAGGATTTAGAATTTAGAATTTACTGCTTAATCAATGCTGTTTCTCAATCCATTGTTGCTCTGGGGCCTGCTGGCCGCCAGCATCCCGGTCATCATCCACCTGTTGAATCGTCGCCGCCACAAGACGATCCAGTGGGCGGCGATGCAGTTTTTGCTCAAGGCCACCCGTGAAAGCCGCGGCAAGAAAAAACTCCGCCACTTCCTCATTCTCGCCTGCCGCACCCTCGGCATCGCCGCGCTCATCTTCGCCGCCGCGCGCCCGCTCGTCTCCGGCTTGCTCGGCTGGGGCGGCGGCGCCATCGAGCTGGTCGTGCTGGTGCTCGACCGCTCCGCATCGATGGAAGCCAAGCCCGGCGACGGCCTCAGCCCGCGCCGCCAGTTGGTGCTGGAAAAAGTCCGCGCCGCGATGCAACACCTCGATGGCGCGCGCCTCGTCCTCATCGATAGCGCCACCGCCCAACCCCAGGACGTGCCCTCCCCCGAGGTGCTCGCCGAGTTGTCCAGCACCGCCGCCACCGATAGCAGCGCGGATTTCCCCGCCCTGCTCACCCGCGCCGCCGAGTTTCTCGCCACTACCCACGGCCGCGCCGAAGTCTGGCTCGCCTCCGACCTGCAAACCACCAACTGGCTGCCCGACGACGACCGTTGGGCCGCCGCACGGGCCAGCCTCGCCGATCTGCCGCAAAAGCCCGCCCTCCGCGTGCTGTCGCTGACCGGCACGGCCGCCCCCAACACCTCCATCCGCTTGCTCGGCTCGCGCCGCGCGGGCGACGACATCCTGTTAGACCTGGAGGTCTTGCGTGCCGCCGACTCGCACGTCTCGGCCAACCTGTCGCTGACCACCACCCTCAATGGCACGCGCACCACCGAGACGCTGACCCTGCCCGGTCAATCGCTGCGTTTCCAAAAGCGGATCGCCCTGCCTGCTGGCAGCGTCACCGGTTCCGGGTGGCTGTCGATTCCCGCTGATGGCAACCCGCGCGACAACGCCGCATTCTTCGCCTACGGCCCGGCCCGTGCCGTCAAGTCGCTCATTGTCGCCCCGGCCGGCGAAGCCGCCGACTACCTGGCGCTGGCCGCCGCGCCGCCCGGCTACGGCAACCAGCACTGCGAGCGCATCGAGCCGTCCCAGGCGGCCTCCCTGCCAACCGGCGAGATCTCCACCATCCTGTGGGCCGCGCCACTGCCCGCCGGCGCGGCGGCCGAACAAGTCACGCGCTTTCTAACCGGCGGGGGGCAGGTGATCTTTTTCCCGCCCGGCACGCCGCCGGCGGGTCCCTTCCTCGAGCTCAACTGGTCGCCACCGGCCCCGGCCGAAAAGGACAAGTACTTCATCCTCAAGGACTGGAACCACGGCGACGGGCCGCTGCGCGACGGCCTGGATGGCACGCCCTTGCTGGCCGAGCGGCTCAAAGCGATCCGCCGCCAGATTCCGCTGGGCGATGCCAGCCAGCTCGCCCGCTGGGAGGACGGCGAATCATTCCTCACCCGCCGCATCGTCGATCGCGGCACCGCTTGGTTCCTCGCCTCCACCCCGGACTACAGCTGGTCCAACCTCGGCGATGCCGACGTGCTGCTGCCCGTCGTCCAGCGCATCCTCGCCCTCGGCACCGAGCGTTTCGACGCCTCCTATCTAACAAGCGTGGGCGCGGAAGTCACACGCACCCTGCCCGGCGAGACCCGCACCCGCCTCGACGACTGCGGCACCGCCGACCCCGCCAACGCCGCCTACCTCGCCGGCATCTTCCAACTCAACGAGCGGCTCCTCGCCGTCAATCGCCCGGCCGCCGAAGACGCCCCGGAAATCCTCACCCGCGAAGCGCTCGACACCGCCCTAACCGGCACCGGCTACACCCTGCTGGAGCAAGCCGGCCAAGCCGACGACCCGTCGCTATCGCGTGATGTGTGGCGCGCCTTCCTCATTGCCGTGCTCTTTTTCTTGATCTCTGAGGCCCTGCTCTGCCTGCCCAAAAAATCCACCGTCCAAGTCCTTCCCGTCCACCAAAACGCTGAAACGCTGCAACGCTGAAATGCTGAGACAAGACAGAAGACAAGAAATCTCAAACCATTCCCCCCACATCTTCCTGCCTTAACTTTTTTCTTCGCTTGGAATTTATAATTTAAGATTTAGTGCTTCCAATTTAATGCTCCACCTCACCCCCACCCCTATCACCCTCTGGCTCGGCATCAGCGCGCTGATCCTCATTGGCGTGTTAGCTGTAATCTCGTGGAGACGCAGCCCGCACCGCCGGCGCACCGCCATTCTCGAATCCCTGCGCTGTCTCGCCGCCCTCGCCGTGGTCATCCTGTTGTGGCAGCCGGAGTGGCGCACCACCCTGCATCCCGAAACCAAGCCGCGCATCGCCATCCTGTGGGACGATTCCAAGTCCATGACCACCGCGGATGCGCCGCTGCCGCTCGCTCTATCAGACAGCTCGGCGGTGGTCACGCGCGCCGAGTGGGTGCAGAAAGCCCTCGCCGCCGACCTCTGGAAGCCGCTGCAAGCCGACGGTGCCAACGAGCTCATCATCCAGCCCATCGCCTCCCCGCCCAAGGACGCCGCGCCGCTCGCCGGCACCGACCTCGAAGCCCCGCTCACCACGCTGCTCGACAAGGAAACCAACCTGCGGGCCGTCATCCTGCTCAGCGACGGCGACTCTAACATCGGCCAGGCCCCCGTCGCCGCCGCCCAGAAAATGCGCCTGCGTGGCGTGCCGCTCTTCCCCATCCCGGTCGGCAGCAAAACCCGCCTGCCCGACCTCGACCTGCTCACGGTGGCCGCCCCCAGCTACGGCATCGTCGGCGAAAATGTCCAAATCCCCTTCACCATCCGCTCCTCGCTCGACCGCCAGGTGCGCACCATCGCGCGCCTCCGCGATGAGTCCGGCCGCGAGCGCACCAAGGAACTGGTCATCCCGCCTAACACCGAGATCTACGATTCGATGCTCTGGCGCTTGGAAAAGGAGGGCGCCGCCACCCTCGAATTGTCGATCCCGGTGGCCGACGGCGAACTCGTCGCGTCTAACAACTCGCGCAAGTTCAACATCGCCGGCCGTCCCGAGCGCATCCGCGTGCTGGTGGTCGAAACCCTGCCGCGCTGGGAGTACCGCTTCCTCCACAACGCCCTGACCCGCGACCCCGGCGTCGAGCTCACCTGCCTGTTGCTGCACCCGCAACTCGGCCCCGCCACCGGCAAGAATTTCATCACCGAGTTCCCCTCCAAACTCGAGGACCTCGCCAAGTTCGACGTGATTTTCCTCGGCGACGTCGGCGTCGGCAGCGGCCAACTCACCACCGACCAATGCGCCCTCATCCGCGGCCTGGTGGAAAACCAAGCCTCCGGCGTCGTGTTCCTGCCCGGCCCGCAAGGCAACCAGGCGACCTTGGTGGACAGCCCGTTGTCCGACCTGCTGCCGGTGGTGCTGGATGCCGAGCACAAAACCGGCCTGCCCGAAACACTGGCCTCGCCGCTCAACCTAACAACCGAGGGCCGCAAGTCCCTGCTTACCATGTTAGGCAACAGCGAGGAGGAAAACCCCGACATTTGGCGGCGGCTGCCCGGCTTCTTCTGGCACGCCCCGGTGGTCAAGGCCAAGGGTGGCACCGAGGTGTTAGCCGTGCATGGCAACCGCCGCGGCAAGTTCGGCCCGATCCCGCTCATCGTCACCAAGCCGGCCGGCAGCGGCAAGGTGTTGTTCATGGGCATCGACTCGGCGTGGCGCTGGCGGCGCGGGGTGGAAGACCTCTATCATTACCGGTTCTGGGGGCAGGTGGCGCGCTGGATGTCCTATCAGCGCAACATGGCCGCCGGCCAGCGCGTGCGACTGTTCTACACCCCCGAGCGCCCGGTGCCCGGCAACAACCTCACCCTCAACGCCAACGCCTTCGACCCGAATGGCGCCCCCCTCCAACAAGGCAACGTCGCCATCGACATCACCGCCCCCGATGGCCGCACCCAGCGCGTCGAACTCCAGAAAAACGACAGCGCCTGGGGCGCCTATGCCGGGCGCTTCAAAATCGACCTGCCCGGCGCCTGGAAACTGCGCGCCAGCGTCGTTGGCAGCGACGACAAACCGGTCGAAACGACCCTCTTCGCGCAAGGCGTGGAAATCGAAAAGACCGGCCAACCGGCCCGCCCCGAGGTGCTCGAAGAAATGGCCAAGGTGTCCAAGGGCCGCATCATCCAGCCCAACCAACTCGCCGATCTGGTCAAGGAAATCAATGCCCTGCCCGAGCCCCGCCCCTTGGAAAACCGCATCCCCCTGTGGAGCGACTGGCGCGTGCTCTGCGCCCTCGTCGGGTTGCTGGCCATCTTCTGGACCGGCCGCAAGCTCAACGGCACGTTCTAACAAGACATCGTGGAAGCACCGCGCCTGAAATGCATTGGTGGCTGGGGAGCGCCGGCATCCTGCCGGCTGGGTTCGGCATCCTGCCGAACCCTCGTGATCCAACGCGCAGCGAAGGGCTCACGAGAAGTCAGCAACACTCCTTTGATCTGTCACCTTGTCACTGGTCGCAAGGCACCTGAGATGCATTGTAGCGGCGTGTCTATGAGCGCCGCTGACCATGAACCGCCAATGCACCTACCGTTTGATCAGCGCCTCTCTGAGGGCGGTCACTTCGCCTTGCCGAGCCTTCTGCTGAACACCTCGGCAACCGCGTAAATTGTGACCACCATTTCGGTGGCAAGCGAGCCTGTGTTACAAGGTGCAGATAAATAGTGAAATCTAAAGGATTCGAAACGCAGAGAGGAAAACAGTGGACCGGCGGTTTGTGTTTGAGGAGTGGGAATGCGAGGCGTTCCGGATGTTCCGGGGGGCTGTAGGAGGATTTCAGGTAAGATATCACTCACGGCCGGAATCAACCCGTTCTGATTCGGATTTTCCTTGCAAAACAACCCGATTATTTCAGCACCTACCCATGAAACGGGCGCTGTCGTGGAGGTGAAAAGCGGTGCCGCCGGCTCGATGAAAAGCCTCCACCAATTCATGCACGACAAACGCCTGCCGCTGGCACTGCGCCCAATACGGTTTACTTATGACGAGACAGGGACAAGACAGGAAGAGGCGGCGGGCAGGATGCCCGCGCCACAGGTGGCCCGGGCATCTTGCCCGGAGCCTCGACTCAAACCACCAAGGGTGCTAAGTAAACCGTATTGGGCACTGCGCCTCGACCGCAATCCGCCCAGCGTGCATGCCATGGAGGTCTCCACCACCCAAGGCCAGGCGGTGCAATACACCTTGCTCAACCTGCCGCATTACCTCTGCGCATTTCTGGGGGAGATCCTCCCGGGCCTGTCCGGCTGGCATGATTGAAACCTGACCGCCCTCTTTGCGCAGGGCGTGGTTTTTCACCAAAGCCAAGGAGTGAACCGGCCATGCAACGGGACTTGGGAACGGGACTTGGGTCTTGCCGTCTTGGGTCTTGGATCTTACCGCGCGTCGGGTTCTGCTTGACGCATCCCCAGGCTCCGCTATTGACTCAACCCCACCGATGCACTCTGCCCCGCCACCCGCCGTCTCGCCGCTTCGTTTCGTCTTGTTTGCCGCGGGGGTCACCGCCATCGGTGGCTTTCTGTTTGGCTATGACACGGCGGTCATCAACGGCGCCAATTCCTATTTGAAGGCGCACATGAACCTCAACCCGACGCAGGAAGGCATCGCCGGGGCCAGCGCGATTCTGGGCTGCATTCCCGGCGCGATGTTTGCGGGCTTGCTGAGCGATCGCCTGGGCCGCCGCCGGACCTTGTTGCTGTGCGCCGTGCTGTACGCGCTGTCCGGGTTGCTCTCGGCGGTGCCGCGCACCTTCGAGGAGTTCCTGGTCGCCCGCTTCATCGGCGGTCTGGGCATCGGCGCCTCCTCGATGATCTGTCCGGTCTACATCGCGGAAATCTCCCCGGAAAAATGGCGCGGGCGGCTCGGCACCTTGTTCCAACTCGGCATCGTGATCGGGATTTTCCTAACGCTTTTTGTCAACAAGATGGTGCAAGGGCTGGGTGACGAGATGTGGAACACCACGCTGGGCTGGCGCTGGATGTTGGGTGCGGGTGCGGTGCCGGCGCTCATCTTTTTCGGCTTGTTGTTTGCGGTGCCGGAAAGCCCGCGCTGGCTGGCCCAACGCGGGCGCAGGGACGAGGCGCTCGCCATCCTCACCAGCGCCGGCGGCGCGGCCCACGCGGCGCGCGAGATGGCCGCCATCCAGGACGCGATCCACCACGAGGAAGCCGGCTTTGGCGAGTTGTTCCGGCGCGGGGTGTTCAAGCCGCTGGTGATTGCGGTGATGCTGATGGCCTTCTCACAATTCTGCGGCATCAATGCCATCATGTATTATTCCTCGAAAATCTTCGAGGCCGGCGGCGGCGGCAAGAATGCCGCCTTCATGTCGTCGGTGTGGGTGGGCCTCATCAACGTGCTCTTCACGCTGGTGGCCATCGCCTTGGTGGACAAGGCCGGGCGGCGGCCGTTGTTATTGATCGGCACCGCGGTGCAAACCGTCTCGCTCGGGCTGGTGGGCTGGATGTTCCACACCCAACAAAACGGGCTGCCCCTGCTGCTCTGCATCGTCTGTTTCATCGGCGCCTTCGCCATGGCCATGGGCCCGATCGGCTGGCTGTTCTGCTCCGAGGTTTTTCCTAACAAAGTGCGCGGCCGTGCGATGTCGGTGGCGGCGCTCACCGTGTGGGTGTCCTGTTACATTGTGGCGCAGACTTTCCCGATGCTCAATGACAGCCCGGCGGTCGGGCCGGCCATCACGTTTTGGATCTATGCGGCGGTCAGTCTGGTGTCGTTTTTGTTTGTGCTGGCGATGGTGCCCGAGACCAAGGGGCGCACCCTCGAGGAGATCGGCGCGTCTTGGATCAAACACTGAGGGCAAGCTCACAGCGCTCCAATACTGGGACCCCGGCAGCGAGGGCGTCGCCGACTATCTGAAATAGGGCCGCCACACACGCCCAGGCAGTGGCAACATCCCTTGCTAAGGACGGCGTAGCGGACCGGCACCTGTTGAGCTAGCGAGGCTTCGCCTCAGACCCAAGACGACAAGACGAC
The DNA here is from genome assembly GCA_903934285.1 of Akkermansiaceae bacterium. Classification (GTDB taxonomy): domain Bacteria; phylum Verrucomicrobiota; class Verrucomicrobiia; order Verrucomicrobiales; family Akkermansiaceae; genus Luteolibacter. The sequence goes on along the minus strand of CAIZNN010000176.1, from coordinate 1,077 downwards.
TCGGCTGGGCTCGCCGGACGCCCACGACGCAAGACGAAAAATTTGACCTAATGCCAACACATTGCCGGTTTCAAGGACTCTAGAATGTGCTTGCAGCGGCTGCCAAATGAGCTAGCGTCAGCACATGCAGGACTACCGCGGCATCATCACCCTTGAGTCTGGAAAACGGGGCGGCAAACCGTGCATTCGCCATATGCGCATCACGGTCTATGACATCCTTGGCTGGCTGGCCGCCGGGATGACATCGGAGCAAATTCTGGCTGACTATCCCGAATTGACCCAACAAGACATTCAAGCGAGCCTGGCGTTTGCGGCCGATCGTGAACACCACTTGGTAGCCGGCGTCACATGAAGCTGCTTTTCGACCAGAACCTCAGTCACCGGCTACTGCCAGCACTACAGGATTTGTTCGCAGATTCGCAGCATGTCCGGCTGCTTGGACTGGCTGAGGCTGACGACAAAGAAATCTGGGACTACGCCAAAAAGCACGGATTCGTCATCGTCACCCAGGATTCCGATTACCCTGACTGGAATAAGTTTCTTGGCGCTCCTCCGAAAATCGTCTGGTTGCGGTGTGGCAATGCCAGGGTTGACCTGATCGAGAGCAAATTGCGTGATTCGGCAGCCCGCATTCTCACCTTGGAAACCGAGCATGCGGTGGAGGTTGTCGAAGTTTGGTGACACGCTGTCATGTTGCATTGTGGCGCAGACTTTCCCGATGCTCAATGACAGCCCGGCGGTCGGGCCGGCCATCACATTTTGGATCTATGCGGCGGTCAGTCTGGTGTCGTTTTTGTTTGTGCTGGCCATGGTTCCCGAGACCAAGGGGCGCACGCTCGAGGAGATCGGCGCGTCTTGGATCAAACACTGAGGGCGCGCATTGACCAAACCGGACTGGCCGCCCCGTCAGCCGGCGTGTCTGCGCGCCGCGACTCCTGACGGGCATTCTTGGCTTGAACGCTGCATTTTTCCTTATTTCACCGGGCTTCCAGCCGTTTTCTAATTTCGTGGCGGTGGCTACATCGCCGGTTTCTTAGGGTTTGTGACGGGTTCCGGTGGAGGTTGCAGCAGCTTCAG
>CAIZNN010000175.1 GCA_903934285.1 Akkermansiaceae bacterium | reverse complement strand
GAGCCGGCGCCTGACTGGCATGGCGTGAGCGGAGCGAGCGCAATTCCGCAGGCCACAGGGCGGCACGCATCCGCCTGAAGGTTGATATAGCCCCGTAAGTGTTGAGATGTGAAACCTTCCCAACTAAAGCGTTGCACCGCAGGCCGGGATCTGCGAGGGGGGCGTCGGACAACCGGCGTCCCTACCTCAATCGGTCCCAAGAGATACAAGGGAATCCTCGCTTGCGGCGAAAGTGAAGTGTGCTACGATCCGCTCATGAGGCTACAGGAACTTCATGAGTGTGCAATGGAACTGCCGGAGGCGCAGCGGGCGGCGCTAGCGACGGAGTTGCTTTGTTCGCTGCCCGCGGTTTTGGTGGACGACGACGACGGCATAGCGGAGGCTCGCAGAAGGTCGCGGGAATTGGCGAAGAATCCTGCGGCTGGATGCTCCTGGGATGAGATTCGGCGAGACCTTGGACGTTGAGCCATGGAGATTATTTATCACGCCCAGATCAAGCGGGATCTCAGGGTCGCTCTGGCATACTACGATGCCGAGGGAGGAAGCCGACTTGGCGACAGGTTCTTCGACGAGGTGCAAGCTACTGTTGCACAGGTCAGCGAAAATCCGCAAGGATGCCATTTTGCTGCAGCTGGCCTAAGGCGGGCAGCATTGGATTCTTTCCCCTATCACTTCCTCTACGAGGAGGACGGAAGCCGCGTATGGTTTCTCGTTTTACGCCACGACAGGCAACATCCGCATTGTGGTTTGAAACGGAAGAAGCCGCAAATCTGACCGAACAAATCGTCGCAGCCGACCGACTTGAGCTCCACCGTTTCACCTCAACCACTACGTTTCCGCCCGGCGGCAGGGCTCGACATGCGATGCCTAAAGCATGCATGAAGCGGTGGCATGATAGATTGAAGTTCGGAGCGGGGATTATTCGGTCGGCCACTGAGCACAGGAGAAATCTGCAATCAGTGGAACCAGTCTTCTCAGTCTTCATCCGTGGTCATCTTCGTCCCGCATTACCATTCAAGCCCGCCAACCGCGCGCAAAGGTGCCAAAGCATTTGCCACCGGGATCAGGAACTGTGAGCTGAGGTAGGCACCGGCGGGCTGGGCGGACGGCCCGCCGCGCCAGGCGGCGACAGTTTTGCTGTTGTGCCGGGCGCTCCTGCGCTATGCTTGGGGGATGCTGAAGCGAATGTTCGTGGCCCTCGACCTGCCGGCACCGCTCACCCAGGCGCTGGCAGGTTTGGATCCGCAGCTGGCCGGGGTGCGCTGGCTGCCGGCGGCGCAATTGCACCTGACGTTGGGTTTCCTCGCGGCGGTGGCGGCGGAACATGAGCAGCGCTTGAGCGCGGCGCTCGCGGCGCTGCGCGTGGCGCAGTTTCAGCTGGCGCTGCGCGGTCTGGGCAGTTACACATGGAATGGGCGTCCCTCCGTGGTCTGGGTCGGCATCGCCAACCCGCCACCGCTGCTCGAGTTGCAGCGGCGGATCCACCACGCAGTGCTAGGCGCGGGTCTCGTGCCGGACCCGAAGCCGTTCCAGCCCCACATCACCGTCGCGCGCTGCAAAGGGCTCGCCGGGCAGGCGCTCCGGCCGCTTCTCGAGCGCCACCAGCACAGCGACTTCGGCACCTTCGAGGCGACCGGGTTGACCCTCTACGCCAGCATCCTGCACTTCCACGGGCCGGAACATGTGCCAGTGCTCCAGCAGGGTTTCGATTCGCCTTGAAGGGGCCCGGTTCTAACGCAACGGGCGCCGGCGGTCACGCCGGCGCCCGTTGAAGTAATCAGATGCGCCGTGCTCAATCCTCCTCGGGAATGCGCATGCCGTAGAATGAACGATAGACGAAGATCAGCGCGACGAGGAAGAAGAAGCCGCCGATCATGTTCTTGGTGGTTTGGTTGGTCATGGTCACCGCGATTTCCACCGCGAGCAAGCCGAACAGGGTGGTGAACTTGATCACCGGATTCATGGCCACCGAGGAGGTGTCCTTGAAGGGGTCGCCCACGGTGTCGCCCACCACGGTGGCGGCGTGCAGGTCGGTGCCCTTTTCGCGCAGATCCACTTCCACGATCTTCTTGGCGTTGTCCCACGCGCCGCCGGCGTTGGCCATGAAGATGGCTTGGAACAGGCCGAAGAAGGCGATGGCAATGAGATAGCCGATGAAGTAATACGGGTTGAAAAACGGCAGCGCCAGCGCGAAGCAGAACACCACGATGAAGATGTTCCACATGCCCTTCTGCGCATATTTGGTGCAGATGGCCACCACTTCCTTGCTGTCCTTGTCGGTGGCGGTGGTGGCATCGAGGTTCATGTTCTCCTTGATGTACACCACGGCGCGATAGGCTCCGGTCACCACCGCCTGGCAAGAGGCGCCAGTGAACCAGTAAATGACCGAGCCACCCATGATCAGGCCGAGGATGATCTCGGGCTGCACGATGCTCAAGGCGCCGACCACCTCCTTGAACGGACCTGCGATGCCGGAAGCAACCTGGGCATCGTAGAGGTTTTGCAACAACATGATGATGCCGAACACCATGGTGGTGGCGCCCACCACGGCGGTGCCGATGAGCACCGGCTTGGCCGTGGCCTTGAACGTGTTGCCCGCGCCGTCGCCTTTCTCAAGTTGATACTTGGCGTTTTCAAAGTCGGGATCAAACCCGAAATCCTTCTTGAGCTCGGCGGTGATGTTAGGACTGCTTTCAATCTGGCTCAATTCGTACACCGACTGGGCGTTGTCGGTCACCGGGCCGTAGGAGTCCACCGCGATGGTGACCGGACCCATGCCGAGGAAGCCGAAGGCGACCAAGCCGAAGGCAAAGATCGGCGCGGCGAAGGCGAACTTGGCCGGCATGATGGCCATCAGGTCGGGGTTGATCGAGAATTGCCAGGCGGCAAACATCAGCGTCATGATCACCAGCCCCATCCAAAAGGCGGAGAAATTGCCCGCCACAAAACCTGACAGGATGTTGAGCGAGGCCCCGCCGTGCCTGGAGCAATTGGTCACTTCCTTGACGTGGCGCGAGTTGGTGCTCACGAAAATCTTGGTGAACTCTGGAATCAGCGCGCCGGCCACCGTGCCGCAACTGATGATGAGCGAGAGCACCCACCACAGGTCGGGCAACGCTTTGCCCGCAAACATGAAGTCGCCTAGCAAAATCTTGCTGGCCAGGAAGGTCACGCCGATGGACACCGCCGAGGTCAGCCACACCAGATGGGTTAGCGGCGCTTCGAAATCGAAGTCCTTCTTGCCGCCGAACAGCGCCTTGCTGATGACTTCGTTGATGAGATAGGAACCCAGTGATGTGACAATCATGAGAATGCGCATCACGAAGATCCAGACGATGAGGATGGCGCAAACATCCTGCTGGGCCGCCAGCGCCAGCGACAAGAACGCAATGAGCGCCACTCCGGTCACCCCGTAGGTCTCAAAACCGTCGGCGGTCGGGCCCACCGAGTCGCCGGCATTGTCACCGGTGCAGTCGGCGATGACGCCCGGGTTTTTCGGGTCGTCTTCGGGCAGTTTGAAGACGATTTTCATCAGGTCGGAGCCGATGTCGGCGATCTTGGTGAAGATGCCGCCGCAGATGCGCAACACCGAGGCGCCCAGCGATTCGCCGATGGCGAAGCCGATGAAACAGGGGCCGACAAGCTTGTTAGGCAGGAAGATCAGGATGCAAATCATGAAGAACAACTCGACGCAGACCAGCAGCAGCCCGACGCTCATGCCCGAGCGCAGCGGAATGCCGAGGGTGGCCAGCGGATTGCCCTTGAGTGCGGAAAAGGCGGTGCGCGAATTGGCCACCGTGTTGATGCGGATGCCGAACCAGGCGACACCATAGGAACCGAGGATGCCGAGCACCGAGGCGGCGAGAATGACCAGCACATGGCCGGGCGAGTTCTGTTGCAACACGCCGAAGTAGTAGATCATGCAGGCGGCGATCAGCAGCCACAGGATGGCCAGGAACTTGCCTTGGTTAAACAGATAGGTCTTGCAGGTCTCCCAAATGGTGTTGGAAACCCGCGCCATGCTGTCGTGCACCGCCAGATTCTTGGTTTGTTGGTATTGAAGCAATCCAAACAGACCGCCGAGCACACAGACCGCCAGGCCGATGAGCATCAGGGTGTGTCCAGTGACTCCACCAAGTGACGAAAACGTCACCGAGTCGAGCGTCGGAATCTTCAAGTCGGCCTCGCTCGCAAATGCGCCGCCCGCACCCGCGAGCAAAAAGGCTGTGGTCAATAGGAGTCCTTTCAGGTGTTTCATAAATCGCCGGACTGTGGTCAGCCAACCCGCAACACGCTAGCCAAATATCGCATTTTATTCCTCACATCCGCCCCTTTCTTGCGCATTTCCGGCGATCCCCCGCGCGCTCCGACAAATATGCGGCACCAACCGCAAGAATTGCGGAGTCCGGGCGCATCGGGCGTTGCAGTGGTCTTCTTCGGTGCTGCGGTTTTCGCACCGTTCCCACCCCCTTTTCCCGCCACCCGGTCCGGCCACCGGTTCTTGCACCGGCCTTCACCGGGAAAAGCAATTTCTTAGCAATCACCCCCATTCCACACCGCGACAAATCTGCTGCTGATGTAGGAACCGCAACGGTTCCAACGTAGGGAGCGGAACGCCCCGCGGCGTTTTCACTCTTTATCACCCCACGTCATGACGCACAACCAACCGACTCCCAGGCCCTCCGCGGATCCCGCCCACCCGCATGCCTTGGCGGCGGCGGGATGTCTGCCGTGGGCGCTGGCAGTGTTGTTAGGAATGCCGGCGGCCACCGCGGCTCCGGCACCGGACTTGGCGGCGTTGGCCAAGGGCGGCGCTCTGGGCTTCGACTCGCTGGTGGTGGTGCAACGCCGGCCGCTCAACCCGACCCATGTCTACACCTATCACGTCGAGGGCTTGGAAGCGGGCGGCGGACTCTATACGATGTCGCTGGGCGATGGCAAACTGACCCGCCTGGTCGACTCTTCTAACGGACTCATCCTCGACTGCCAGGTGTCCTATGACGGCACGCAGGTGTTATTCAGTTGGAAGCGCACGATGCAGGAGTCGTTCGGCATCTGGCGCATCCGGGCGGACGGCAGCGGCCTGACGCGCGTGATCGATCACGCCTCCAATAACATGAACGGCTGCTGGCTGCCGGACGGCGGGATTGCGTTTGTGTCGGACCGCAAGCCCGCCTTTGCCTATTGTTGGACCAGCACCTCGCCGGTGTTGTTCCGCGCCGACGGCGACGGCCGCAACGTGACCAAACTGTCGGCGAACTATCTGACAGATTTCACGCCCTCGATCATGGAAGACGGGCGCATCCTCTACAGCCGCTGGGAGTATGTCGACCGGCCGGCGATCCCGATCCAGTCGCTGTGGGCGCTCAATCCGGACGGCACCGCGCTGGCCGGAGTGTTCGGCAACCGGGTGCTCAGTCCGGCCACCTTCATGGAGGCCAAGGACATTCCAGGCATGCCGGGCCACCTCTTGTGCGTGATGACCAGCCACAACGGCCCGTGCCGCGGCGCGATCGGGCTGCTGGATCTATCCAAGGGCGGCAACGCGCAGGCGGCGATCCGCAATCTAACGCCCGAGGTGGCGGTGGGTCCGGTGGGCGATGCTGGCGCGGGCAATGCCATGCGCGGGCCGTATGAAAGTCCGGTGCCGCTCGACGCGCGTTATTATCTGGTGTCGCGCGAGGGTACGATTCTGTTACGCGACTATGCCGGCACGGCCAGTGTACCGCTGCGCGCGCCGGACCAGGGTTTGGGCTTCTACTCGACGCAACCGCTGCGCAGCCGGCCGCTGCCCCGCTCGCCGCACCCGGCACCGGGGGCGCGGCCAACCGCACCGTGGGCCACCTTGGTCATGCACGATGTGACCAGCGGCCTGGGCGACACGGTCAAGCCGGGCGAAATCAAACGGCTCGCCGTGGTGCAGGAAATGGAGAAGGACATCCGCGCATCGGTCGACCAGCGCCAGTTCGGGTTCCAATTTCCAGTGGTCTCGTGCGGTGCGACCTATGCACCCAAGCGGGTCTGGGGTTTCGCAGACGTCGAGGCCGACGGCTCGGCGCACTTCAAGGTACCCGCCGGCGTGCCGTTGTATTTCCTGGCGTTAGATGGCGCGGGCCGCGCGGTCCAGCGGATGCGCACCTTCACCCACTTCATGCCGGGCGAAACCCAGAGCTGCAGCGGCTGCCACGCGGACCGCAACTATGTGTCGCCCGCCAGCGTGCGCGGCACCCGGTCCCTCGCGGCCGGCCGGCCGGCGCAGGATCTAACCGAACCGGAGTGGGGCAGCGGCGATGGCTTCAGTTTCGCGCGGGTGGTGCAGCCGGTGCTCGATGCGCGCTGCGTGCGCTGTCACGACGAAACGGCGGCGCTCGACCTGAGCGGCGACCGCACCGACTACTTCAACGTGGCCTATGAGAATCTGGCGCGCCGCGGCACCCAGGCCGAGCACGGCGGCGATGCGCAGGGCGGCATGGCCGGCTTCGGCAAGAGCCCTTACACCTCGTGGATCCCGTCGTTCAACGGCTGCGAGTCTAACATCCTGCAGGTCGAGCCAAAGAGCTGGGGGTCACCGGTCAGCCGTCTGGCCGAGGTGGTGATCTCCGGCCATCCGGATGCCAAGGGCAAAACGCGCCTAACACTCACCGCCGGCGAACAGCTGAAAATCCTGATGTGGATCGATCTCAACGTGCCGTTTTATGGCACGTCGCAGTCGCGCCAACCCGACCTGCGCGGCTGCCGCCGGATCCTGCCGCCGGGCTTGGACGAGGTCTTGAAAGAGGTGGCCGCGCGGCGCAAGATCACCCTGCCCACGACGTTCTATGTGCGCCTGGACCATCCCGAAAGGAATCCGTTTTTGGCGGTGCCGCTGGCCAAGGGCGAGTTCACCTCGCCCGAGGATCCCGACTACCAGCGGATCCTCGCCTGTTTCAACGGCGTGCAGGAGGCGCTCACCCAACGCAATGACGTGGATTACCGCAAGGTCATCCAGGCCGCTGACAACCCGTGAGCCTGCCAGAGGATGTTTCGCGGTTTTTTGTATGATTACCCGCGAGCCTGGCGTTTGGCACGCGTTCCATCCTGCGCCGGCACCCTGGTCGCCCACGCCATCCCGTCTAGCAACGACCTCAGAGCCAGTGGCGCCAAGGACCCGCTCACACTCGGCCGCGCCCGCTGCGCCGCGGCCATCGCCTCCGGCTACGAGGCCATGCTCGCGCTCCACGCCACCTGGTGGCGCGACTTCCGGGGGCAATCCGCCCAATACGGTTTACGTAGCACCCTTGGTGGTTTGAGTCGAGGCTCCGGGCAAGATGCCCGGGCCACCTGTGGCGCGGGCATCCTGCCCGCCGCCTCTTCCTGTCTCGTCTTAAGTAAACCGTATTGGGCAACCCGCCATGGATCCATTTTCGTCAACGACGACGCCGAAGACAGAGGTTGCAGCGGGTTGGCCTTTGATCTGGTCCCGCCCTCCGGCCCGCCCACCGGCCATCACCTGCAGAAAACCTGGTCGAAGGCATTGCCAGCAAGCATGATATATCTATCCGATTTATCAATGGAATCGAGGCGCTGCCTGGCAAGTTCAGGCCGGATCATTGCATTGGCATGCAACAACCTGAGCAGTGCAAGATCCTTGGGTCTGGCGATCATGAGTTTCACTGCGGCAAGGTCGTGCGGATCGATGGCAAAGACATTCGTGCAGCCGGGCACGGCGACGAGGCGATCCATCCACCCGGGGGGCAGGGTTTCAAAGATGTCATCGCGCAGGATATCGGCATGATAGCCATGCCGCAAGTGAAACGCATGGGATGCGCCAAGTGCCTCCTCGAGCATGCGTCCTGTTGTTTCATCAAATGGCTGGGGACAAAGGTCAGCATCAAAGGTGCTGGCAAGCGGGCCATCACGCCGCCCCAATTCCGGGAAAGAAGCCAGCAATGATGCCGAGCCGAGCACGATGATCCGACAATCGTCGGCCAGCGACTGTGCCGACTTGGATAGATGTTGCAGCGCTTGTAGGTTCATGCGGCCATCAGGATTGCACGCCCTCAAACCCCACAAACGGCGAACAGGATTTGAGCGGTTCCGCATCATCATTGTCGGCTTCCAAATAACTCAGGAGCTTGTTGAATTCCGCGCGGGACGCCTGGGCGAGCAAAATGCGCCGCTGCCATTCCAGCAGCGGCGCCGGCTGCAGCCGGCCCCTGGCGAGCCAGCGCTCGATATTGGCAAGCGGGATTGCCAGTGCCTCGGGCTGGGCTCTGAGACGCGCCGCGATCTGGCCCCAGTGCAGCCGGCGGTCTTGGCGGTAGAGATGGAAATCGTTGGGCATCTTGACGAGACGCGACGAAGTTAGGCCTGTCTGCGCGGCCTGTCAAGCGCCTGTGCCCGGGCGCTTCCAGCCCGTTCCATCCCCATTGGTTTTTGAGTTCGTCGAAACCGTTAGCGGCGTCGGCACGGTCGCGGTAGTGCTTGGGCATGACCTGGGTTGGAAAGGCTTGCGCGTCCAAGGAGGTGACAGGCACGGCCAGGTGCGCCGTCGCCAACAGGGAACCCGCCGCGCCATTCATTCATCCGGCCAGCCTTGCGATGAGCCCGCAATGCCGGCTGGCCTGCGACCATCCCGCAGCACATGGCAAGTGGGAGGTGGAAGGTCGGGAACCCCTTCAGCGCTTGATGCTGCGCAATTCGGGCTGCGTGGTCGCCGCTTCGATCGATCGGATCGCATCCTCGACCGCGCCGACTCGTATCTTGTTGAGATCGTGAGGGAATTCCCTGCGTTCCGTGTCGCGATTGAACATGGCGATCAACTCCCTCAATGCGGGAATCTGGGGTTTGGCGGCCGCTCCATAGCCGACGATTAACTTCATAATCTCGCCAGTGCGGCTTTCGCTGCCGTGCCCGCCCTGGGATTTGGCCAGCCCGGCGGCGGCGCCGATGCCTTCCTTGAAATGGTACTTGGTGAGTGCTCTCAAGCCGGCCATGCGGATCGCATTGTTGAACATGGTGTCCGCCGGGCTGGGGCATTCGACCGCGGCGCAAATGACCGGTGCCAGGGCGATGACGTCATCCTGGCTGAGCTGGTTTTGAAAGAAACCCTCCAGCGTGGCGCGGGCCATGCCATCCGGATTGGTCGCCACCGAGCGGATGGCCGCATACCGCAACTTGGTGTCCACCTTGCCGAGCTCGTCTCGCAGCGGGCCGGAGAAGACGGCGGCGGCCAATTGGCCGTGGGCGATTTGCACGGGATCCTCCCAGCGGATCGGCGACGCCGGCTCTGCCGTGAGAACCAGCGCCTTGAGAATGTCTTCCAAGGCCGGCTTGGCGGTGCCGCCCATTTTTCTGATAGCCTGCGCCGCTTTGTAACGCACCCAGCGATCCGGGTGGGCGAGTTGCCTCACCAGAACTGTTAGGGCATCCGGAGTGTTGATGAGCCCCAACGTCTCGCAGGCACCTTGGATGCGGTGCGCATCGTCGCCGGCGGCGAGCTTGATGAGCTCGGGGACCATCGTCTTGCCTTGCGGGCGCTTTGATAATTCCTCCGCCGCCCAACTGCGGACAATGGGCGACCAATCGCCGAATGCCGCGACCAGTTCGGCTGCGGACATTTCATGGCGGTCCAGATCAAAGCGGCCCGACGCGATGGTGGCCGCGGCTTTCTTCTTATCGAACCAGCCGGAAGCATCGGCATCCCTGCCGGTGATGACGAGTTTGCGCAAGGGCAGCGCATAAGCGAGGACATAGGTGGCGGCAGGGCTCAACCCATAATAGCCACTTTTCCCATAGTAGGTGTTATCAGCCGTCAGGCCGGCGCCGTACTGTTCGCCGCCATCATAGGTGAACGAGCCGTCCGAGCGGCGCACCAGATCGAAGTGCCACGAGGCCATGCGGAAGAACGCCGCCGCCGCCTCGGGGCCGCCCACCCCCGCGCCGAGGGTGCTCCACAAATAGCTGAACCCTTGCCCGGTGTGGCCATACTCGCGGTTGGAATAACCTGCCGTCGCCATCCGGGCGAAAAACCCGGTCTGCTCAGGCTTGTTGCCCATCGCGGAAAACATCACCGCGGCAAGTGAATTTTTGCCGTTGTTTTCATGATACGGCCATGGCTCGTGTTCGCCGTAGGGAATCGCGCCCTTATCGGTGAAGTAGCCGAAGAACCCGGCGGCGCGGGCGATGGCTTGATCGACTTCCGCATGATTGACCCCGCACTTTTTCGCCAGCACGATGGCTAGATTCGCGGGCAGCCCGGCCATGTTCACCGGACCGTAGGGCGGCACCGAGCCGTTGAATTTCCCGTCCTTGGTCAGTGCGGCAAAGCCATGGCCGAAGGTGCCATACATGCTCTGGCCGCGGGCCAGCGCGAGGGCGATGTGGTCGATGGCAGGCAGCACCTCCTTGTCGCGCGTGATCATGAAATACTCGCAGAGAAACACGTTGCGATACCCCAAGTCCCAGGCACTGCCCCAGACGGGCCCGGCGGGCTTCTTGTTGGGGTCCACTTCAACCGCTGCCAGGCTGCGGGCGAAATCCTGCAATTTCGCCAGATAGTCGGGCTTGCCCGTCGCCAGCAGGGCCAGCCCTTGGATCGATCCGGTCCAGTCTGCTGCCAGCTTTTCCTTCTCGAGAACCACGGTGGCCTGTTCGAGGATCCGCTTGGATTTGGCGCAGTTCCATGGCGCGGTATCGCTGTAGGTGCCCATCACCGCAAGTTTGAGAGTGAGCTCCTGCACTGCTCCATCACGTGAAACCAGCAGCTTGAGCACGCCTCCCTTGGTTTCCGTCTCCGCATCCTGGATGGCCATGGCGATGCTCTTGCGCGCGTCGCCGTTGAAGGGTTTTGCATCCACGCCAATGATCACATCATCGACTCTCACCACCCCGTCCGCCGGTGAGGCCACGCCGACGTGGGTGACCAGAATCTGCCGGCTGGCCAAGGTGGTGCGGCCTTGTCCGGCATCCAGATTGTCCGCCGCCTTGGTATGGATCCAGCCCCGCAGGCCGGTCGCGCCCAGATTGTAGGTGAGCTTGCGATCCACCGACCGGGTGTCCTTGGTGAGATCGGGGACTTGTGCGCAAAGCGGGCCGGTCATCCCTAACATCAGTGCGCCTAACAGGGTGCCGGTTGTGACCAATGATTTCATATGGAATGATTAAACGCGATTGCCTATTTCAACAGGTTCTTCATTCCCTCACCCAGCGCATCGCCGATCAGGAAGTAGCTTTCCGCATTGCCGAACCAGTGATGGCCGTGCCCGGGATTGGGCGAAAGCTCTGGAGGACGGGCAAAGTCGGTGGTCTTGATGAATAATGCATTCTTGATTTGCTTTGTCCCTTCTTGCTGCGCCTTCCTGAACTCAAACATGTCGCCGCTGGTCACCGGTCCGCCATTGCCGAGCTCACCCACAACCACCGGCATATTCGGCGAGTTGAATTCCTTGCGAAGATCTTTTGCCAGGTTGACGAGATTCTGCGCATACTCGGGAATAGCCGGTTTGGTACACATGTCGTTCCAGCCCTGCTGCCAGACAAAACCGGCAATCTCATATTGCTGATTCCCGAGCTCAAGCAAGGCCGCGCGCACCTCTTCCATCATTTTCGTGTAACATGGCCCCACCTGGCCGCCGGAACTCGGCGGCCTGAAATCAACAAACAGGCTCTTGCCGCCCCAGGCAGTCTTGATCAAAAGCACCGGTTCCTTCAGGTAGTCCCCCATCACCAACCCGAATCCCAACTCGGGTCCGATGTGACTGCTTCCGCCATAGCCGGTATAACCGACTGTCAGGCCGCCCTTGCGGACCTTGTCGCCAACCTTGAACGAAATCTGCACATCATCCCGCACGACCCATTCACCCTTCTCGTTCTTGAGGCACTTCATCTTCCCGGCACTCTTCGAATTTTTCATCGACCAGACCAGGTTGCCCTTGCCGCCGTTGTAGTCCTTCTCGCCATCCATGGACACCACGCCCTGGCCTTCCATGTTCGACTGCCCGGCGAGGATGAAGACCTTGATCGGCCCCTTGCTCTTTTCCTGCGGCTGGCCTGCCCCGGACTGCTGGGCCATCACCGCACTCGCCGCCAATGACATGGCGGCCACCGCGCCAGCAATTGCTTTTGTTGTTCTCGTATTCATCTGTTCTTTGGTTGTTTTGACTGTTTCAGGGCTTGGTCTGTCACCCGGATCAACTACGCTGCGGCCGGGGGGATTTCTTACACGGACAGGATGTCCGCGCCACGGTGGCCCGGGCATCTTGCCCGGAGCCTCTCATACCAACCCAAGTACTAAGTGCACAGTATTGCCCACCGCCGCCGCGTCCGCCAGTCCGCCGCTTGGATCTGCACTTCCGTCCGCCACGAGGTCCCGCCCACTGCTGGCCGCGTCCTCGTTAGAGCCATTGCAACCGGCAAGGTGCTGTCGTTAGGTCGAATTCCTCGTCTTGCGTCTTGTTGTCTTGGGTCTGAGGCGCAGCCTCGTTAGAATGCGCGTGACCTCCATGCTATCCGCCGCAACCACCGCCCGCCCGAAGATTTTCCAACAAAACTTCTTGGCAAAACGGGCAGGATCGCTATTTTCCCGCATGAGCAATTCCCCCATGAATCCGCCCGCGACCCACTAACACCTGTCGATAATGATGCTTCACAAACTCCTCACCGCCTTGCTGCTCGCAGCACCCGCCGCCCTGCCCGCCGCCGAGTCGGCTTGGAAACTCACGCTCGATGAAAACTTCGACGGCCACCAGCTGAACCCGCAAATCTGGAATGTCGAAACCGGCCCGCGGCGCGACGCGCTGAACTCGCCGCTGGCCGTGGATGTCACGGGCGGCAAGCTCTTGATCACGACGTTCACCGACGCCACGGGCGTGACCCATTGCGGCTTCGTCACCTCGCGCCACAAGTTCTTCCTTACCCAGGGCAAAACGGTGGCCCGCTGCCGGTTTGCCGTCCAGCCTGGCACCCAGGTCGCGTTCTGGGCGCAATCGCCGACTTACGGCAAGTCGGCAGACCCGGCCCAGGCGGCCACCGATGGGGTGGAAATCGACATCATGGAGACCACCGGCCTGATGAAGGGCGGTTACCAATACGCACTCCACTGGGGCAGCTACAAACCCGAAACGCACAAGACGAGCAGCCTCAAGTTTCCCGCCCCCGTCGGCGGGCAGTGGCACGACTACGGGGTGGAATGGGACGACACGGGCTATCGTTTCACCTTCGACGGCAAGGTCGTGGCGACCGACGTCAAGTGTCCGGGTTCCAAGGTCCCGGAGTACCTGCTGTTCACGAGCGAATCGGACATCAAATCATGGAACGGCGAAAGACCCAAGGTGGGTTACGGCTCCAAGCAAACCTCGGTGAACAAGTTTGAAATTGACTGGGTCAAGGTTTGGGAACGCGTCGCGCCCGCCAAGTGAGGCCGCCCGCATGGTCCCCGCCCGCCGCTGCGGCCGCCGGCTCTAGCAACGGCCTTCACCCGCAAGGCCAGGCCCTCTCTGTTAGCCTGGAACCTCGATTAGCGGGAATGCAGACCAGACCTGCCGCACTACCTAACCAATTTGCCGCCGCAAGTCCCGCACGCTCCACAACCGCCCGGCCGCCGCCGCGCCACTGCCGCGCAATGGCCGCGCCCCGTCCTTGCGTTTCGTGCCGAACCGGTCCCGGCACCGCAGCATTTTCCCCGGCGCCACATCCCGGCCTTGTTCCATCCGCGCCATCTCCGCAGTCGCATCTTCCTTCTTCTCCTTGCCGAATGCCAGGCGCCGCTCCACCACCCGCGTGATGCAGTGGTATATCACGGGGCGCCCGACGCAATCCTTCCACGGGGCCAGCCAGCGTGCGCGTCTCATGGGGGTGGTGGCGTTAGGAGCGGAGCTTGTCGCAGCGTAACCCGTCCCAACGGAATCAGACGGATCACAGTGTCTCAAGTTAGAGTAGCCATATCAATACTGCCATAGCCGCGCCTCAGCTAGCACAAATTCAATGGTTGGTCTGACACCCAATCTGCAACTCGCTGATGTATCACGGCCTGCTGGTGGGTGACCGCCACCTGCCAACCCGGATGCCCACACCTGCCGCCGATGCGGAATCCAGCCGCCACGAAATCCCCATGTCCGTGGCGTGTGGCAGCGGCCTCGGCGAGTTATATGTAACCCCCAAACTGATGACTGCCGCGGCGTGGGATGCGCTCGCCGAGGGCATTCGCTGGAGCCGCGGCCACCGCACGATCCTGCGCGCCACCCATTGGGTCGGCGGCGATCCCAAGCAGGATGTCTACGGTTACGCCGCGTGGGACCCGCAGCAGGGAGGCCCCGCCGTCCTGCGCAATCCCACCGCCGGGCCGCGCAGCTTCGCCCTCGATCCCCAATCGCTTTTTGAATTGCCCACCGCCGCGCTGATTCATCCCTCGATCCGGGCAAGAGCCGCGCTGGCGGCCCGCGCCTGGTTCACCGCCCCGTGCCTGGCCACCAGATGGCTGGTTCCGGCCAGGTTGGCGTGCTCTTTGATGACGTGCTTGCCGGGTTCCCGGGGCCGGTGGTTGGTTGCCGACTCATTATATTAGCTGCGTGGAAACGAGCAAGCGACGGTGGTTCCGCGCGTTGCGGCCGGGCCGATTTCCAGCGAGCCGCCGAGCGCCTTTGCGCGATACCGCATGGTGTGCAAGCCGAAGCCTGCGTTGTTTGCTTGCGCGTGAATTCCCGTTCCATCGTCTCGAATAACCATTCTGCCGGTGTTGTTGGACTCGGAGATCTCAATGGTGATGTTTTGGGCCCGGCCATGACGCAGGGCATTGTTGGTCGCTTCCTGCGCAATGCGGTAGAGCTGAAACGCGGCGTTGGTGGTGAAATCGACCGCCGAGTGCATGATCAAGCCGCAGTTGATCTTGCCCCTTGTGCTGATTTCGGCGGTCAACTCCCGCAGGGCCCATTCCAGCCCGTGCTGCTCGAGTTGCGCCGGAAACAGGCCCGCCACCAGGTGCCGGGCCTCATCTGCGGTCCGGCGGGCAACCAACGATATTTCGGTGAGCAGCTCGGCTGTCTGATTCTTCTCCTGGCTCAATTCAATCTTGGCGACTTCCGCGAGAAGGATGATGCGGGCGAGGTCCTGGAAGGTGCTGTCGTGCAAATCCTGTCCGATCCGGGACTGCTCGTGATCGCTGATCTTGAGAACCTTGAGTTCGAGCTGCCGCCGTTCGGACGTTTCCTCAATTAGCGCATCGGTCGCCGCCTCCAACTCGGAAGTGCGTGCGGCCACCATGGTTTGCAACTCCTGGTTTATGTCGCGCATTCTCGCTTCGGTGAGCTTCTGTTCAGTGATGTTGACGTGCGCCACCACTGTGTGCAGGGTTTCCTGAGGGGTCACGTAGCCAAGAAACCACCGCCGCTCGCTCAGCGAGTGGCATGCGTATTCCATTGAGAAATATTCGCGCTCTCTGCTGATGATGCTGCGAATGCCGGACACAAATTCCCTGGCAGACGCGGAATCCTTCCCCACTACCGCATCGCATACCGCGAGATAATTGACTCCGGCAAATGTCATCTGCGGCGGGCAGCCGTTTTGGACCGCAAAGGATTCCCACGCCTTGTTCACCCAGAGAATCATGCCGTCGGCATCAAGGACCGCAATTTGAACCGGAATGGCCTGGAGCGCATCCTCACCCGGCAACCGGATGAGGGTGGATTGCCCGCTGCGAAGTAGGCCCTTGTGAGCTGTACCCGGCAGTTCAATGCCACGAATGGGGAGGTGCGGTAGAATCATGGCAAAGTCCTTAACTTGCCTAAAATAGCAGTACTAACCGTTTTGCCAAGGAATATCTCGGATATTTCTCGGGCGGCGGGTTCGGGGGCATCCGGAATTCCGTCAATCTGATAGCCCGAAATGCCGCCGCACATGGGAAATGGGGTCAGTGTGCAAATTTTGACAAAGCCACCCATTCCACGGTTGCGCTTGCCAGGCCTCTTCCGGGATGTGCTGCATTGCTGTTCAGCGAGCCGGTGACAATATCCGGGCACAGACAAATAGCGGCCCACGTCCTTGCCGCCGCCGGCATGTTCGATCCGGAGGGCCGCTGCCACTGCCTGCCCGCAGGTAGCCGCAACCCCGTCCCCGAACTCATCCGCAACTGGTTCCCCCAAGCGCTCCGGTGCGGCCAGGGGCCCTTGCAGCGGCCACCACCTCAAAAGCGAATTCCTAACAGTCGGTAAAAATACTCATTGACACCCTTCATATGACACTGCACGTTGCGCTCGACTTGAGGTGGGCCATCATGTTTCTCCATGTTTGAAGGGAGATTCGGGTTCACCTCAGTCGCGATCCCCCCACACTTGCCATGACCCCCCCCCGACCCATCCAGACACCCCCGCCCGACCAGACGGACGGCGTGAATTCTGAGCCCGATCGGCACATGGCCGTGAACGACGAAACCTACCGTCAGCTCTTCGAGCGCATGGCCGAAGGGGTCGCGTATTGCCAGATGCTGTTTGAAGACGGTCGCCCCCAGGATTGGATCTATCTTTCAGTCAACGGGGCGTTCGAGAGATTGACCGGTTTGAAGGGGGTCGTGGGACGACGGGTCTCTGAGGTTATCCCGGGCCTTCGGGACAAGGATCAGGAATTGTTTGAAACCTTTGCCCGCGTGGCACGGGGCGGCGAATGCGAGAAGTCCGAATGGTTTGTCGAGGCCCTCCAGGAGTGGTTTTCCGTTTCTGTCTACAGCCCGCAATACGGGTATTTCGTGGCGATTTTTGATGTCATCACCCAGCGCAAGCAGGCGGAGGACAAGCTCGCCGCCACCTTGGAATTTCACAAGCGACTGCTCAATGAGGCCCCGGTATTGATTTGGAGGGCGGGCACCGATGCGAAGTGCTACTGGTTCAATACCACCTGGCTGGAGTTTACCGGCCGCACGCTGGAGCAGGAAGTCGGCGACGGATGGGCGGAGGGCGTGTACGCCGAGGATTTTGACCGCTGCCTGCAAGTTTATCTGGAAGCGTTTGCCGAGCGGCGGTCCTTTGACATGGATTACCGCCTGCGTCGTCCTGACGGGACGTACAGCTGGATCAGCGATTGCGGCATGCCGTTCCACGATTCGTCCGGCGAATTCTGCGGCTACATTGGCTATTGCTTTGATATCAGCGGGCGCAAATCCATGGAAGACGAGCTGCGTGCCTCCGTCGACGCCGCCAATGCCGCCACCCGCGCCAAGACCGAGTTTCTCTCCATCATGAGCCACGAACTGCGCACCCCGCTCAGCGGTGTGCTGGGCTTCTCCGAACTGCTCTCCTACTCCCCGCTCAACGAGGACCAACATGAGTATGTCCGCATCATTATTGAAAGCGGCGAACACCTCCTCTCCGTCGTCAATGATATCCTCGATTTCTCCAGCATGGGAAAAAGTGCTCTAGCAATCCAAGTCGAACCGCTGAAGGTCGCCGACCTCATCAAGGCGTCAATGGACACCATCCGCAAAACCGCCGATGACAAAGGGCTGGCGTTGCGTTGCGAAGTGGCTGACGGGATCCCGGAACACATCATTGGCGACGGGCGCCGGATCCGCCAGATCCTCATCAACCTGCTCGGCAACGCCGTCAAATTCACCTCCAGCGGCGCGGTGGTCCTGCGGGTTGCCACCGCCTTCATCCGCGGACGATGGTTTCTGGATTTCCGCTGCGAAGACACCGGCATCGGGATTCCTCCTGAAACGATCAGCCGCCTGTTTGAACCCTTCGTGCAGGGCGAATTGCAGACGAAACGCCAGTTCGGCGGCACGGGCCTGGGCCTCGCCATTTCGGGACGCATCGCCAAAGCCATGGACGGCTCGATCACGATCAACTCCGCTCCTGGCATCGGCAGCACCTTCACATTCCACCTCCCGCTGGACGCCCCACCGCCGGCCTCGCCGGCGTCGCCGGACACACCGGTCCACGGCATATCGGCCCTCATTGCGCCCGCCGCCGCGCTGGTGCTCATCGTTGATGACGACCCGCCCAGCAGCACCGTCGCAGGCAAAATGCTCCAGAGCCTCGGCTATCGCGTCCAATTCGCCGCGAGTGGACTCGCCGCACTCAAGGCGTTTGAGCCGGGGAAATTCGCGGCCATCCTCATGGACTTGGCGATGCCGATGATGGACGGGCTGGAGACTGCCGGGAAAATCCGCGAATTGGAGGCGACGACGGCAGGGCGCGTGGCCATCATCGCCTTCACGGCCAACGTGATGGCCGGCGACCGCGAGCGATGCCTGGCCGCTGGCATGGACGAATATCTCTCGAAACCCTGCAAAATGAGTGATCTCGCGGCGAGGCTCGCTCATGTCTTGGGCGGGAAGTACTGATTTTCGGGGGCCTCATTCTCCGCGAGGCGCATGGCGGGACCACAATATTTCAGGCCACAGACGAGGAATTAATTCGGCCTGACGACAACCCCTTGCCGGTTTCAAGGGCCTTGGTCGGTACGATTTTGCTTCTGGTAGCAGCAAAATCACGCAGGGTTGCGCCCGACCCATGGGCGACACCCTCACCCCTCCCTTGTTCCCCGCTCACCGGTCCGGCCACCGGCTCTTGCAATGACCTTCGCCTCTAACACGATTTTCCGGCAATACAATAAAACATCCATGAAACTCACCCTCACCCTCCTCGCCGCCCTGCTGCTGACGCCGCTGACCGCGCTAATTGCCGCGGACAAAGATGGCGTGGTCACGTCCGGCAGCGGCGCAAGTCTAACGGATCGTCACTACTCCGTTCGAGTCGATGGGGTTGCGGCGATTGTTCATCCCTCGGCCCTGGGATTCTTCTGTCAGATCGAATTGTCGCGGCCGGTTGCCGTCGAAATTGAATGCGATGAGGAAATCAAAACCATCGATGTCCGTCCTCGGAGCCGCAATATCTCGGCGAAGCATTCCGGACGGATCGTGCGCATGATGCTCAATGCACCCGCGAAACTGAGCATCGAAATCAACGGCAATCTTGGCAATCCGTTGTTTTTGTTTGCGGATCGGCCCGGCGCCGCAGTCAGTCCCAAGGCCCCGGGCGTCCGCTATTTCAAGGCCGGACGCATTTACGATGCGGGCCACATCACGCTCACCAACAATCAAAGCGTGTACATCGAGCGCGGGGCTGTGGTCGAAGGCTGGATATCCGCTGAAAACGCTTCGAATATCAAGATCCTTGGCCACGGAATCCTCGATGCCACCAAGTATGGCTGTGCCACGAGTTTCACCCGTTGCCGCAATCTGGAAATCAACGGCATTACCACCGTCAAGGGCGGCAAGGGGTGGGTCAACAAGATCTTTCTCTGCGACCAAGTTGCCGTCACCAATTACAAGGTCATTGCGTGGGGTCAATTCTCTGATGGCATCGACCTGCTGGGGTGCCGGAACGTCACGGTCAGCGATGTGTTCGTCCGCAACGAGGATGACAGTATCGTGCTGAAGACCGAGAAATTCGGGTTCAAGGGCAATGTGGAAAACATCGTCGTGCAAAACTGCGTCATCTGGCACGGCGCAGCGGGCAATGCGCTGGAGATCGGTTATGAAACCATGGGCGACTATATCCGCAACGTGCTCTACAAGAACATCGATATCATCCGAACCGATACGCATGCCCCGAAGAACAACCGGGCGGCACTCAGCATCCACTCCGCAGGCAATGCGACAATCAGCAACATCCGCTATGAGAACATCCGCATCGAAGCCGCACTGGAATATTTGATCAACTTCAAGCTGGTGAGTGTCAAGAAATGGGGCAGTGGTGGCGGCACGGTGAGCGATATTGTGCTGAAGGATATTTTTCTGACTGGCGGCCCGGATGCCCCATCCATTATCCAGGGCCTGCCGTCGTCAAAGCTCCGGCGGATCCGCATTGAAAACCTCAATTACAAGGGAGAACGCATTGGGAATAATGCGGCGGCAGTCAGGAAGAACTTTGTGATCGAAAACGCGGAGGTCGATTGGCGCTGATCATCGGGATGACCAACCTGGCCGACCAAGCCTGGTGTGCCGACATCAAGGGTGAAAGAATATGCATCGCGATGCGTATGATTTCCCGGACGCGGTTGCCGCGTTTCATGTTGCCCGACTTTTCTTTGCCATGATACTCATCCCCAAGCATATTGCGGCTGTCGCGCTTATCGCCGCTGCACCTGTTATTTCCGCCTCCCCGCCGCCCGCGGCGTTGGAGTGGGCGGTAGCCGCGCAGGACGTGGTGTGGGATTCTCCCAGTGCCGATGCGCGGGGGTCGATGCCGTTGGGCAATGGCGACATCGGGCTCAATGTGTGGGTTGAGCCAGCGGGTGACTTGGTGCTTCTGGTGGCCAAGACCGATTCGTTTGACGAGTTCAACCGCTTGCTCAAGATCGGTCGCATCCGGGTGCGCACCACGCCCGCGCTGGTGCAACCGGGGCAACCATTTTCACAGGCGCTGCGGTTGGCGGACGGGGCGATTGAAATTCATTCCGGCGAGGTGTCGATCCGGGTGTGGGTGGATGCCAATCAGCCACTGGCGCAGGTGGACGTGCAAAGCAAGACCCCGGTGACGGTGCAGGTGATGGCAGACAACTGGCGCAAGGAAAACCGTGTGCTGACTAACGAAGGCCCGGGGGCCAACACCGCTTGGGGCAACCGCCCCGACAAGATGTGCGTCAATGCCGATACCGTGCTGACCAGATCTAACGGGCAAATCGGCTGGTGCCACCACAATGTGGAATCGCAGTGGAAAGCGAATCTGGAACTCACCGCGCTGGGCGCCGAGGTGGCCAATGGCAAGGACCCGGTGCTCAACCGCTCGTTCGGGGCGCTGGTGCGCGCCGCCGGTGCCACCGCCGTGTCGGACACCGAGTTGAAATCCGCCGCGCCGACCACGGCCTTCACCGCGCAAATCCTCACCCTGACGGAATTCTTCGACTCGCCGCAGGCGTGGCAACAGGCCGCGGCAGCGAAGTTTGACGCCGTGGCGAAACTGGCAAGCGCCGGCCGCTTTGCGGAGCATCAGGCGTGGTGGCATGCCTTCTGGAATCGGAGTTGGATCCAAGTGGAAACGGCGGCAGGAGCGCTGGTTCCGGTCAATGCTCACTCGTGGAAGGTCGGCATGGACAGCTCCGGCGCCACCCGCTTTGGCGGGGAAATCGCCGGCGCACGCATTCTCAACACGGCATTGAATGCGGCAGACATCGCCGCAATGGCCACCGCGCCAAGACCCGTAGCTAGCAACACCATCGAGGGAGCGGAGTTGAAGCTAACAGACGCATGCACGCTCGCGGCATGGATCAAGCCGACCGCCGGCGAGATTGGGCGGATCCTGGACAAGTGCACGCCGGGCAAACCTGATGGTTTGACCTTCGATTGTTCTCCGGGCTTGGCGCTGAGGTGGATCGCCGGCGCGCAAACGATGCAGTTGCCGGCCTGCCTCAAAGCCGGCGAATGGCAGCATGTGGTGGCTACGCTTGAGGGCAATGGCAAGCAGGCGGTCTACCTGGACGGGCGCTTGCTCAAGGAGGAACGGCCGGCGGATCCGGCAGCCGCGGTGACGCGGGCCTACACATTGCAGCGGTTTGTGACGGCGTGCAGCGGGCGCGGAGCGCTGCCGATCAAGTTCAACGGCTCGTTGTTCACGGTGGAGGGCAAGGACCCGGACTTCCGCTCGTGGGGTGGGGGATATTGGTTCCAAAACACCCGTGAGGCGTATTGGGCGATGCTCTCGGCCGGAGATTATGACATGATGCCGCCGTTGTTCTCCATGTATCGCAAGGCCCTGCCGTTGCGCGAAGCCGCGACCCTGGCCTATTACAAACACCAGGGCGCATTCTTCCCGGAAACCATGTATTTCTGGGGCAACTACATGGATGTGGATAACTATGGCTTGGATCGCAAGGGCAAACCCGATGGGCTGGCGGATAATACCTTTATCCGCTATTATTGGCAAAGCGGGTTGGAGTTGCTCGCCATGATGTTGGATTATTTCGATGGCACGCAGGAGGTGACATTCCGCGATCAAACGTTGCTGCCCCTCGCCAAGAGCATTGTGACGTTTTATGACCAGCATTGGTCGCGCGGCCCGGATGGCAAGATCCTGTTTGATCCGGCACAGGCGTTGGAAACATGGCATGTGGTTAAAAACCCGACCCCGGAAATCGTCGGTCTGCGCTATGTCATCAACCGCCTGATGAACCTGCCGGTGGACACCACCACCCATGCCCAGTGGGAAAAGATCCTGCGCGATCTTCCGGCGGTGCCGATGACCACTGCCGCCGACGGCAAGCGCCTGCTGCCGGCTGAAACGTTTTCCAATAAGAGCAACATCGAAAACCCCGAACTCTATGCGGTCTTCCCGTACCGCTCCTTCACCTATCAGGCAGGCGGCGAAAACCTGCAAATCGGCAGGACCACCTGGAACCACCGCATCCACAAGGAAGACCATGGCTGGCAACAGAACTCCATCCAGGCGGCGTTGTTAGGACTGGCCGATGAAGCCAAGGCCGGCGTCACCAGCCGGGCGCTGAGCACCGCGGGCTACCGCTTTCCCGGGTTTTTTGGTCCCAACTACGATTGGACGCCGGAGCAATGCCACGGCACCAACATGATGACCGCCCTGCAACGCATGATCTTGCAGTGCGAAGGCGATCAAATCCTGCTGCTGCCCGCCTGGCCGAAGGATTGGAAGGCGTCGTTCAAATTGCACGCGCCGCGCCAAACGACCGTGCAGGGCCGCATTGAAAATGGCCGCGTGGTCGATCTGAACGTCATCCCTGAATCCCGCAAGCCGCGCCAATGAATCATTCCATGTTACAATCTCTTTCGATCAATTTATTCAGCGTGGTACGGATGGCGTGCATATCCGCCCTGCTTATCGCCACCACGATGTTATCACCGGGGTTGGCATGTGCCGCTGAGGGCATCGCTGTTTCCTCGGCTGAATTGCATCTCAACACAAGTCCCTTCACTGGACTTCATGTCGGCTGGGGAGAACCCGTTGCCAACCAGTCTATCATAGGCAAACCGCTGACCATCGCTGGAACGGTTTTCAAGACCGGGATCGGCCTGCACGCCGCGGGATATTGGGCGTTTCGCCTCGACGGGAAGGCGCAACTGTTCCGCTGCAAGGTCGGCATTGATGATGAAACCGGAGGCAAGGGCAGCGCGGAATTCTCCGTCTATGCCGAAGACGGCAGGCGCCTTGCCGGTTCGGGCATCCTCAAGGGCGGCGAACCCGCAAAGCAATTGGTGGCCGATCTGACGGGTCAGTCGCTCGTTTTCATGGTCTTTAGCGACGGTGGCGACGGCTTCCAGTTCGACCACCTCGACCTGATTGAGCCGGTTATCCGCTACCAAGGTGACAAGCCAATCCCGATGAGCGACGCCGGCCAACTCCCGCCGACCTGGCTGCATTGCGACCACTATACGGTGCAGATTGAGGACCGGCAGGTGCCCGTCCACGTCGGCGTGGATAAGAACCTCGGCCCTTACGCTTTCACCGGATTTGACCTGTCCCAGCCCGCCACCGTGAAGATCACTGGCCCCTGCGACATGACGAAGACCGTCATTCATCCCGCCGGCGTCCGTTTCACCGCCAAGGGCAGGGAATTGACCCTGACGCTCGACAAGCCGCAGAAAATATCCATCGAACCCGATGGATACAAGAATCCACTCCTGCTCTTTGCCAATCCGCCGGTCGTCGCGCCCACCCCCTCGCCGGATCTCATCCGCCTCGGCCCCGGCATCCACCGCCCCAAGGACGGCAAAATCATCCTCACGGACAACCAGACACTCTTCCTCGACGCAGGTGCCATCCTGCTTGGCACGGTCCAGGCGCGCGACGCGAAGAATGTCCATATTGCCGGCCGCGGCATCATCGACGGTTCGAGTTGGGGCTGGCAGGCCGGACCGGCGCGGTTCCTCGTCCATTTCCACAACTGTAAGGATTCCGGCATAGAGGGCGTGACCTTGCGGGAATCGTTCTTCTGGACGCTCTGCATCGTCTCATGTCAGAATTTCAAGGCGGAAAACCTCAAAATCATGGGCGGCCGTTTCGTCAACGACGACGGCATTGATATCTGCAATTCACAGAAGATCACGGTCCGCGACTGTTTCGTGCGGACCTACGACGACTGCCTGTCGATCAAAGGCATCCCGTCCGAAATCGTGACCCGTAACGGTTACGTATACAATTGGCCGTCGGCCCGTGAGCATGAGCCGGTGGAAGATGTGGATATTGCCGACTGCATCTTTTGGGGCGGCCCCTGCCGTGTTATCGAAATCGGCCCGGAGTGTCAGGCAACCCACATGCGCAACGTGCGCATCCGGGACTCCAAGATCATCCACTACTACACAGATTCAGGGAACTCGTTTCCGCCCATCATGTTCGAAGTCGGCGAAGATTGCCTGATCGAGGATTTCGAATTCTCCAACATCACGGTCAACTTGGACAGCGCCCTGAAGATCATCGATATTCAAGCGGCCGGCACCGCCTGGCAGACGGTGCCAGGCCCCGGGAATGTCCGCAACATCCGCTTCAAAAACCTTGGTTTCACCGGCGTTACGAATCAGCGCATCCATCTCCTCGGCGGCGATGCCAAGCATGTCATGCGCGACATCCAATTTGAAAACCTGAGCCTCAACGGCGAAATCCAAAAGGGGCTTGGGCCGCGGTTTGACATCGGCCGCCACGTCGAAGGCGTGACTGTGACTCCGGCGGCGGAGAGGTGAAGCCTTGAGCCGTCCCGCCTTTCCTAACAGCACTTCCGCCACCATGCCCGCCTGACCGCAAAGCCTAGATGGGAAAATAGAAACCACAGATTACACAGATTCCACAGATAATGAATGAGTTATGAATTATATGGAAGACGCCTTTAGGGTGAGCCGAAGAGTAGATAGATTGCGGTCTTATTTTCCGTGTAATCCTCTTCAATCTGTGAAATCTGCGGTGAGAAACGCCACCCCAACCGGTTCCCTTTTCCTTTTTTAGGCAAAGGCGTCCCCCACCCAAACCGCCACCGGAATTGTTTAACGAAACGGCTTGGCAAAGCGGACCGGATAGGTATTTTCATGTTTGGGGGAGTCTGCCATGAATCCGGCCACCGGATCTTGCAACGGCCTCTGTATCTAACATAAGTTCCCAACAATAAAGCATGAAACCGGCACATCGTAGAATGGTTCTTCTTTTAACGGCTTCGCTCGTGATGGGCGCGGGCCAGACTGCAAGTCATGCCGCAGCCCCGGCGGCCCCGGCGGCCCCGGCAGTTCCGGCAGTTCCGGCAGTTCCGGCGGCAGCGGCCAAGGTTGAGGCGTCGAAAGGGTCGTGCGGCAAGTTCGATCAGCAGCGGCATGCAGTAATAATGGCGGCACCCGGACGCGCTGAATGTCAGATTGTATTCATAGGCGACTCGATAACGGAGGGCTGGACCAAGGCGATCTGGGACAAGGAATACGCGGCGATGAATGGCATTAATATGGGTGTGAGCTGGGACATAACTGACAATGTGCTCTGGCGTCTTGAGCAAGGTGAGCTCGACGGATTGAAAGCTCTCAAGGTGGTGGTACTGCATATCGGAACGAATGATATCGGTCTTGCGAGGAGGGGGCCTGAAGCGGTTGCGGCCGGTATTGCGGCCGTTGTTGGGCGGATCAAGGAGAAAGCGCCGCAGGCCAAGGTTCTGCTGATGGGCATCACCCCCAAGGGACGGGGCAACGTTGACGCGGCGAACGCCATTATCGCCAAGCTCGATGACGGTAAAACGGTGTTTTACCAGAACATCAACGCGGCTGTTTCCAAGGCCGGTGGCGTTGCCGATCGTGTTGGCCATTTGAACGAGAAAGGCTTCCAGGTGTGGGCCGATGAAATCCGTCCGACGCTCGCGAAACTGATGAAGTAGCCGGGAACGACGCCGTGGTGCGTCGACTTCTCTTGGAGGGGATCAGGGTGAGAAATGGAGGCTGAGCATGAAACATAAACACAGGGTGACTGGAACAATGAAACTGCAACGCCGGGGATCGATGTCTTGTCTGACAGTATTATTTGCGCTCGGCTCGCTGATGTGTGGCCTGGCACCGCTGTACGCGGCGGGTTGGGTCCTGCCGGATGAGCTCACGGTAAACGTGGGCGACGTCCCGAATGTCGGTTCGAATGTGACGGTGGTGCTGACGAAGCGCTCCGTGCGCGCCGCAGACTATAAGTTCTATGTGAATACGCCCGCGGGTCGCAAGCGGGCGGAGCCTTTCCCTGTCAGCACGTACCGCGGCTACGTGCAGGGCGATGTGTCGATGCGCGTGAACGGCAACATCGAGCCGGGCGGAATATTCAGCGGCAATTTCAGCGAGGGCCGGGATATTGTCGGCAGTGTTACCAAGCTGAAGATCACGGTTTCACCTGGCAAATGCACACCAGTGATGAGCGCGGGGAACAAGATTGTTGCTGTGAGTTCGATCATCCCGCGTAAGAGTCCCACGCCAGGTGGCTACATTGTGCCGACCATACCTATGCGTCTTGTGCGGGCCGACGTGGCGGTTGTCCCGCAATGTATAGCCACATGTCCCAGCCTGGAGGCGGCTGTTTCATGCGCCGAACAGAAGATCAACGACTGTGATTTCAACTGGGCTCGTAATGTGGCGCTGGCCTGGGAGATTAACAGCCTGGTGATGGATGTGGGCACCAATACGGTCACCGGCGTGAAGTGGATTGAAGACAAGCCGGATGAAGCTGCGGTTAAGACCAGGATTCAGATGGTCACCTTCTGTGCTGGCGGCAACGGTTGCCGTGGCGGCCATGCCTATGCCGCCGGGCTGGGCCAGGAGGCCGGTGGTTTGATGCATGAGGGCGGGCACGCGTTCGGCACCAGTCACGGCATGGACAAGGCCGATGCCATGAAGGGGAATCGCGCGTTCTTCGGGCCGAACAATATCCGGGTCGTTGTCAATGGCATGAAGGGTCGCCTCGTCAGCAGAATTTGTGTGTTGAAGGAGGTTCGGGAAGCGCCCCAAGTGTATGATAAAGAACGAGTTTGAGCACGATGAAGGAGCGGTGGCCAAAGCTACGCGCAAGCTCAACTCGCGCTTTGTTGTTCAAACCCT
>CAIZNN010000174.1 GCA_903934285.1 Akkermansiaceae bacterium | reverse complement strand
GATGGCGGCGTGGTATTCCTTGTTGGATGGCCCCTCGCGGGACGATCCGTCACGACAATAAAGCGAGGCGGTGGCAATCGGGGCGGGGGTGGTTTTGGATATGAGGAGCATGGTTGGGTGGGGTTGGGGTTGGGGTTGGGGGTGGTCATGGGTCATGGGTCATGGGTCATGGGTCATGAGTCATGAGTCATGAGTCACCATCGAATTCAATGGTGAATACGAGTGGAACGCCAAAGGCGGCGTGATCCACTGGACACATCACGACCCTGGTGGCCGCCGTGCTGGCGGGTGTGTCTTGTGTCTTCAAGTCTTGTGTCTTCAAGTCTTGTGTCTTCAAGTCTTGTGTCTCCGGCGCGGCCGCGGCTCACTTCCTGCAGCCGAAGCGGAAGACAGTGGTGCTCTTCAGGGTCTTGCCGGGCCTGAGGATGGTGCCGGGGAACTGCGGCTGGTTAGGCGAATCCGGGTAATGTTGGGTTTCAAGGCAGAAGCCGTTGCGCCAGGCATACGCGTGGCCGGCCTTGCCGGTTTGTTTGCCAGCGAGGAAGTTGCCGCAATAGAACTGGATGCCCGGCTCGGTGGTGAGCACGTCCATGGTGCGCCCGGTGGTCGGTTCGACAACGCTGGCGGCAAGGGCGAGGTGGCCGTCCTGGTTGTTGAGCACCCAGTTGTGGTCGTAGCCGCCGCCCAATTTGAGTTGTGCGTCTTCGGCGGCGAGGCGGGCGCCGATGGCGGTGGGCTTGGTGAAATCAAATGGGGTGCCGGCCACCGGGGCGAACTTGCCGGTGGGGATGAGGGCGGCGGTGACCGGGGTGAACTTGGCGGCGGCGAGCATCAGTTTGTGGTCGAGGATATCGCCGGTGCCTTCACCCTTGAGGTTGAAATAGCTATGCTGCGTGACATTGACCGGGGTGGCCTTGTCGGTGCTGGACTCATAGTGGATTTTCCACTCGTTGGCGGGGGTGAGCCAATAGGTGACGCTGACGCTGAGGTTGCCGGGGTAGCCTTCCTCGCCGTCCTTGCTGAGGTAACTGAACGTCACGCCCTGCGAGCCGTCCTTAGCGAGGAGGCCTTTGCCTTTCCACACGACCTTGTCAAACCCTGTAAGCCCGCCGTGCAGCGAACACTTGATGCCGCCGTTCTCATTGTTCGTGGCCAGCGTGTAGTCCTTGCCATCGAGGCTGAACTTGCCGTTGGCAATCCGGTTGCCGTAGCGCCCGACAATCGCGCCAAAGTAGGGTGAGTCCTTGATGTATTCGTCCACGCTGTTGTAGCCCAGCACGATATCGGCCAACTTGCCGTCGCGATCCGGCGTTTCAAGGCTAAGCACGATGGCACCGTAGGTCATGGCGCGGAGTTTGAGGCCTTGGCTGTTGGTGAGGGTGAAAACCTCCACGGCTGTGCCATCGGCGGTCTTGCCAAACGGCTCGGCTTGCGGAGCTGCCACTTGCGTGGCTTCCACTTGCGGAGTGGCCGCTTGCGGGGCTGCGGCAGACACGGCGCTGGTGCACAGAGCAGCGATGAAAAACGGGGCGGTTGATTGCATGGTGGCTTGGATAGGATGAATGCTTGGTGGGCCGGTGAAAACAACCAGCCGCCGCCTGAGAGTCCTGTTTTGAGCCACTGAATTCAAGCCCGATGTTCAGATTTTTCATGCTGGAAATATGGATCCCCAACCCGGATCCTTGCGTCCGCGAGGCATCTTGCGCAACCGGAAGGCGCACGCGAAGCCAAGCCATCGCGGCGGTCTTACAGCGCTAAGAATTCCGTTAGCCACACGGGCTCCACTGCCGCGCAAGATAGAAGGACCTGCCTCAAACAGCGGAGCCGTCCCGCCCCCGAGCGTCCATCCCCGACCTTCCCGCCACTTCTGGCAACTGGACATCCTGGCGTCCGATCGGACGCCAGGATGTCCTAACGTCAAACACCGAATGTGTTGTCTTGAATGCAAGTGAATGATGAGGTTGCGGGTGCGGTTGATGAAAACGAAGACCGCGCCGCCGCGGGGATCGTCGCCGAGGCGGGTGACGACCAAGGCGTGAAGTCCGTCGAAGGCCTTGCGCATGTCGCAGGGTTCGAGCGCGAGGAAGACGCGCAGGCTGCCGGAGAGTGTCAGCATGGGCGGCGCAGGATGGTTAGAAGTTCGACGGCCAGCGGCAGGGCGGCGCGTGAGGCAAGCTCAATGGCTGAGCCGCACGGCAGGATGACGCGCAACGCGGCGGTCGCTGCAGGCGCGGATGATGGCGGAGGCGGAGGGGGCGGGTTAGATGTTGTAGATGATGTGGATTGCATACGCGGCTATGTATGCTCTCTATGCCGCCGCATGGCTAGTGGCCGCCGATTGAGCGCTTACCCCGCAAGGACCAAATCAGTGTGCGCATCAACGATAGCCCCAATTGCCGACCTATTGCACCCGCCCCGGTTTGTCATCGTTCTCGCCCGCGTGAATCTTATCGGAAACGCCAAGGTCACGGGCGAGGGCCAGCAGGGTGCTGACATTCATCCGACCCATCATCGCTTCCCGGCGGCGAATCAAGTCGGCCTCTGCTTCCGTTTGCAACGCGAGGGCGGCATCAACCAAGGCGACGGGATTGGAGGTCTTTGGTCGCGGCGCCATGCTCGCGGCGAGGCGCGCAACTTCGCCGGAGTCGGGCTGCTTGAGGTAGCCGCGGATCGCTACCGAGTCGGATTCCCCGTCGACGAAGGCGCGGATTTCCGGGGAGGGGTCGGTACTCACGTCGGGGATGGGTTGGTTTGCCTCAGAGTGCGAAAATTCCTATGCCAGCCCCAGCGACCACTTGAGGTCGTCGCTGGGTCGGACGATGACCACGTCAAAGGGAAAGATGCTGCTGTCCGGGCGGGTGAGCACGTTGCGGGGCAGGGCGTCGAGGATGAGCAGGTCGCGGACCGGGTGGTGGAACGCGCCGTCCTTTCGAGGCAGGAGTTGCCAGCCTTCGGCTTGAAACCAAGCATTGATTTGCTCCTGTTCGGTGCGCTCCCCCCAAACGAACGGCTGGGTGGTGAGGATCGTACGGCCGTTGGGATACTCCGTCATCCCGTGAACCCGGATGGAGTCGCCGAAAAGCTCGTTTTGCCAAGCCAGTCGGGCGAGATAGTCCGCAGGCGTGGCGTCGATCAGCCCCGCGGTGACGCGTGGCGGCGTTTGGCGGCGTTCGGCGGCCTTTTCCTCTGATCAATTCCTTGCCGACGCTAAAACCAAACTTGCCCGGCTTGGTGGACTTGAAAACCCGGCCATGGGCCTCGTCCAAATAGACCAAGTGCTCGCCACCCGTCAGTTCGTCGCTTTGTTGCGGCGCGATTTCGGTCCATAGAGCACCTTTTGCATCAAAGATCGCAGCGAGGGATTCAGACTCGAGGTCGGTGCGGATTTCCCGGGCAAGCCCAAGACTCTCCGGCTCTGCTGAACGAATTCGGCATAGGTCGGCAAGGATGACTCCTGGCTCGTAGCCTTGGTTCTTGCTGTAGTTGCAGTGGTCATTGGACATGGGGACGATGGCACGGGGCGCAGATTATTCAAGACCTATATCATTGGCAATCATCCGTTGCCTTGTATTTGCCGACGGCGAACCCCTCCACCTTGATCCCTTCGGTATCCAGCGCAGGGCCTCGGGCCGGATCAGCCACTCGCTATTTTGAAGAACCGGATTCACGCACCGGCTGTGGTGTCAATGGAACGATGGGGAGCGCCGGCATCCTGCCGGCTGCGTTCCGCATCCTGCGGAACGCTCTTGGTGTTTTTTGCGAGGCTGCTCCACGGAGGTCATTGCGATGTTTCCCGGCGGGACGCCGGAAAATGCCGCCATGATGGCGGCGCTCCGCGAAGATAAAGGGATAAAGAGTCAAAGGGAAGAATCAGCGTTTGCGGCGCGTCATCAACATCCCGCTGGCGAATATCGTCAGGACCACGCAACTTGGTTCAGGGACACTGGCAACACGGGGCAGTGGCCAATATGCCGTTTTACAAGGAACGAAATCCCTTGATTCTGAAAAACTTTGCGCCTTTGCGCCTTTGCGCGAGAAAACTCTTAGCCTGGATGAATGGATTGGCAGTGAGCAAGCCGCTTGCGAAGGTGCCGGGGGTGTGAAGATTGCCTCGCGCAAAGGCGCAAAGGCGCAAAGGAAGATAGGAATATTGGTGAATTCGCTGATTCTTGATTCCTCAAGTGGAAAGGCGCGGTCTCGCCCGGCGCTGTGCCGCTCCCATCACCATCACCCGCCGGATAGCGGAAGGGGCCAAGGGCAACGTCAGGGCCGCGCTGGCGGATTTGGAAATGTGGATGGGGTGAGGGTAGGTGAAATCGCATGGTGCTATTCTGAAGCCTGAAGTGGGATAGCGTGCAGTTCCGGCAATTCAGGCAGGAGGCAAATGGCTTGCAACTGGCCGGAGAGGAAATAAAGAGACTCTTATACTGCATATCACCGGGTGGCGCTGCTGGATATTTGTTGGAAATTTTGTTGACGGCGTCTGCGCAGCCGGTTGCGGGTTCGAGTGATAGAGGTTAGGTTCCACGTGGAGCAACAAATTCCCACCAGCCACAGCAATGATCCCGCGGATTTTCTGCACCCTCCTCATCAGTCACGGTTTGCTTGCCGCACAGGATGTGGCTAACAGTCAACAAGGAGGGCGCTAATCATGAATATCCGTTCAATTTACCTTTTGATCATCTGTCATGTCCCTCTAATTCCAACATCCCAGGCACTGGTTGAATCGGATGAGCAAGCCACAAAAGCACTACAGGACTGGGAAGAAACAATACGGTTGATCAATCCGGTATACGGCAAGCAAGCTCTCGACACCCTGGCAGAAGCAGTGGTTAAGCTCAGTGGGCCCAATGGCACATATACGGAATGGCGCCAAAGTCTATTTCAGTCAGCTCAGAACAAACTTCTCGCCATCTCCGGCCACGCGCAATACTTCGCAGATAAAGTCAGACTCGAACAAGAAGCCGTGAGTCACCTTGGCCCCGGCGTGGGCGAGAGATCCATATATGACCGGGATAGAAGTTGGATTATTGATGGCATTCTTGTCCATCTTCCTTCCCCTGAAACGATTCGGGTTCTGGGCGAGTTTTTAAGCGATGAAAAGGATTATCCGCCATTACCCTTCCCCAGTGACTTTCGAGCGAACTGTGACATGGCGTGCAAGACGTTGACCAAAATCGGCTTGCGGCATTCCCCACAATTCAAGCCATACCAGCAACTTCCCGGCGATCTCAAATTATGGCGGGACTGGTATGGCCAGGTGAAATCCGGCCAGCTCGCCAGTGCCTTCATTGGTCAGAATGTTGCATACCGTTTCAAGCCGGATGGGACGGTGGAATCCTCGCCGTTAGCAACCACACCAACGGAACGTAACACCAGTCGTCCGCCTATCAAGCCCCAGCAACCCGCTGAGAATGCCACAGGCTAGATCGTGCAGGGCAAGACATTTTTTCGGGCGTGGATCAACGGAATCTTGCTCGTCGTCATACCAGCATATATATGTCTCGTCAAATATCGCCGTTGTGCCTCTTGAGATGAACAGGTTGGATTTCAGGAGTGGGCCATCCCTGACGTAGACAAACATGTGGGCGTTAGATATTCAGCCAGCCATCCCCGGGTCACCCCAACCCCATCCAAATCATGGGAAAGGTGTTCTGTGTGGAAAATCCGATATTCCAAGCCCGAAATTCCCAACGGAAGAGAAAACAGATCAAGAAGGGACGCCATGTTCTTTGTTTAGAATTTAGAATTTAGAATTTAGGATTTAGGATTTAGGATTTCAATTGGCGCTGGCAGCCCTCGCCATTGATGCTGACCGGCTGGGAGCAGAGTGTTCGGCAGGATGCCGAACACAGCCGGCGGGACGCCGGCGTTCCCCAAAACCGCAGGGCGGGGAAGCGCAGGGCGGGGTGGCGGGAGTAGAGGCGGGTCCCTCTTCTGCCATCGGTCGGTCATCCGGCTCAGGGTTGCTCAGGAGGAGGAATGGCGGACCAGTCCGCGCCCTTGACACGGGGCGCGGGCAGGGATGGCAGGACCCCGCCCGTCTGGTCTTTCTGCAGTCGCTCCAAGGTCTTGCGCCAGGCGGGGGTCTGCTCGGGATCGGCCACTGGCGGCTCGCTCTTGAGCTCCGGGATGGACAGTCCGGTGAGCTTGGACTTTTCTAACAGCCCGCTGAAGACGATCCTTTCCTGCCGCATGAAGCCACTCCAATCGACCTTTTTCAACAGGGCGGATCCCGCTTCGGTCTCGCCGGCCAGGACCCGGGCGCAGCCTTCAAGCGCGGTTTTCATCATCGGGGTCACCGCCTTGCTATCGGCAAACCCGGGCAGGCGGGTCAACGCGTCGCGCGGCCGGCCGTCGAGGATTTCGGCCAGCATCAGGGTGGCAAAGTAGGACGGCTTGTGGAATTGAGCGGCCATGTTTTCCAGCGCCGGGATTGATTTGTTAGGTGGGAGGCTGCCGTGCAGCAGCGCCAAATAATGGAAATCGTTGAGCAGATCCAGATTGCCGGGTTCGAAGCGCAACAGCGACCCGCACATGGCCAGCATGTCATAAGATTGCGATTCACCTGGTAGGCGCGATACGCATGATACGCCGGCTTGGCCGCAAACCCCAATCCGATGAGCAGCGCCACGATGCCCAGGTCGGACATTATCCGTCTGGTATCGAGCTTATGCCGCAGCTTGGCCAGAAAACTTAACAATTTCATTTTCGCAACCATCCGACGGGATGGCATAATTGAGGGTGGAAACGGGCTGGTGTGGGGGATGGAATCCCCGCCGCCCGGCAGGGAGCAATGAGCGAACAAGACGCCGACCCGCGCCAATGTGCTCGTAGGGCAGCAGATTCACAACCCCAATTCTCAGGGAATGATCAAGCGGCCCGCCCGGCAGCGGCGCGCGCCCCACGCGCCCCGTCTAACATACGGCGGGGCGTGGCGGGGGTGCCGGTGGCCGCCACAGCACGGATCGGGGACGGCGGGTTTTAAGTCTCCGTTAGACCAGCCCCTTGAGCATGCCGTGATAGTACATCGGCTTGAGGCCATGGACTTTGAGCGTCCACCACATGCCGCGTTCGATGGCGGGGTCGAGAAACGGGATGGTCGGCATCAATTTGTCATCATAACCGAATTCGCACATCATGACCTTGCCGTACTCCGTGATGATCGGGCAGGCCGAATAGCCGTTGTATTTCGCTTGCGGCGCCCGGCCCTCCATCAGGGCCACCAGATTGGCGGCGGCGATGGGCGCTTGTTTGCGGATGGCCGCCCCGGTCTTGCTGGTTGGGATGCCGGCCACATCGCCTAACGATATGATGTTATGGTATGTGGCGTGCACCAGGGTTTGTTTGTCGACCTTGACCCAGCCGCCCGGGTTGGCCTTGTCGACCGGCAGCGCCAGCGGCGAGTTTTTGACGAAATCCGGGGCGCTCATCGGCGGCACGAGGTGCAGGAAATCGTATTCGACGGTGAGTTTGGGATAAGCCGCCAGTGGCGGGCTGGGACTGGCCGAAGGTTCCGGCAAGACGTCGAACACGGCTTTTTTGGCCGCGGTGTCCACCGCCACCAGGCGATGCTTGTAGTGCACCTCGATCTGGCGGCTTTGGAAGATCCCGGCCAACCGGTCGCCGTAGACCTTGGGTTTCATCAGCTCATTCTGGTTGGCATAGTAGCTGATCTGAAACTCTTGGCGCAGTTTGCCTTTGCGCAAGCCATCCTCGGTGAGCAGGCAGATTTTCTTGGGCGCACCGCCACATTTGATCTTGGTATAGGTATTGGTGAAAAGCAGCCGTCCGGACTTGGTGGCTGGCAGGCGCTTGATGGCATCACGGCACAAGACGGCGCCTTTGAAATCGTAGATGGAATGGACATTGCCCTCGCCCAGGCTGGCGCGGCTGATGCCCTCGACGAGGTTGAAATCCATCTGGCAGCCCGGCACCAGCACCAGGAAATCATAGGCCACCCTGCCATTGACGGCGGTGGTCAGCGAGTTGTCATCGGGATTGAGCTCCACCACCGAATCCTTCAACCATTTGACCTGGGAAGGAATCAGTTGCTTCGTCGGTTTTGACACCTCGGCGGGAGTGAACACATCCGCCGCGATCAAGGTGTATCCCGGCTGATAGTCGTGGATCTCGTTGGGCTCGATGATCGTGATGTCCACATACCGCAGCATGTCCGCCAGATAGGCCGACATCGTGATGCCGGCGGCACCGCCACCCACAATGACGATTTTGGCCTTGGCCGTGCTTTCGGCCAGATAATCGTAGGACCGCTCCACCAGCAGCCCCCCGGCCAGCCCGCCCGCGCCCAGTTGGAGGAATTTGCGGCGGGAAAAGAATGGTTGCAGCCGGCCGTCGGTTTTGTTGTTGTCGGTGTTGTCGGGGTGTGTCATCGGATGGGATTGGAAAGGCGCGGACCCCGCCTCATGGGTTTTCCTCCAAGCGGAAAAACATCCCGGACGCCGCCATCGTCTCCTGATGTCGATGCACGTTCGAGGGGGCTGTGAATGTGCTGACGGATTGCCACGCTCCCAAGGTGGGGGAGCGCCACAGCGTATAACTGTGTCCCGGCACCAGTCCGGAAGTTTCGAAGACGGCGCTGCCGGATGTTAGCTGGCAGGTCCCGGCAAAGGGATGCGGCGTTGGGCCGGTGTGGACCAGGATGGTGCTATCCGATTTGGCCTTGGCAGACGCCACCCAACCCAAAAACTGGCCGCCGGTGGTTTTGATGGTGATGCTTGGCAGGCTTATGGAGCGCCCGCTCGTCGCACCAAATGGCCCTCCGCCAGGGAAAGTGTACACCGTACCATTCGTCACTAGGGCCGAGGATAGGTTGCCGGTGGCGCTTGCGCTCGCCTCGGCACCGCTTGCGACCAACGGGACGAATACCTTGTAGGAATTCCCCAGATAGGATGGCGTTGGGAAGCCCGGATAGCTTGTGAAATTGGATGCGTTCAACACCGGCACCAGCAACACCACGTCCTCATGCGCCTGGGCTCCATCATTGACGGTCACAGACCAGTTTCCACTGGCGGCGTCAAGTGATGACAGTGGAAACGTCGCGGAGAAAGTCACATCGCCGCCCCGTTCCATGCCAAGTGGTATGCTGCGGAGTTCTCCACCTGGGCTTTCAATGAGTGCGTGGCTCGTTGTTCCCAGTGTCAGGTCGGCAGTCAGATAACTGACGCTGATCCGGACCAAGTATTCTTCATGGGTGGCGATGTTGCGAGTCCGTGTGACGTACAGCACGGAACTGGAGAGCGTGGCGGCATCACAAGTGCATGTCAGGGCCAGGATCGCGAACCCGTTGACCGCGTGTGATAGGGAAATCATGAAATGGGGGGGAGATGGAAGCGTCGGGATTCGGCGCAGAGTTCTCCTGCGCCCACAATACCCAGCCGTTCGCTCATGCCAATAAGATTTGTAGCGAATCGGTTGGCTAAAGGCCCTAAGAGTCCTTGAAACAATGAATGTGATGTCGTTAGGTCAAATTCTTCGCCTTGGGTCTTGTCGTCTTGGGTCTTGGGTCTTGGGTCTTGGGTCTTGGGTCTTGGGTCTTGGGTCTTGGGTCTTGGGTCTTGGGTCTTGG
>CAIZNN010000173.1 GCA_903934285.1 Akkermansiaceae bacterium | reverse complement strand
CGCGGTGCTGGGTGTGACCCGCAGAACGCTCACCACCTGGCAGAAGATGGAGGGTTCGCCCAAGCCGCTGTCCAACGGAATGTGGCCGGTGGCCGACTGGCGCGAGTTCGTCCGGGTCCGCGGGCTCAAGGCAGGCAAGACACCGGTTGGCAACGAGGAGGCGCTCAAGGCCCGCAAGTTGTTGGCCGAGGTGGAGGAGCGGGAATTGAGGATCGCCGTCAAGAAGGGCGAGTATGTCCCGCTCCATCAGGTCAGAACCGAATGGATCGGACTGGTCGCGCAGGCCACATCCATCCTGCGGGCCAAGTTTGAAAATGAGCTTCCGCCCATCCTATCAGGACTCGACGCCACCGGCATCCAGCGGGAGTGCCGCCAGGCGATTGATGAAGTCCTCCGCAGCCTGCACGAATCATGAAAATCCTGCACGACATCTGGCGCGAAGCGTGGCAACCCCCAGACCGGAGGCCGCCGTGGGAATGGTGCGAGGACCACGTTGAGGGCATCCCGTATTCACCCAACCCGGGACGTTTCCGCTCGGAAAACTCGCCGTGGATCAGGGACGTGATGGAAGCCATCGTCGATCCGCGCGTCCGGCTCGTCTCGATCATCGCGTCGGTCCAGTCGTCGAAGACCACCGCGCCGGAACTCACGCTCTGCTATATCATCTCCAACTTGCCAGGGCCCGCGCTGTGGCTCGACCAGACCGACGAGGATGCCCGCGACTATTCCGAGGCGCGGTTGCAGAAACTCTTCGACCAGTGTGAGCCGGTGGCAAGACTGATGCCCACCGGAATTCACCGCCACAAGCGCAAGAACAACGCCATCCACTTCACCAACGGGATGGTGCTGTGGATTCTCGGGGCGCACAACAAGACGAACCTGCAGCGCCGGTCGATCCGCTGGCTTGTCGGCGATGAAACATGGCGCTGGCCCGAAGGTCACATGGCCGAGGCAGAGGCCCGCGTCACCGCGTTCGGGTGGCTGGGCAAGTGCATTTTTATGAGCCAGGGCGGCGAGGAGGACGACGACACCCACCGCAAGTTTCTCTGCACCGACCAGCGCGAGTGGACATTTGCTTGTCCGGAATGCGGGCACCGCCAGCCGTTCAAATGGGAATGCGTCGAGTGGAGCAAATCCGCCAGGGATGAATTCGGCGATTGGGATTTTGATGAGGTCAGGCGCACGGCCGCCATGCGCTGCGAGTCGTGCAACCATCATTTCGACGACGGCGACCGGATGCGGCGTGAACTCAATGCCACGGGGAAATTCGTCGCCAAGAATCCAAAGGCGTCGAAGGAAAATGTTGGATTCCATTGGAATGCGCTGTGCGCGATGAGCTGGGGCCAGCTTGCCGAACTCTACCTTCGAGCCAAGGCGGCGGCACGCAAGGGGGACGTTTCATTGCTCCAGCAGTTCTATCAGAAGCGACTCGGCCTGCCGTGGCGCGAGTACGTCGAAGATTACAAGCTGGAGATCGTCAAGTCCGGCTACAAGCGCGGGGAGACATGGGAGGAAGAAGGGGCCATCAATCCGAATACGGGGACCATCCTTGCCGCGCCGTTGCCCGAGCGCACCGGACTTATCCCGCTGCGTTTCATCACGGTGGACTGCCAGATGGACCATTTGTTTCTGGTCGTGCGGAGTTGGTCGGCGGAAGGATCAAGCCGCCTGGTGTGGAATGAACGGGTTTTGACCTTCACCGACATCGACATGATTCAGGAACGCTTTGGCATTCATTCGTCGCTGGTCTTTCTCGACGCCGGCTATGCGACCTACGATGTCTATCGGGAGTGCGCCAAGCGCGGCTGGGTGGCGCTCATTGGCGACCGCCGTCCGGTTTATCCGCACAAGGGGCGCGACGGCAAGACGGTGCTGCGGTTCTATTCTCCCCGTCGCAAGGTCGTTCTAACGCACCGGCAGACCTGCCACGTCCACTACTGGAGCAACCTCAACATCAAGGACACGCTCGCACGCCTGCGCCGCAACCAGGACGCCAGGCAGGGGCCTACATGGGAGGTGCCCGACGACATCGACGATGACTATCTCGCCCAGATGGAGAGCGAGCAGCGGGTGAAGGAAAAAGGCCAGTGGATGTGGAAGCAGATCGGATCGCGGCCGAACCACTACTTCGATTGCGAATCGATGCAGGCGACCGCTGCCACCATGCTCAAGATTGTTGGACGTGAGGCGGTGGCGAGTACCCCGGTTGACACTCCGGACGGGGAACCATGAAAACGCTGATTCTTCTCGCCGCTCTATCCCTGTTGTCCGCCTGCACCACACCTCCACCGGTCACCGGCACCTTCGCCACCAAGGCAGGTCAGATCAAAGTCTATCCCGACGGCCGCTTTGAAATCATCGTTGAGCCGCGCACCAGCAAGTGATCTGAGGTCCACTCTACCAACCGACCATGAGCACGGCATTGTGGGCAAAGATTCAGGCATCCGTCGGGGTCACCGCAGACGGCATCCCCGGAAACATCACGGCGCAAGCCGTCGCCAAAAGGCTCGGAATCGACAAGGAGACACCGCGTCCCACTCCATCCGTCCCGGCGACCATCGACCCCCGTTCCGCGGCCAACATTGCCACGCTCCTTCCTTATGCGCAAAGCAAGGCCCGCGAGTGGCTGCTCAAGTGCCTGGAAGCGGGCATCAACGTAAAGATCATCACCGGCACCCGCAGCTACAAGGAACAGGACGCATTGTATGCTCAGGGCCGCACTGCACCGGGACGGAAAGTCACCAACGCCCGCGCCGGCTACTCGTGGCACAATTTCGGCGTGGCCTGGGATTTCGTCGTCTTCGACGCCAACGGTCAGCCGCAATGGGAGAGTCCGCTGATGGAAAAGTGTGGCAAGATTGCTGAATCGCTGGGCCACGAGTGGGGTGGTCGATGGACAAGTCCTCAAGACACCCCGCATGTCACGGTGAAAATGGGCTGCACCCTGGCCGATGCCCGCCAACGAGTGAAGGAAGGCAAGTGGTGGACGTGACTATCCGTTGACACCCCCCGCCGTGCATGGCCCGAGGACTTTTCACCACAGGATTTACAGTCGCCGAGGTGCTGGCCATCCAGCGCCGCGCCAAGGAACTGTTGCTGGAAGGCAAGACGATCATGAACTGGAACGATGCCGACACGTCGGTCTCCAAGCAGTTCACAATGTCCGTGGCGGAAGTCCTTGAGGAATGCGCCCATGCATTGCGCGTCCTGGATCCGGCCACCTATGGCAAACCCCGCATCGCGGTCACCTCAT
Organism: Akkermansiaceae bacterium; assembly: GCA_903934285.1. Classification (GTDB taxonomy): domain Bacteria; phylum Verrucomicrobiota; class Verrucomicrobiia; order Verrucomicrobiales; family Akkermansiaceae; genus Luteolibacter. The sequence continues at coordinate 3,416 of CAIZNN010000173.1, read as the reverse complement.
TCATCGACGGCTATCTCCCAAAATGAACCGATTCAAGAACATCGCCCTGCGTTTGCTGCCCCCTGTCCTTGTCCCCAAAGCGTGGGGTTCTCCCTATGAGGCGGCGAACTGGTCGCCCCGACGTGGCACGGTGCCGGGGGCATCACCGACTGACGCCCGCAACGACCTGACGCCGGGTGTGCGCACCGAACTGGTCCGCAAATCGCGCTACCTCCACAAGAACAGCGGATTTGTCAGGGAACTGGTCGGCAACATGGCAATCTATTCCACAGGCGACGGCATCCGCGTCCAGGCGCAATCCTCCAAACCGGATTGGAACCGCGCCGCCGAGGATTACTTTTCCCTGTGGTCGGCCCGCTGCGAGGTGACGCGGCGGTTTTCGTTTGAGGAATGCCAGTCGCTTGTCTGCCGTGGCATCGACATCGACGGCGAATACTTCGTCCACAAGACCCGCGATGAAGATGGCGAGCCGCGCATCCAACTGATCGAATCCCACCGCATCGGCGACGAGTTCGGGTCCAAGGACACCATCGACGGCGTGGGACTCGACGCCTGGGGCGCACCGGTTTTCTATCGGGTGCTGGAAGACGGCGGCAAAGCCCGCGACATCCCGGCCGAATCGCTGCTGCACCTGTTTGAGCCCGAATGGGCCGGCGGCGTGCGGGCACATCCGACAATCCAACATTCCATCAACCACGTCCTCGACGAGATGGAATTGCTGGCGCTGGAAAAGCACGCGGTCAAGGACAACGCCGACGTGTCCCGCATCCTCAAGACGGCCCGCGGTGAGATCGACGACAATGGCGACTTCGTTGTTGGCGGGACTGGCGGCACCGGCGAGGCGAGCGACCCGGTATCGCTCCAGCGCATCGTCGGCGGCAAGCTGGTTGCCCTCAAGCCGGACGAATCGCTGGACAGTTTCCAGTCAAACCGCCCGAGCCCCACATTCACCGGCTTCCTTGAACATCTGCGGCGTGATTCCGCGTTGGGATTCATCCCCTTCGAGTTCGCGGCGGATTCCAGCAAGGTCGGCGGCGCAGGCGTGCGATTGATCGTCGCCAAGGCGGATCGTCGGTTTTCATTCCGGCAAATGATCCTTGAACGGCGATTCATCCGTCCGGTATGGGCATACGTCATCGGCGACGCCATCAGCCGCGGGTTACTGCCACCAGTCGCGGGATGGTGGAAGATCAGCTCCGTGCCGCCCCGCCGGGTGACCGTCGATGCGGGCCGCGAAGCCCAACAGAACCGCGCAGACGTTGAAATGGGGCTGAAAACCCTGTCAGATCACTTCCAGGAGTTAGGTGCTGACTTTGGTGAGGAAATCGAACGCCGCGCCAGCGATGCGAAGCTGATTCTTGAAACGGCTGCCAAGTATGGCGTGCCCGTGGACATGCTGTGGAAGCCGTCTGGCGGATCTAGTGTCATGCAGCCCGCGTTGACACCACAGCCGGTGCGTGAATCCGGTATTCCTGCAAAATCTTGATTGGTTGATCCAGCCCGAGGCCCTGCGCTCGATGGCGGCGGCTTCCCTCCAGTAGATCCAACATTCAAGGCCGCCCTGGACGCGGACCCCATCCCTCTATTTGTGTAGTTCACACGCGAGGCTTACAAATCGTGTAGGCCGATGCCTACAAAACCGCCGTTTTGTAGGTCTTTGCTTACAGAAAAATCAGCATAGGCCTACAAACAATTCATTGGACGGATTTTTTCTGTTCGTCTAAAAATTATTTCGTGTCCGGCGCATGGGAACCCATGCACTGATCTAACATTAACATCCAAGCATCATGAAACATCCCATCATCACATCCCTCGGGCTGGCCGTTTTGGCCAGCGTTTCGCTCGTCACTCCGGCTACGGCAACCTTGGTCACCGAGTATTTCACATATTCCGGGGCTGCATATTCCAACACCGTCGTGGCCACCGGATGGATCTCGTTCGATGTGGACGTGAGCAAGGCCATCGAATTTAATGATTGGCGCAATTTTGATGGTCTTGACTGGGACGTTTGGACGGGCAACGAGACCGTCAAGAATCTATCGATTACGGTTGCAGGAGCGTCCTCCGGCAACGGGACGTTCGGTCTGAGTGACTTCGTGACAGTAGCGTTTTCCACCAAAGGTGTCGCGTTGGATTTTTCCAAGGACCTTGTTGGACAAACGGTGCCAGGGACACCAGGGATACCAGGGTTCCCAGGATTTCCTCCGCTTATGCCGGAAGTCCCCGCGGGACCATGGGGAACGCAAGACCACGGATACTTTTATTTCAGCGGTCCCCCCAGCGGCAGCGCCGCTCCGTTCTGCTCCGGCGACAGCTTTGGCCTAATTAACGAGGGTGGCAATCCGATGCAGTTGACCTCGATGTCGATGTCTGCCGTCCCCGAGGTCACCTCGTCGTTCACCATGCTCGGGCTGATCACCAGCGGCTTGCTGCTGCGGCGGCGCACGAAGACCTTGCGTTGATTTTTTGAAAGCCCGATTTGCCGGATGGGGCTTTGCCTGCCGCATCCGGCTTTTTCGTGTCCCACGTTGACACCGCCGCCGGTGCGTGAATCCGGTATTCCTGGAAAATCTTGATTGGCTGATCCAGCCCGAGGCCCTGCGCTCGATGGCGGCGGCATCCCGTTCGTTCCTTGATCGTGGCGCCGCACTGCCACAGCCCGGCCAGTCCAGCCCGCTCCTGAGTGTCGAGGACGGCATCGGCGTGGTTGCAATCGACGGCCCGATCATGCGCAAGCCCGACATCTTCGCCCGCGTGCTTTTCCGTGCCACTGATGCCAACATGATCGGCGACGCCCTCCGCGAGGCAGGGGCGCGTGACGACATCAAGGCGGTGTTTCTCGACATCGACTCACCCGGCGGCACCGTGGCGGGCACACCGGAACTGGCGGCGACCGTCGCGTCTATCAACGAACGCAAACCGGTCTATGCGTTTTCGTCTGGTCTCATGGCCTCGGCTGCCTATTGGATCGCCAGCCAGGCCCGCGCCATCTACGCCACGCCATCCGCGCAAGTCGGGTCTATCGGAGTCGTGCAAGCCGTGATTGATGACACCGCCGCGCTCGATGCCGAGGGGATCAAGGTGGAAGTGTTCTCCGTTGGAAAATACAAGGCGATGGGAGCACCCGGCACGCCCCTGACCGACGACCAACGCGACCTGATCCGCTCCAACCTCGCGGAAATCGCGCAGGAATTTCATGCCGCCGTGCTGGCGCGGGGGCGGGCAATCCCCGCCGAGGCGATGGAAGGCCAGACATTCAGCGGGCGGCAGGCGCAGCGATTCAATCTGGCGGGCATGGTCCCCGACCGCGCCGAGGCGATGCGCCGCCTGCGGGTTTATCACGCGTCGGTTGACACGCAATCCCGTGCGATGAACGCATCACCCGAAGACATGCTAGCCGAAGCCCGCACCCAGGT
>CAIZNN010000172.1 GCA_903934285.1 Akkermansiaceae bacterium | reverse complement strand
GGCGCGCGGCGCTACCGGAGGGAATTTGTTCAGGAGTTGCTGCGGGTTACCATCGTCACCTCCAATCAGGGCGGTTGTTACCAGTCACAACACACATACTGCCACATCCGCGCGGTGTCAAACCGCAGTGTCACACCCGCCGGCCCGCCGCTTCCTCGTCTACGAAGACGCGCCGCATACCCAACCCGGCCGCGCCGCCCCGCTGCCGTCAACAAGATAATGGCTGGCATTATAGTTGTCGGCCCGCCGCGTCCCCGTCAACGAAGTCGCGCCGCCCCGCCGCCGTCAACAAGATAATGGCTGGCATTATAATTAGGCCACAAACGGCACCGGCCACGCCCGATTTGCCCTCCACTTCCCCTTGACATGCCATTCGCACCGCGCTAGCAGTTCGAGCCGCGCGTGGCTGAGATCGTGCGGTAGCGGTTGCAGTCTGCAAGCCGAGTCCCCCTGTCATCGATTGTCCTCCGCGCCCACCATGAGCGAGCTGACCTTGGTCCTACAAAAGTTTGGCAGCGACCGGGAGTTGCTGGCCGAGCACCTGCTGCCGCTGGTGTATGACGAACTGCGGCGCTTGGCGGCGGCGCGGATGGCGCGGGAAGCCGCCGGCCACACGCTGCAGCCCACCGCGCTGGTGCACGAGGCGTGGTTGCGCCTGGCCCCCCACGATGGGACGCGGACCTGGCAGAACCGGGTGCATTTCTACCGGGCGGCGGCCCAGGCGATGCGGCGCATCCTCATCGACCGCGCGCGGCAAAAGTCCAGCCTCAAGCGCGAGGGCGGCTGGCAGCGGTTGGATATTGCGGATCTGGATCTGGCGGCAGTCTCACCCAACGATCACTTGCTGCTTATCGACGAGAGTTTGCAACGCTTGGAACGGGAGGACCCGGAAGCCGCCGAGGTCGTCATGCTCAAGTTTTTCACCGGCCTCTCCAACAAGGAAGCGGCCCGCACGCTGGGGGTCAGCGAGTCCACGGTGGAGCGGCGGTGGGCCTTCGCCAAGGTCTGCCTGTTCCAAATGATCCGGGCTGCGGAGGCCGCTCCCGGCGACACGCGCTGAACCAAGGCGACGGTTTATCGACTCAGAATCCGCTAATACCAATGTGGCAGCAATCCGACCCATGAGCGGCGTCTCATCCAGGCAAATCGACAAGGCGCTCTTTGAAGCCGCCGCGGAAATCCACGAGCAGGCGACCCGCCATGCGTTCCTGACCCAGGCCTGCGGCGGTGATGCCACCCAGCAGACACGGGTCGAAGGATGGCTGGATGCCAGAGCCGCCGCCGAGGAATTTTTCCAGACTGCGGTGCAGGCGCGCGTGGAGGCCGGGGCCGATGTCGGCGAGGTGCTCGCGGCGGACGGGGCGAGCGGCGACGACTCGGGTGTACCTGGCGCGGCGGCAGCCGAAGACGGGCCGGGCTCGCTGATTGGCCGCTACCGGTTGCTGGAGCGCATCGGCGAAGGCGGCTGCGGGGTGGTTTTCCTAGCCGAGCAGCGGGAACCGGTGCGTCGGCGGGTGGCCCTGAAGGTCATCCGCCTCGGCCTGGATACCGAAACCGTCATCGCCCGTTTTGAAATGGAGCGGCAGGCGCTGGCACTCATGGACCACCCCAACATCGCCCATGTGCTCGATGCCGGCACCACCGCCAGCGGGCGGCCCTACTTCGTCATGGAGTTGATCCACGGGATGAAAATCACCGAGCACTGCGATGCCAACCGGCTCGACCTGCCGCAGCGGTTGGAGTTGTTCATCCAAGTCTGCCATGCCATTCAGCACGCCCACCAAAAGGGCGTCATCCACCGCGATATCAAACCGTCCAACATTCTGGTATCATCGCAGGACGGCTTGGCCGTGCCCAAGGTGATCGACTTTGGCATCGCCCGGGCCATCGAGGGCAGGCTCACAGACAACACCCTGTTCACGCTTTGCAACCAATTCATCGGCACGCCGGCCTACATGAGCCCCGAACAGGCGGAAGGCGGGCAGGACATGGATACCCGCAGCGATGTTTACAGCCTCGGCGTGCTGCTCAGTGAAATCCTCACGGGACGCACACCCTTCGACGCCACCAGGCTGGCACAGGCAGGCATGTTTGAAATGCTGCGCATCCTGCGCGAGGAGGATGCGCCCACCCCATCCGCCGTGCTCGCCAAGCTCGATGCCGCCGAGCTGGCGGGCGTGGCAGCCCGCCACGCTGCCGTGCCCGGCCAGCTCGTGGCCGCCGTGAGGGGTGATCTGGACTGGATCGTGCTCAAGGCTCTGGCCAAGGACCGCCAGAACCGCTACGACACCGTCAACGCGCTGGCATTGGATCTCCGGCGGTTTTTGGAGGATGAACCGGTCCTGGCCCGCCCGCCCGCCCGTTTCTATCTGTTTGGCAAGCTGGTGCGCCGCAACAAGGCGGTATTTGCTTCCGCCGCAGTGGCGGCGCTGACGCTGGTGGCGGGCCTCGGGGTTTCCAGCTGGTTTTATCTGCGGGAGCGCGAGGCACGCCAGGCCCAAGTGAAACTGCGCCAGGCGGCCGAGGCGGCGCGTGCCAATGAAGCCCGCCTGCTGCGGCAATCCACGGCCAGGGAATCGATTTCCATGGCGGCCTTCCTGCTGGCTGAAGGCAAGATCGAAGAGGCCGACGCGCTGCTGGTCAAAACCCCGCTGGCCTCCATCGATCCATCCCTGGAGGCGACCAATGTGCTTCGCTCACTGGGTGATTGGAACGCCATCCGCCAGCGCTGGAGGCAAGCGGCGGATTGCTACACCTTGTTTCTCCAAGCCAACCGGCTGGAGCGGACGCCTGCGCCTGCCAGGGGCCTGATGGACTTGATCGCCGTGGGACCGACTCTGGTGAAAGCAGGCGATCTGGCCAGCTATCGGCGCTTCCGGGAGGATGCGGCCTCCCTTCACGGCCTAATCGCCGACCGGGACAATACCGCCATCCTCGTCAAAGCCTGCCTGCTGTTGCCGGCGGATGAGGCGTTGCTGGAGCGGCTGCGGCCGGCCGCCGCCATGCTGGTCGGGTTCCTGTCCAAAGACAGCGAGCCCCGCGCCGGCGACGACGGCTCCCAGAGCGCGTTCATAGCCATGTCGCTGGGTTTGAGCGACTACCGGCGCGGGGATTTTGCCCAAGCCATGGCGTGGAACCGCAAGTGCCTGGCATTTCCAGATTCCAACCAGGCCCGCAGCGCCACCGCGCACGTGGTCTCCGCCATGGCGGCACAGCGTCTCGGTCAGCCCGGCCTGGCGCGGGCCGAGTTGGCACTGGCGCGCGAGTTCTTCGCCGGGCCGTTCGCGCGGGACGTCTACTACCCCCGCGGAGAAGGCCAAGGCCATTGGCAAGACTGGGCCATCGCCCGCGTGCTGGAACGCGAAGCCGCCGCGCTCATCGGCGAAACCGGCCCACTCCCCCACTGAGCCGGCAACGCCCGCTCGGCAAAAAAAAATTTCACAAATGTGGTGCTGGCCTGCGGGGTTTGGCCGGCCGATTGCGCTTTTCCGGTTGACGCTTCCTTCCGGAAGTAGGACACCAGCCGTCACGCCTCATCCATATTCAAGCCAGCAATACCAACCGAACACAAAAACCATGAAACCGAAATATTCGTTCACTCGCAACGCTCCCAAATCCCTGCTGCTGGCCGCTGGCTGGCTGATGGCGGCTCACGCGGCTCACGCCGACGTCGTTTACCATGTGGACTTCAGCAACGGCGTCAGCCCGGACTTCAGCGGGACTCCGGCGACCATCCTCGGCGCTGCCGGAGACACGTGGAATTTCGTTGTTCCTACCGGAGCCAACGCCCCCAAGACCATCCCCACCACCGTGCTGCTTGACTCGACTGGTGCGGCTTCCGGCGCGACAGTCACCGTCGGCACTCATTGTGCTGCTTTCTACAACACTCCCACGACCGGAGACTATAATGCCCTGCTACAAGACTACATCTATCTCTATCAGTATAGCGGCCCTGGCCCGACAGCCATCACCCTCGGCGGCCTTTCGCCCAACTCCACTTATGACTTGGTCGGCTATACCCAAGTTGGAACTGACCAAGGCTTCAGTTGGACGGTCAATGGCGACACCCAAACCGCCACTGGCAGCGCGGATACAAGCAGTTTGACCGCAGGGCAGAATTACACGCGGTTCACACAGGCCACGACCGATGCTGACGGCAAACTCATCATTACCTGGAGCAGGATC
>CAIZNN010000171.1 GCA_903934285.1 Akkermansiaceae bacterium | reverse complement strand
CGCCAGATATTTCCAAGCTCGCTAACGCTCACTCCGCGTTCTAAACGGAAGAGATAATAGATGGAGCAGGGACGCCATGTTCTTTGTTTAGAATTTATGATTTGGGATTTAGGATTTTAAATGGCGCTGGGTGCCGTCGCCGTTGATCATGACCGGCTGGCCCGCCTCGATCCGACGGCGGAACGCTTCCAGGGCAAGATCTGGCCGTTGCCCCGGCCCCCACACCGAGAAGACCGCCCCCAGCCATACGGCGATAGTGGATAGCGGATTGTGGATTGCAGATGAAGAGAGCGCTTTTCTATCCATGACCCACGACTTTCTCCGCTTCACACGACACTTTGGCAAGTGTCGTTCCGTGGAGCTTGGTCAGGGCGTAGGGGCTGCACGGGTTGGCCTGGGTCGATTCCTCGGCCGGCAACGGCGTGTCCGGCCCATAGACGCTGGACGACGAGGCGAACACGAAGTGGGGGACGCCCATGCGGCGGCAGAATTCCAGCAGGCGGATGGTGCCGATGACGTTGGTGATCTCGTATTCCATCGGGCGGTCCATCGACGGGCGCACGTGGCGGAATTCCGGCGGACAAGCATCGCCCGGCAAGATGCGGTAGATGCCGGTTTGATAAAGAACGGTGTTCGCTGCGCCGCCTATTTCGTGGATGCGGACAAGGCGAAGATGGTGGACTTGGAGCAAGCGGCCTTGCGCGACGCAGTGACCACGCACCGCCGGATTAAGGAGCGGTTGGCGGCGGATGGCGTGGACCTTGTGCCACTCCTGCTGGTGCAGGTGAACTCCAAGAAGGACGATGCGGCTACTCAGGTCAGGAAGAAGACTGACGAGGCGGTGGAACGGCTCATCAAGCTGGGTTTCGATAAGAACCAGATCGCGGTGCATACTTCGGAAGAGCCCGACGCGGATATTCTGTCGGTGGCAAATAACGAAAAGATCGAGGTGCTGGTGTTCAAGATGTCGGTGGCGCTTGGTTTTGACGCACCGCGGGCGTTCGTCCTGTGTTCGATGCGGGCAGCTCGGGATGAGGATTTCGGAGTGCAGCTCATCGGGCGCATTCTGCGGGTTCACCGGGCCTTGCAGGCGAAGGCGGCCAAACGCAAGGTGGCGGACGATTTGTGCTATGGCTACGTCTTTCTCGCCGATCCAGATACCAAGCATGCGCGGATTTTGCCGGCGGAGCCGTTGCCGATGACTTGGGAATCCGATGAAGCGCTACCAAGCTCCAACAGAAATCTCTACGGCATCTTGCCGTCTGCTCTCAATTCGTGGGAACAGAACTTTGCCCAAGTGCTCGACCACGACCAAAGCGGCACGATCAGGTGGTGGCACCGCAACCAACCGCACAAGCCATGGGCAGTGAACGTCCTGCTGCCGGACGGACGCGGATTTTTCCCGGATTTCCTGGTGGGAGTGAAGGACCGCAAGACGCCGGACGGAGTGCTGCTGGCAGAGCCCAAATTCTATTTCGAGCGGCGGGATGAAGCGCCCAAGGCTGAGGTGATCCACGCTGGCTATGGCACCGCCCGCCCGATGTTTTCGACCGCATTCTCGATGTTGAAGACGGCATGATCCAAATTCGCGTCAGTTCGCCGACATCGAGCCACTGATCACAAGCGGGCATTTTTCTACAAAAAATCGCTATTTGCACTTGCAGGTAGTTAATCGGCAGCTTAAATAGCCTCTGTCATGTCCGTCAAGCAAACCGAATCAGAGCAGGTCGTCGCGATCTACAAGTGCCTGTGCGACGTCAATCGTCTGCGGATTCTCAACCTGCTACGCATTGAGCCTCAGTGTGTTTGCCATATCGAGAAGGTGCTGGGCATCGGCTCGGTGAGGACCTCCCAGCAACTCGCGTATCTGCGTCGCCACGCGATGGTGGAAGTCGAGGTCCGCGGCACTTGGCGGGTGTATTCGCTGCCCGCTGATCCCTGTCCGGAACTGGCCGCCAACCTCGCCTGCCTGCAAGACTGCATTTTCGAAGGCAAAATCTTCCGGGAGGATCTCGCCCGCCTGAAGAAAATCAACGCAAGCCAATGCGGCCCCAAACCAATCTAATAACTGTTCATGCCCAACCAACAACCAACAGCCAATAACCAATAGCGAATTATGAACACAGCAAATGAAGCGCCAAAGGCAGCCGACAACATGGAATTACTCAAACAACAAGCAGAGGGATGTGGAGCCGGATGCGGGTGCCATTCCAGCGGGTCGTCTGGCAAGGCACGCTGGGTAATTAGCGCGGTCGTGCTGCTGGTCGCCGGTGTGCTGGTAGTTCGCGCCATGACCAAGACCGAAGCCGTATCGGCCCAACCGGTGGCGAGCACTTTTGCGACACCTGTGGCAGCATCTGCTGCGGCTCCCGTTGCCACATCCGAAACAACACCTGTGGCAGCTCCCGAAGCGGCACCCACAGTGCCTGTCCAGAATACCCTACCGGTCAGCCCCACCGTGGTGACTAAACCCGCCGAAGTGAGTGTGGAAACGACTATCGGAGCATTTGCCGAACTCAATACCGTCGCAGCCAAGAGTGACGCCGTTTTTGTCTATCTCCTTGGTAAGGAAGAAACATCTGTCAATGCCGCCGCCACCAAGGCGATGCAGGCTGCCGTAAAAACGATTGAAGCCAAGGGCAGCAAATGTGCCATTTTCACCTTGAAAGCGGGCTCGCCTGATTACGCGAACCTTGCGTCACAGGTGGCGCTGCCCGGAGTGCTGGCCATGGTCAAGGGTAAGGGTATGAACGCGGTTTCGGGTGAGATTACTGAAACGAAACTGGTGCAAGGTTATGTGGCCGCGTCGAGTGCGGGCGGTTGTGGCAGCGGCGGTTGCGCCCCAGGTGCCCCCGGCTGCAAATGAACTGAAACCTCACACGATGATTGATTCCATCAAGACCGCCCTTCAGGCGGGCAGTTCCGGTGCTCTTGCCCTGCCACTGGCATTTCTGCTAGGTTTGGCCAGTGCCGTGGGCAGCGCCTGTTGCACCCTGCCGGCGATGGGCATGTTGGTGGCCTACTCGGGCACGCGGGAGAATGTACGCCGCCGGACCGCCCTGGTGTCAGCACTTTCATTCATGCTTGGCACCACGCTGGCGCTGATCGTGCTAGGTTATGTCGCCGGGTTTGTAGGGCAGTCGGCACAGGCGCTGCTGGGGAACTATTGGAAACTGTTTGCCGGGCTGATGGCAGTGTTGTTCGGGCTCGCGGCTCTTGGCTTGTTGCCGGTGAAGCTGCCACAATTGCGCCGCAAGACCGCCACGTCGGCCGCCGGACAGGGGGTTTTCGGGACGCTCCTCGTGGGATTGTTGTTGGGTGGCGGCGTGGCGGCCTGCTCGCTGCCCTGCAATCCGGGAATCTTCATTGTTCTGGGAGCATCCGTGCTGCAAGGCCATGCCCTTTGGGGCATGTTCCTCATGGCGGCGTTTGCACTGGGTTTCAGCCTGCCGCTTGCGGCCATTCTGCTCGGCGTTTCGTTTGGCAAGGCATCAATCAAGGCGCAGAAAGTCGAGGCAGCCATCCGGATCGTTGCTGGTGTGCTGCTGGTCGGCGTCGGTCTCTATCTGCTGGCGACATTCTAACTAATATATCAAGCCATGAAAACTATTCAAGTCTTTGACCCTCCGATGTGCTGTTCCTCCGGCGTATGTGGGGCCGAGGTGGACAGCAATCTCGTCAATTTCGCCGTGTCCTTGCAGTGGCTCGGCATGAACGGCGTTCAAGTGGAGCGCTTCAATCCACTCCATCAGTACGATGTTTTTGCCGCCAACGAGGTCGTGACCAAAGCCGTGAATCAAAAAGGCATCGAGTGCCTGCCGCTGATCCTGCTCGACGGCGAGATCATTAGCTCCGGCAGCTATCCTAGTCGGCTCGAATTGAGCAGCATGACGGGCCTTGGCAATCAGGAGGCCGTCCCCGACGCACCATGAACCTGCCAATCTATCAGACCGATCCGGCCACCGCCACACGCTATCTGTTCTTCACCGGCAAAGGCGGGGTTGGTAAAACCTCTCTGTCCTGTGCCACGGCCTTGAAACTCGCCGAGGCCGGCAAACGCGTGTTGCTGGTCAGCACTGATCCGGCTTCCAATCTGGATGAAGTGCTGGAAACACACTTGACCAATGCACCCACAGCCATTGTCGGCGTGCCTGGCCTTGACGCGATGAACATCGACCCGGTCGAGGCGGCCGCCGCTTATCGCGAACGCCTGATCGGTCCGATGCGCGGCCTGCTGCCGGAGGCAGCCTTGCGCAACATGGAGGAACAACTCTCGGGATCCTGCACCGTGGAAATCGCGGCCTTTGATGAATTCACGGCCTTGATCGGAAATCCGGAGGCGGCGAAAAACTACGACCATGTCGTTTTCGATACCGCACCGACCGGTCACACGCTGCGTCTGATGAGTCTGGCCAAAGCGTGGGACCAGTTTCTGGACAACAGCACCAGTGGCAGTTCCTGCCTGGGACCACTTGCAGGACTGGATAAACAACGCGCCATTTACGAGGCCACCGTTCACACGCTGGCTGATGCCACCGCAACGACGTTGGTGCTCGTGAGCCGCCCCCAATCCGCCGCACTCAATGAGGCGCAGCGCACCTCGGGCGAGTTGCGGGCGCTTGGGGTCGGCAATCAGTGCCTTGTCATCAACGGGGTATTTGAAACTAATTGCCCGGAAGACGTTACTGCCCTCGCACTACAGCGCCGTGGCATGGCGGCCATCGAGGCTGCTGACGCCTTTATCAACAGCCTGCCGACTTCAATCGTGCCCCTGCGGCCGGTGAATATCCTCGGCGTCCAGGGCCTGCGATTGCTGCTAGCAAGTGGATCTTGCGCCATCGCGAAACCCCTGCCTAACGGCTGGAGCCCGCCGGAAATGGAGAGCCTGGAGGATCTTGTCGCAGACATAGAACGCCAGGGTAATGGCGTCATAATGACGATGGGCAAAGGCGGCGTGGGCAAAACCACTGTGGCCGCTGCCATCGCTGTGATGCTGGCAAAGCGCGGCCATTCCGTCCATCTCAGCACCACCGATCCCGCCGCGCATGTGGCCCAGACCTTGGCGGGCCAGGTACCCGGGCTCACGCTCAGCAAGATTGATCCTGCCGCGGAGACCGCCGCCTATCAGGAGGAGGTGATGACGGCGCAAGGTGCCGCGATGGATGCGGCGGGGCGTAGTTTGCTAGAAGAGGATCTGCGTTCCCCCTGCACCGAGGAGATTGCCGTGTTCCGCGCCTTTGCCCGCGAGGTGGGCCAGGGAACAAATCGCTTTGTGGTGCTCGACACCGCGCCCACCGGACACACCCTGCTCCTGCTCGATGCCAGCGAAGCCTATCAGCGCGAACTTGAGCGACAGGCCCGCAGCACCCAACCGGAGGAAGTGCTTAAACTGCTGGAACGCTTGCGAGATCCGACGTTCACCCGGATACTGCTGGTCACCCTGCCCGAAGCCACGCCGGTCCACGAGGCCGCCGAGTTGCAGGATGACCTGCGCCGGGCACGCATCGAACCCTTTGCCTGGCTCATCAATCAAAGCCTGCTCCACAGTGGTTCCTGTGATCCCCTGCTGCAAGGGCGCGAAGCATCCGAGCGCCGCTACCTGAGCGAGGTGGTGGCAAAACACGCCACCCGCACCGCCTGGCTGCCTTGGCAGTCGGAGGAACCCACCGGCCCGGAGGCTTTGGCGCGGTTAGCTGTATCCAACCTCAAACCTGCAATACCAACGCGAAAACCATGAACACGAAATCTGAACCGCAATCCGACACCCCCAAGCGTCTGAACTTTTTCGAGCGCTATCTTTCCCTGTGGGTCCTCGTTTGCATGATCGTCGGTGTGGCGCTGGGCAAACTACTGCCAGATTTTGTCGCCAGCCTGAGTAAGCTGGAATTCGGCCAAGGATCGCAAGTCAATATCCCCATCGCCGTGCTCATCTGGCTGATGATCTTCCCGATGATGCTGAAAATTGATTTCGGTTCGTTAGGCAGCATCGCGAAGAAACCCAAGGGGCTCTTCATCACCCTGTTCGTGAACTGGCTGGTCAAACCCTTCAGCATGGCATTCCTTGCGTGGGTCTTCCTGCAACATGTCTTCGCCCCATGGATCGAGCCGGAGATGGCAAAGAACTACACCGCCGGTCTCATCATTCTGGCTGCCGCGCCCTGCACCGCCATGGTGTTCGTGTGGAGCTATCTAACCGACGGCGACCCGGCCTACACGCTGGTACAGGTGGCGGTCAACGACCTCATCATGTTGGTGGCCTTCGCGCCCGTCGTGATGTTCCTGTGCGGTGTGGCCGACGTGATCGTGCCGTCCAAGGTGCTCATCACCTCGGTCGTCGTGTTCATTGTCATTCCATTGGCTGCGGGCTTCCTCACCCGCAAGGGCCTGCTCAAATCCCATGGCATCGAGTGGTTCGAGAAATCCTTCCTGCCCCGCTTCCAGCCGGTGACGGTCGTGGCGCTGTTGGCGACCCTAGTGTTGATCTTCGCCTTTCAGGCGGAAAACCTGACAACCAAATGGGTCGCCGTGATTTTGTTAGCCATTCCCATCCTGGTGCAGGTCTATTTCAACTCCAGCCTGACCTACTTGTTGATGCGCTGGTTCAAGGTGCCGCAAAACATCGCCGCGCCCGGCGCGCTCATCGGTGCCAGCAACTTCTTCGAACTGGCGGTGGCCGTGGCCATCACGCTCTTCGGCCCCAGTTCGGGTGCGGCTCTGGCCTGTGTCGTGGGGGTGCTGGTCGAAGTGCCTGTGATGCTTTCCGTCTGCCGCGTCTGCAATGCCTCGCGGGGGTGGTATCAACGGGGCATCGGCTCTTCCCCTGAACCGCTTGCCTGAAAAGCATGTATCCTCCACTTCCGGATACCCCGCAGGCCATGACGCAGAATTTCATCTAAAATAAGTCTTGCGCTATTCGCGAAAACGCGAATAGTTACGCCATGCACCGCAGCAAAAAAGCGATTCCACCATCGTCGGATAAGCCGGCGAAGACGGCGCTCAAGCGCCAGGCCGAGGTGTTTAAGGCGCTCGGACACCCGGGGCGCATGGCGATTGTCCATGCTTTGGGCCATGGCGAGGTGTGTGCCTGTGACCTGGCCACGGTGGCCGGGTGCGCGGCCTCGACTACCTCACGTCACCTCACAGTGCTGCGGCATGCCGGCTTGATCGCCGACGAGCGGCGCGGCCAGCAGGTTTTCTATCGGCTCGCTTGTCCGTGTGTACTCACCTTTGCCGAATGCATTAACCGGGTTGATGCCGGGGAGAATGTGCAAACGCTCCGTGTCGCATGCTGTGCCTGATAGAAGAAATTCCTGAATCCCAAAATTGAAGACCATGAAAATACAAGTCCTAGGCACCGGATGCCAGAAATGCAAGTTGCTGGCGGAGCACACCGAACAAGCGGTAGCGGAACTCGGTATTGTCGCTGAAATCACCAAGGTCACCGACCTCAAGGAAATCATGGCCTTTGCCGTGATGATGACTCCCGCACTGGCCGTCAACGGCAAGGTGAAGGTGGCGGGCCGCGTGCCTTCGGCAGAGGAGATCAAGAAGTTGCTCGTCTGAAACGGCGAGCGCTCCCGCAAGTCATTGACTGCCCATGAGTGCTCCACAATATAACGCTGATGTTGCCGTCCTCGGTGGCGGTCCAGGAGGATATGTGGCCGCCTTGGTTGCTGCCCAGCGTGGGGCACGGGTGATTCTAATTGAGAAGGAACGGGTCGGCGGAACGTGCCTCAATGTGGGCTGCATCCCGACCAAAGTGTTGACCTCGGCCACTGAATTTCTTGTCAGGGCCAAACGCGCCGGGGATTTTGGCGTTTCGATTCCACAGGTCGCAGCGGACTTGCCAGCCTTGATGGCTTTTAAGCGGGATACTGTGGACCAGCTTGTCGGTGGTGTGGAGCAGTTGCTGAAGTCGCGTAAGGTCACGCTCATTCAAGGGACGGCACGGATGATCAAGCCGGACACATTCTCAATTGATGATGGCAAGGGTGGGCGACAGGAAGTTTCGGCACAACGAATGATCCTCGCGCCAGGTTCGATCACCGCCACGCCGCCCATTCCGGGAAGCAACCTTCCGGGTGTGGTCACGAGCACCGGAGCGCTCGACATCGAAACGGTGCCCGCCCGCATGGTCGTTATCGGAGGCGGTGTGATCGGCTTGGAGTTTGCATGCATTTACGAGGCGCTGGGCAGCCAGCTAACCGTGCTGGAGATGACTCCGGCGATTCTCCTTGGCGCCACGGATGAAGCCATCGCAAAACGCCTGCATCTGATGCTACGTCGCCGGGGCATGGATGTCAGGACGGGCGCGGTTGTCCAGAGAATCGAGCGCATCGGCGAGACGCTCCGCGTTTTCTCGGAAACAAACGGAGCTGAAACGGCAACGGACTGCGAGCTGGTGTTGATCGCGACGGGTCGTTGGCCGAACACGCAGGGAATGAGGTTTTCTGAACTCGGCTTGCGCATGAACGGCCGGGCCATCGCCGTGGACGAACAGTTGGCAACGAATCTCCCCAACGTATGGGCTATCGGCGATGCAATTGGCGGGTGGATGCTGGCGCACAAGGCGATGGTGGATGGACGTGTGGCCGCAGAGAATGCAACCGGCGGTCAGCGACAAGTGGATTACCGCTGCGTGCCCAACGTGATATTCACCCGACCGGAGGTCGCCAGTGTGGGGCTAACGGAAGCTCAAGCACGCGCTGCGGGCTCGAAAATCAAGGTCACGCAGTTTCCGTTCTCCGCCAATCCGCGTGCCCGCATCCTCGGTGAATCCGACGGCATGGTCCGGTTGATTTGCGAAGGAGGCAGTGGCCGCGTCCTCGGGGTTCACATGATGGGACCACACGTCACGGATCTGATTGCGGAAGGCGCGTTGGCCGTGCAGACGGGCGCGACCGCTGACGACTTGGCGTGGACAACTCACGCCCATCCAACGCTCCCGGAGGCCATGCTGGAGGCCGCGCTGGGTTTCCGTGACGCCGCGATTCATATTCATTCTCGCTAACAAACAATAGTACCATGACCGAACATCTCGAAACCACGGTGGACAAATTCACATTCCGGGTCGCGAAAGACCGGTTCTACACGGCACAGGGAGCCTGGGCTTTCTGGATGAAGCCGGAAGCGCCTAACCGAATCCGGATCGGCCTCACAGACTACCTCCAACAGCGCAGCGGCGATGTCGCCTTCGCCACGGTTCAACCCGTGGGAACGCAATTGAAGGAGGGGGAAAGCATTGCGGAAATCGAAACCATTAAAACCATGTTGGAGCTGCCGTCGCCTGTCAGCGGAACGGTGGTGGAGGTGAACCCGGCACTGGAGATGACCCCGGAAGTCATCAACGAGGATCCCTATGGTGACGGCTGGCTGGCGGTAGTTGAAACGACGGATTGGGACGTCGAACGCATGACCTTGCTTGAACCGGACGCCTATTTCTCGGCCATGCAGACCGAGGCACACGAGGAGTTGAAAAAGCAATGAATACCGATAAAACACGCGTGGTTGTCGTACCGTGCAGCGGTATCGGGAAACCGTTCGGTACCGTGAGTCGCGAAGCGGCGTACGACTTGTGTGATGAGCTGCGGCCTGAGAGCACACGGCTGGTGGCATTGGCCAAGCTCGTGCTGGGTGATCCCGAAGCCCGCGAACTGCTTGCCCGATATCCGGCAGTAACCATCGACGGGTGCAAACAAATGTGCGCCTCCAAAATGGTCACCCAAAGCGGCGGAACGGTGGCCCAGGAAGTTTCCGTGTTGGATGTCTTCCGGCGGCACAAGGACTTGAAACCCGAGGGCATCGCCGAGTTGAACGAGGCCGGCATGAAACTGGCCCGCGTGCTGGCCGGGGAAGTCGCTGAACGCCTTGATAGCGGTGAACAACCCGGGAAAGGAGCAAACCATGTCTGAAATATTTGAACGGAAGGTGGGCATCGTTGCGTGCAGTTGCGAAGAATTGGCCGAAGGGACCGTGGCACGGTTGGCCGCACTGAAAGTGCTCAACGAACTGCGCCCGCGTGAAACGGTCACCATTTGCCTGCCGCTTTTTCTGGCGGGCGGTGCCGGTGACCGCGCATTCGCCCGGGTGCATCCGACCATCACCGTTGACGGCTGCGCTCTTCGCTGCGCCGCACGCGGCACCGAGATGTATTCGAGCAAGCCGGCCGCTAGCATCGTGGTCAACGAGTTGGTGGCCGAATGCGGGCTGGATCGGCCTGAAGGACGCCGCCGCTTGAATGCCGCCGGGAAAATAGCGGTTGATTCCACTGCCGGACGTCTGGCTGCGATGGTGGACCAAGTGTTGGGCAAGGTCACCGGAACGGTGTTGGCTGCTGAGGAAACGTCCGCCGCGCCAGTCGGAGAGGAACGCGAAGTCGCGTGTTCATGCGGATCGGGCATGGCGGTGACAAAGCTCGTCATTGATGGCCAAACGGTGGAGTGGGTGGCTCTGCCGCTCATCTTCCGGCACTTTCGCGAGCGGGAACTTGGGCAGGACGAGGCTGCCGCGCTCGAACTGTTTGAGACGGTGAAAATTTACAATGCCGTACCGCCGGAATCCGAGAAAAGTTACCGCCAGACGATTATGTTAGAGTATGCCAACTTTTGTCAGAAGGAGAACCAATTATGAGCCAAACTGCCACCTACCATACAACCGTCCGGTGGACCGGCGACCACTGGGGTCATGTTGCCATGGGCAACGGTCCCGAGATGCAATTCTCAGCCCCGCCAGACGCGCACGGGCACGCCGGGGTATTGACGCCGGAAGATGCGTTTGTTGCCTCCGCCAACACCTGCATTATGATGATGTTTATTTGGGCGGCGGAACGCTTCAAATTGAAGCTGCTGTCCTATGAGTGCCGCAGCGAGGGCACCAAACTCATCGAACTGGACCGCACCGAGATTTTCACCCGGCTGCTTTTCCGGCCGGTGATCCGTATCGCGGCAGCGGGCGAACCGCACGCGGTGGTTGAAGGCCGAACGCGCCGCGCTCTTCAGGCGGCCCAGAAATACAGCCTGGTAGCCAATTCAGTGAAGTCGGAAATCGTCATAGAACCGGAACTGATTATCGAAGAGTAAGACCAGGCGATCCGCCAGCGCTAATCTCCAAGTATGTAGTTTGAAAGAATCGAAAACAATCATCCAAACAAACCATGAACACCATCGGATTCATCGGCGGTGGCCGTATCACTCGCATCTTCCTTGAAGGGTGGACGCGGGCGAACCAGACTCCTGCCAACATCATCGTCAGCGATCCCAATGCTGAAATTCTCGACGCGCTGAAAGCGCGCTTTCCCGGCATTCTAACAACATCAGACAATGCACGTGCCGCCAGCCAGGACCTGGTGTTTCTGGCGGTCCATCCACCGCTGATCACGGAAGTGGTGGCGGGCATTCGCGACCACCTCAAACCCGGCGCGAGCATGGTGTCGCTGGCCCCTAAGTTCACGATAGCCAAGCTCACCGAATTGCTAGGTGGGTTCACTCGTCTGGCGCGGGTCATTCCCAATGCTCCGTCAATCATCGGTGCGGGATATAATCCGCACACGTTTGCGACCGCCCTTAGCTTGGTCGATAGGAAATGGATCACCGACTTGCTGGCTCCCCTTGGCGAGTGCCCGGAAGTGGCGGAAGACAAGATCGAAGCCTACGCGGTGCTGACCGCGATGGGACCCACTTATTTGTGGTTCCAATTGCAGGCCCTACGGGATCTGGCGGCCGGGTTTGGCCTCGCCGACGCGGAGATTGCTCCCGCGCTCAAAGCCATGGTCTGTGGTGCGACGCAAACCCTCTTGGAGTCCGGTCTCAGCTCCGTTGATGTGATCAACCTCATTCCCGTGAAGCCCTTGGCAGCAATGGAACCACAAGTCACCGAGACCTACCAGACTTGCCTTCCCGCGATCTACCAGAAAATAAAACCGTAAACGCGAACCTTGCCCCATCAAAAGAAACAGTAATCCATTTATGAAAACACCTGCTAAAATTGTTATTATTCTGCTCGTTGTGGGCGCGGCGGCTGCGGCCATCGTACTCAAAGGCAACAAGTCAAGCAACGCTGCTAACTCCTCGACCCCAGTGGCCACAACGACCGCGGAATCTGCTGCGGCTGCGGCGGATGCGACCGCCAAGCTTCCCAAGCTCTTGGATCTGGGTGCAACCAAATGCATTCCCTGTAAGATGATGGCTCCGATCCTGGAAGAGCTGAAGAAGGAATATGCCGGCAAAATGAAAGTCGAGTTTATCGACGTGTGGCAGAATGAGGACGCTGGCAAGAAATACGGTGTCGAAATGATTCCCACCCAGATTTTCTTTGACGCCAACGACAAGGAATTGTTCCGCCACACCGGCTTTTTCGGCAAGGAGGACATCCTCGCCAAGTGGAAGGAACTCGGCGTGAACCTCTGATCATGCAAGAACTCTTCACCAACCTCAGTCACGCGGTCGAAGGCGCGCCACTCATCGCGCTGGGTGCCGCCGTGGTCTGGGGAATTCTGAGCATCGTGCTCAGCCCGTGCCATTTGGCCAGCATCCCGCTCATCGTCGGATTCATCAGCGAGCAAGGTCCTGTCACCACGCGGCGTGCGTTCTGGACCTCGACGTTGTTCGCCGTGGGCATCCTGATCACCATCGCGGCGATTGGCGCAATCACCGCGGGCGCGGGACGCATGTTGGGTGATGTCGGCCGCTACGGAAATTACTTTGTGGCATTGATTTTCTTCGTAGTCGGCCTGCATTTGTTAGGCGTGATCCCACTGCCCTTTTCCGGGCCGGGCCAAGTGGGCATGAAGCGCAAGGGGATGCTCGCGGCATTGATCCTCGGTTTGGTCTTTGGCGTGGCCCTGGGACCATGCACGTTCGCTTACATGGCCCCGATGTTGGGCGTTACCTTCAAGCTGGCCCAAACCGCCCCGTGGTACGGCGCGTCATTGCTCCTGGCCTACGGCCTCGGCCACTGCTCGGTGATCGTATTGGCCGGCACCTCCACCGAGGTGGTGCAGAAATTCCTCAACTGGAACGAAAATTCCAAGGCGGTTACGCGTATCAAGGGTGCGTGTGGTGTGCTTGTTGTGTTGGGCGGCATCTGGATGATCTACACGGCTCCCTGATACCTGGCAGTTATGGACTCCGACAAATGTTGCTGTAAGAAAGGCGCGGATTGCGGTGGTTCGGCGGATCAAGTTCGCACGCTCTCGTCCAACTGGGGAGTGTCTGATTTTCTCGGCATGATGCGGGTGCGACTCGGTTTCGGGCGCATGTCCTACGGCATGATGCCAGGGCTCTACGCCATGGGCAGCCCCACCTCTGAATCGCCGGTGCTGGTGACCGCCAACTACAAGTTGACGGTTGACGTGCTGCGGCGGGAATTGCGCGGGCGCGACCTTTGGCTGCTGGTGCTCGACACCGGGAACGTCAATGTCTGGTGCGCGGCGGGCAAGGGTCTGTTTGGCACGGCCGAGTTGATGAGGCAAATCGAGGCGACACGGCTGGCGGAACATGTGAAGCGCCGCCGGATCATCCTGCCGCAACTCGGTGCGCCGGGAGTGGCCGCGCACAAGGTGAAGAGCCAGACCGGTTTCCATGTCGTCTATGGCCCGGTGCGAGCCAAGGACATTCCGGAATTCCTCGACAATGGCCAGGAAGCGACGCCGGAGATGCGGCGCGTGACGTTTCCGTTATGGGAGAGGTTGGTTCTAACGCCAATTGAATTGCGACAACAATTCCGCGCTGCATTGATCCTGGTGCTGGTCCTTGGCCTGACACCCGTCATCTGGCGCGGTTGGGATCAGGGCTTGTGGAACTACGGTTTGCGCGGAGCCATGGCTGGAGTTGCATGCTGGCTCGCCGGATGTCTGCTCGGCCCTGCGCTTCTTCCCTGGCTTCCCGGACGCGCCTTTGGGGTGAAAGGCGCGTTTCTCGGCGCGGCGTTGGCGGCGGGCCTGGCCTTGGCTGGCATTATCCAAGGACTTCTGCCCGGGTTGGGCGCCATGCTTTGGCTGGGTGCCGGTGTCTCCTTCCTGCTGATGAACTTCACTGGGTGCTCGACATTCACTTCGCTATCGGGCGTGAAGCGAGAGATGAAGGCCATCCCCGCACAGATTGCCGCCGGCACCCTGGGACTTGTCCTGTGGTCAACCAACTGGTGGCTGTGACCCACACCGTATTTCTAACCGATTGACTAACATGCGCTATCTGCAAAATGTCGTTACCCTGCAACTCAATGAAGCGGTGTGCATTGGCTGCGGTCGCTGCGTCGAGGTCTGCCCCCATGCCGTGTTTAATATTGACAATAGCCGAGCCGCTATCGTTGATCGCGATGCCTGCATGGAATGCGGCGCGTGTGCTCGCAATTGCCCGGTTGACGCCGTCACTGTCGATGCCGGAGTCGGCTGTGTCACAGGATTGATCAACCGGGCACTTGGGCGCAAAGGCGATTGTTGTTGCGTTCTCGAACCCTTCCATGCCGCCGTCGGAGCGGGCCAGACCATCACCCGCCAACTGCTAGATGCCGGCTGGCAGCGCATGCTGACAGGGACCCATCAAGATCCCGGAAACGCCGAAACTCCTGTCGATGAATTGCCCGCAGTGCGGTTGTAGTATTGATAGATGAAGCGCCATCGGCAGCGAGGTTTTCGAGAGCGTGTGAAGTTTTGCAGGTAATGTGGTTGGTTTTCATAACGGGATTCGATTCCGCCGACATGGACACCGCTTGAAAGAGCGGGAGGAGGGCGGTATCCTCTGTCAGAGCAGGCCTGCGATGTGGTCCATGCGCTCGTCTCTCCGTCAAATTCGAGGTTGTTTAGTGAGTTCTGAAATCATCCGGTGCCACGGCCACAGCCCCACAGGCGGCGGAGGCATGGAAGCGCATCGTCGTTGTGCCGGGCGTCGAACTGCAC
Organism: Akkermansiaceae bacterium; assembly: GCA_903934285.1. Taxonomy (GTDB): domain Bacteria; phylum Verrucomicrobiota; class Verrucomicrobiia; order Verrucomicrobiales; family Akkermansiaceae; genus Luteolibacter. Next base: position 6,911 of record CAIZNN010000171.1, on the reverse strand, counting down.
CTGCGCTCAGACCTGCCGAAGCCCAAGCCCGCCGAACTCAAGCAATGGATCTCCCTGTTGGAGACGGCCCTGCGCAAAAACCTCTGACCATCAATATGATTCGCTTCATTCAACGCGGTGGTGCATGGGTGCTTGGGCAGGGCGTGCTGCTCGGCGCGTTCGTCTTGCTGTCCATCATTTTGCGCCAAGGTGGGTTGCAGGAGTGTGGAACGTCATGGTTGGTGGCACTCGGGTTGGAAGAAACGTCCCTCCAGGCGATCCCTGTGTGCGGCGATGCAGAGGTTGGCGTGGATCACGCGCAACAGTTCGTCCATCGAATAGGCCATGAGAATCCGCGGATTCTGTTGGACCAGGGATTCGAGCACCCCGGTAGGCGGCGGACAGCTCGCGGTCGAGCTGGGCATCCTCGGCCGGAGGCGTGGTTTTCACGGCAGGTTGCGGGAGAGGTGTTGGATACGGAGTTTTGAGACGCGGGAGATGGCGAGGTAGTCGGCATCGAAGGTGATGAGTTCCGCGTCGTGGTGGATGCTGAGGGCAGCGATGAGTAGGTCGAGCGAGCCAGCGTTGAACCCGGCAGCCCGGCATTGTTGACCAAGGCGGGTGGCATTGCGCCAAAGATGGGCGGGGGTCGGGAGGAGTGGCAGGGTTTCGAACTGAGCGTTGATCCATTTTTGTTCCTGCGGGGAGGCGTGGCGGAGAACTTCAAAGGCGATGGGCTCGCAGAGGCAGGCAAGGGGATCGAGGATCCAGGGTTGGATCATGGTTTTGAGAGCAAGTGGTGACTTGCTGCGGGTGAAGTCCACCCAAAGGGAGGATTCGATCAATCGCGCCATTGTTGTGAGAGGGTTTGGGATTGAGCGCGGTCGTCCGCTTTGGCGGACTCGAAGTTTTTCAACTCGGCCGACCATTGGCCCGAGAGAAACCTGCCCGCGATTCTAGCGCGGCGCTGGGCTTGCAAGGTATCCGCAAGCAAGCGGCGAATGGCCGGGCCTTTTTTGGTAATTCCGGTGATTTCACAGATTTCAAGGAGTTCCGTTTCTGGCAGATCGACGGTTATTTTCATATTCTTAAAGTGCCAGAATCGGACTTCGTGTCAAGCGATGTCTGAATTTTTCTGAAAAAAATCATAGTGCCGGGGAGCAGTCGGGTGTGGTGGAAGCGTCGGGCTCCGCGGCTTCGGGTGCCTGCATCCTGGCGCGGATTTTCTCGGCGATGCGTTGGCCGTCGCGGCTGCTGGCGGCGAGTTCGCGGAGCTTGGTCATGGCTTTGTGGATGACCGATGGCACAGCGGGAAATTCATTCTTTGCCTCACAGGATTCAAATCCGCAATAGCCACAATTCAAACCGTGGGATTGTTGTCGGGTTCCAATAAGCACAATGGCTTCGGCTTGAAGAATGTTCAGCGCGTCGCGGGTAATGAATTTCAACCCGGTCCTTTCGCCATATTCCAACATTGCCTTCGACAACAGTCCGATGGTCTCACCACTGGCCAACGCCACCTCAATGATGTCGATGCCTTTGCCCTTTGGAGCCGTGCGTGCAGCCGTCATCATTGCGTTGGCGACCAGTAGAAGGCGTTCGTTGCGTGTGGTGCGCTCGTTTGTCAGCATGGCGTTCACCTCTCCCTTGGCGTCAAGCCGACTCCGCCGTATTTCGGAATTCCAAGGACATGCCTCTTCATCCAGACGGTCTGTTTGCTCACCCCCATCGACCGCGCGATGCTCTTGTCCATTTCCTTGCCCAATCTGGCAATCAACTCGTCCGTCCATGTTGCCCTGTAATAACCTCTGATCGGCCTGCCAATTCTCAGCCGCTTGGCCACGACGGCAAAGACGCTCACTCCCATCTCATGCGCGATCGCCTTGTCGGGTTCATGCCCCAAGCGGGCAATCAACTGCGGCGTCCACGTGATTTTCTGTCTCGCGGGCCCGTGCCGCATGCCAAGACTGCGCCGCTTGTCACTGACGCTCGTCCGGCTGATTCCCATTGCTTGCGCGATCACCCTGTCGGGTTCCTTGCTCAAGCGTGCCAGCAGCTGCGGTGTCCAGGTGATTTTCCTGTGTGTCGGCAATCCAAGACTGGAGCGCTTGGCACGGATCGTTGCCGCATTCGTTCCGATCTCACGCGCGATCACCCTGTCGGGTTCTTTGCTCAAGCGTGCAATCAACTCGGGCGTCCACCGGATTGCAATGTGTTTCGGCACTCCGAGACTGCGCCGCTTGATGCGTACGGTCTGCGTGCCCACTGCCATCTCCTGCGCGATAACGCTGTCCGGTTCGGTGCCCAAGCGGGCAATCAACTCCGGATTCCAAGTGAACCTCGTATATCTCGGCATGCCGAGCCGACACCGCATCTTACGCACGCTGTCCACGCACACTCCCATGTCATGCGCGATCGCCTGGTCGGGTTCCTTTCCCAAGCGTGCCATCGACTCGTCCGTCCAGGTGACTTTGCTATAGTCCCTCAGCAGCTTCCGAAGACTAAGCCGCTTCTTCCGGACGCTGCCCACGCACACTCCCATGTCATGCGCGATCACCTTGTCGGGTTCTTTTCCTAACTGTTCCAGGAACCTGCGGGTCCAATTCACTTTTGATGGTCTCATGGATCTATCCGGGTAAGCCGCCTGACATGCCACGGCTCATCGTTGGGGTTGTCGTGGGGTTGCATGCATGGGTTGCTAGCGCTCCAGTGCCGCACCTGCAAGGGGATTCTTGTGCGATTTGGAGTTCGGCACCGCCACCGGCCATCTGAAAATGGAATTCCAGCTTGTCATCCCCCGCTCGCACGAGCCGAGCACCATCGCCGAACTTCTCGACGCCCTCCGCAAGGCGCACTTCAAACCCACTCATGAAAGCAAGGTGTGGGCGGACCGGATCCTTCTTTACGGCTGCCGCACCGTCATCAGCATCGAATGCAGCGGCGGCCTCTGCCGCGCCGCCACCCTCGAGCACGGCGAGGGCGAAGAGGAGGGCGAGCCCCTCACCTCCATCCTCCGCGCCTTCGGTTCACTTGGCTGGTGAGGGTTTGACGATGACGGGCCAATACCCAATTGTCCTTACGCAAATCCTTCCTCGTCGAGAATCACCTGCGTTGGCGTGATCGTGTGGCTCATGCCCGAACCGTCCGCCACGCGACTCCTGGACTCGGTCACGAGTTGGAGAGAGTGTGCGCGCATTTGGAGGTGGAACGCGAACCCGCCATACATCCCCGGTACGGCGAACCAGCGTGGTTCGGCTTCGTCAACCCGAAGGTCGTGTAGCGACGGGAGATGCTTGGGCATCGGTATGCCTCCCTCGTACGCACGAGAACGGATTAGCCCGTGGAAGAGTTCCTGTCTCCGCGCAAGGGCAACCGTATCCGGGGCATTCCCAGGTTCGATCGAAGTCGCGCGGATAACCCAGTTCCCGGAGCCAGCAACTGACCACCATGCCGGTGCGGCCGACCCCGCCCCAACAGTGAACATAGACTGCTGGAGCTTGCTCGATGGACTTTCGGATGGCGCTCAGGATTTCACGCATGGTGTCGACCGCATCCGGAATACACATGTCAGGAACCGGCAACGAGATTCTCCTGAGTGGCATGCCGGTTTCGCTTTCCAGTTCTGAGAGCAATCCTTCATAGGGCTCCAAGGGAAGACTGCGATTGACGTTGCGGTGGCCGCGCTCCACTTGGCAGGGCGTGCGCCAATTGTGGTCGTCGTGCTTCAAGGTCGTGCGATAGCCCGGAATTGCTCCGCCTGCTCTGTGGCAATCGCGCCGATGGGGCCGGCTTTGGGATCCCAGTTAGGTCCCATGTTCAGCGTGACCGCGCCGCCCTGTTTGGTAACCTGCTGGAACCACGCGCGCCAGAGTTCGGTGGGATGGCGGACGTCGCGGCGTCCCCATTGCGAGCCGAGGAAGCTCAACGCGTGCCACTGCGAGCCGTCGACCCAGCGCGCGGTGGGAACGACATTGAATGGCTCGTTGAGCTCGCCTGCGGTGTAATCTTCCGCCCGGGTGTGGCGGATGAGCCGGACGCCGGGGTTGAAGGTGACGATGGCCTTGGGATTGCCGCGCTTGACGGCGTCGGCATAGATGCGCGCCATCTCCTCGTTGAAGCCGACTCCCTGATAGCCGCCATCGAACCACCAGCCGGAAACCTTGTCGCCATAGCGTGCTGACCATTCATAGATGACCTCCGCCCATTGCTTGGCGAAGGCAAGGTCGATGGGCTGGTCGCTCGGTCCTTGGTGCAAGCCGAAGGCCTTTTGGGCACGTGGGTCGTGGTTCGGTGTCTGGCAGGGCAGGTAGAGCATCAGGCGGATGCCTTTGGCCTGCAGCGCGCGGTGAAGGTCGAGCGGCAGGTCGCGCGGTGCGCAGCGCTCACCAGTTTGATAGCCACTGATCCTCTCGTAGGTCGCGTTGGGGGCGTTGAACCAACCGGAGTTTTGGCCGAGGGTGAGCACGAGGTATTTGGCGCCGATGCCGTCGAGTTGGGCCGCCAGCGCCGCCACATCGAAATCGTTGACCTTCGCGAACTGCGCGGCGTCACCGGGCAGGAAGTGCATGAACGCGCCAATGCGCGCCTCCTTCAGCCAGTCAGTCAGTGGTGTCTGGGGTCCGGCCGGTTCGGCGAGAACCGGCACGACGCCCCCGATGAACAAAAGAAAGGCCGCTGCAAGCTGCTTCATGCCCGGAGCATGGCTTGCAAACGGCCGGGTGGCAAGTAGCCTCTTTGGCCCCCCTCACGCATGAAAGCGAAAACCGTCATCATCACCGGTTGCACCCGTGGACTTGGCCGTGCCATGGTCCCCATCTTCATTGGAGCCGGGTGGCAAGTCGCCCGGCTGCGGGCGCAGAGCGGCTTCAGGCGGGTGCGTGGGCACGAGCAGCTTGCCGAGTTGGCAGCCGCGCTGGGGCGGCCATAGGCGGGCTGAACCGGTAGCCACCAACCCCGGAAAGTCGTTCACAGGAACCCGCGGCTCCGACGAGCTTGCAAGGGCCCATTCTCGCCGCGGAACCCTGTGAACAACTTTCCTCCAAGCGCTTGCCACCCTGTTGAACCGGGGCGGCCAGGCTAACCATGTCCCGCCGCCGGGCTCCGGCGCCTCGTCGCTCCGCTCCTCGCCGCCGGAGCCATGCTGCGAACGCGGACCCTGAGAAAAAACGCCCCCGCCGGAAAGAATTTCCTCCCCAACCAGCACCGCACCTGCCAGCTCTCATTCGGTTAGCCAGCCCTTCGGGATTCTATCAGATTGACGGAAAAGTGAACGGCCCGATGATTACACCCCGTGGCGACATCACAGAGTATGGAGTGTTTGGTTGGGGACAGAAGGAAAACGAGAAATGGCCAAGGGCAATAATGCATTTGGAACCTCTATTTCGTCTATTTAGCGACTGGCGGAAGGAGCTTGAATCAATTGAAGCGACCCAAACAGATGTCGATCAACAGCCTCGCACAAATATGAAGCAACCGGCCGAACAACCGGGCCCCGCTCACCTTTGCTCCTTTGCACGGGAAAATTCCTAATCTGGATGAGTGGAATTGCAGTGAGGCAGGCCGCAGTCAAAGGCGACGGGCTGTAAAGATTGCCTCGCGCAAAGGCGCAAAGGCGCAAAGGCGCAAAGGCGCAAAGGAAGATGGGGATCATGGTGAATTCGCAGATTCCTGATCCCTTGGTGACTTCCGAGCCGCCTAAACGAGCCAAATCCGGGCGTTTAGCAACGCGCCGCAATCCTGTTCCCACCGTGGATCTCCACGGCGGGCTCCGCTCAGTTAGGACATCCTGCTGTCCGATCGGCCGCCAGGATGTCCTAACCGAGCGGTCGATTCATTACCCGGGAAGTTGCAGCCGCCAGTCGGGACTTGAATGGTTCGGCGCGGTGGTCCCTGTAGCCTGCCTCCATCGAACGATGGGGGGCGCCGGCATCCTGCCGGCTGCGTTCCGCATCCTGCGGAACGCTCTTTATGTTTTTGCGAGGCTACTCCCCGGAGGTCATTTCCATGTTTCCCGGCGGGGCGCCGGAAAATCACGTCCTCGCGGGCGATGGCGTACACAATCGCCCCGTCGTTTCCATGTTACCCGGCGGGACGCCGGGAAAAGCCGCCAAGATGGCGGCGCTCCCCGAAGACAAAGGGCAAAGGGATAAGGAATCAAAGGGAACAATCAGCGTTTGCGACGTGTCGCCAACACTCCGCTGGCAAGTACAACCAGTAGCCGCCAGTGCCCCCCCCCTTGGTCGCATCGTAATACGCCGCCTTATACCACTCGTTCTCACTTGGTTTCCAAGTCTGGGCGCCTGGGTTCAGCGTGTAGATCCCGCTCATCGCGCCGTTGCGCGTGTAGGCACCCGTCTCCGTGCTGCCGCTGCCCTGGCTGTTGTGCAGCCAGTTGCGGAACCGCGCCGCGTCAAACCAACTCACGTAGGTGATCGGCTTGTTGGCCGTGCTGCCAATTACGGCATACGAATAACTGCCGGCACTAGCAGATCGGGAGATTCCCGCGATCTCGGAACGACTTGCCATGATGGTGCTGTAGAGGCAGTAGGCATCACTTTTGGCCATGGCATTGAGGAACTCGCAGTATTGCCCGACAGTCGTCTCATTCTTGGCGATTTTGTATTCGTAGGCCACCGAGCCGTAGCCGGTTGTATCGGCCGCATTCCAGGCGTTGCCGACTGTGACAAACTCAACGTTTACCGCCGCCTCGGAGTGGGCAGCCATGATGATGCTTGCCAGTACTGTAAGACCGAGGTCTACGGACGATGGTGCCTTCAGGCCTCCGAAGCGCGATACTGAGCAGTCTTTAGGATAGACTACACACGATCATTGGGTATAATGCGCCCATGCCAAGGATTGACGGAAGAACAATAGATCACGGTACCAGCGAACATCTCAGGATTTTGGCTGTCCGGCGCGTCAGAGAGGACGGG
>CAIZNN010000170.1 GCA_903934285.1 Akkermansiaceae bacterium | reverse complement strand
TCAGCCCTCAGGTTTCAGCCCTCAGGTTTCAGCCCTCAGGTTTCAGCCCTCAGGTTTCAGCCCTCAGGTTTCAGCCCTCAGGTTTCAGCCCTCAGGTTTCAGCCCTCAGGTTTCAGCCCTCAGGTTTCAGGTTTTCTTGTCTGTCACCGCGGGTCAGAGGTCAGGGAGGGCGCATCAAGAGGGGCGCGGGCGACCCGCTCGTGATTCATTTTCAAGCCCTCGGACTCAACACATACCGTTGCGTGGGGCTGCGCGGCGAGTCCGGTTGGGTCAGACAAATGAGCCCAGCGGCAATGGCGGGTTTGAGATAATTCCGGCGGAAGGTTGGCAGGTGCTTGAGGCCGAGACGCTGCATCAGTTCCACCGCAGCCACAGCCCCGTTACCCTTGAACGCTCTTAGCAAACGTTTTACTTGGTCGCTTACTTGGTCGCTTACTTGGTCGGTAATGGGAGTGGCCTGCAGCGCATCCAGCAGCGCCTGCAGGATGAATTCGGCAAACGGCGCGGCATCAGCCAGTTTGCCCGAGGCAGCCAGGGCCTTGTAGTATCCGGCCTGCTGGTCATGCACCACGCTTTCGATGGGCAGAGAGGCCAACTGCGGATTCCACTGCGCCAAGATGAGCGTTTGCCACAGCCTGCCCATGCGACCATTCCCATCGCTGAAGGGATGGATGAACTCGATCTCATAATGTACCGCGGCACCGGCCAACAGCGGATGCTGGTCGGTTCGCTTCAGCCACGCGAACAAGTCCTTGACCAGATATGGCACGCGCCCGGCCGGAGGAGCCAGATGCACCAGGCGCTTCCCCTGATAAATGCCGACTCCGCCCCGGCGGAAGCGACCCGCCTCAGGGGCCAGACCTTGCATCAGCGCCGCATGGGCCTTGAGAAAATCCTTGTGGAAAGTGGGCTTCAGCGAATCCAACATCTCGTAGGCCGCAAACGCGTTTTGCACTTCCTTGATCTCACGCGGCAGCCCGCGCACCCGTTTGCCATCGATGATGGCCGTGACTTGTGCGAGACTGAGCGAGTTGTTCTCTATGGCAAGCGACGAGTGAATGCTGCGAATGCGGTTCTCCCGCCGCAGGCGCGGCGACATGGCTCCGCCAGTCACTTCCCATCGACCCAAGGCTTCACTGACCCGGCTGATCAGATCGATCAGACGCGGCGTGAGGGTGAGCGGTGGTTGATAGGACATCGGGGTGAGGAATGGGGGCGGTGCTATGGGCGCGGGCGGCGGTGCATGGTCTGCGGCGGGCGATTGGCTGGCAGTGTTGGAGATTTTTGCTAGATGGCAAGGAGAAAACGAGGCGAAAGAGCGGATGCGCGGCGGAGAGCAGCATACGCAGAGTGGCTGGGGGGGCGAAGGGATTTACATAAAAAAATGTAATTGTGCCAAGCGTTTTTTTCGATGGGTCAAGAATTGGGGGGTTAGCGGGGCTTTTTGAGGGGTGACGGATAGGGCGGGAGCGCGGGGAGTGGCGGTACAGCGGCACTTGATGGGAAGGGCGTGATCCATTGTCCGGTTCCCGCGTCTTGCGTCTTGCGTCTTGCGTCTTGCGTCTTGCGTCTTGCAGTCTTGCAGTCTTGCCTCACTAACCGTTGAACGGGAAGATCCTGAAGAATTGCAGGAAGAAAACAGCGGCCACCACGTAGCCGACCAGGGTGAAGGACCTGGGTTTGCCGAGGGCGAGGGCCAGCAGGGCGGCACTGATGAGGCCGATGCCAATGCCTTCGGCAATGCTGAACGTGAGCGGGATGGCCAGCAGGGTGAGCACGGCGGGTGCCGCCACCTTGAAATCAGCCATCTGGATTTCGCCGACAGATTGCATCATGAAGATGCCGACAACGACGAGGGCCGGCGCAGTGGCCACGGCAGGCACGATGAGGATGAGCGGGGTGAAAAACAGCGCCAGCAAAAACAACACCGCAGCCGTGAGCGAGGTCAGACCAGTGCGCCCGCCAGCTTCGACACCCGCGGCACTCTCAATGTAACTCACCACCGTGGAGGTGCCGCATAGCGCGCTAACCAGCGTGGCCAGCGAGTCGGCAACCAGGGCGCGGCCAGCCTTGGGCAGCGAGCCGTCGGCGGCGAGCAGCCCGGCACGCTTGGTGACGCCAATGAGGGTGCCGATGTTGTCGAACATATCAACCAGCAAGAGGGTGAGAATGAGCGGCACGGCGATGGCGAAGGCGCCCCAGCTTGTTAGGAAATGGAATGTGAGCTGGAGAAAGACCGGCGCGGGCGAATGCGGCCACGCGACAAGACTGGCAGGGAGTTGGGTGACGTTGGCACCCGCGGCGCCGGGCACCACGAGGCCGGCAAGAGTGACCAGCGCGATGCTGATGACAATGGCGCCGGGCACCCCGCGCGCGACGAGAATGATGGTTAGAAGCACGCCGCCCAGACAGAGGGCCACGGGGCCTGAGGTGAAATCGCCGACACTGACGAAGGTGACCGGGTTGGCAATGATGATGCCGCCGTTCTTGAGGCCGATGAAGGCAATGAACAGCCCGATGCCACATGTGATGGCTGTCTTGAGCGGGTGGGGAATGGCGGCTATGATTTTCTCACGGATGCCGGACACCGATAGCGCGAGGAAAATCAAGCCGTTGATGAAAACCATGCCCAGCGCCTCGGACCACGGCAGGCCTTTGCCCAGCACGATGGTGAAAGTGAAAAACGCGTTGATGCCCATGCCGGGCGCCAGCACGATCGGATAGTTTGTTAGACAGGCCATGATCACGGTCGAGAGCGCGGCAGTGAGCGCGGTGACCGTGACCAGCGCGCCCTTGTCCATGCCGGCGTTGGCCAGGATGGCGGGATTGACGGCGAGAATGTAGGCCATCGCGGCGAAAGTAGTCAGGCCGGCTTGCAGTTCGCGGCCGGGAGTGGTGCGATGGCGGTGGAGTTGGAAGAACTGGCGGAACATGGGAACGGACGAGAGTGGCAATGCGCGACGCAACGATCCATTAGCGGATTTCTCCGCCGTGGGGAAGGCGGAAGATGGAGGTCGGAGGGCGGAGGGCGGGTGCAGAGAGGGATGAAAGCTGAGACCTGAGACCTGAGTGAGGAAGGAAGTGCCTATGGGCTGGTCTTCCCCTCAGGTTTCAGCCCTCAGGTTTCAGCCCTCAGGTTTCAGCCCTCAGGTTTCAGCCCTCAGGTTTCAGGTTTTCTTGTCTGCCACCGCGGGTCGGAGGTCGGAGGTCGGAGGGCGGGTGCAGAGAGGGATGAAAGCTGAGACCTGAGACCTGAAGCCTGAGTGAGGAAGGAAGTGCCTATGGGCTGGTCTTCCCCTCAGGTTTCAGCCCTCAGGTTTCAGGTTTTCTTGTCTGCCACCGCGGGGCGGAGGGCGGAGGCGGCAGGCGCGTTGGGGGCATTTGAATGCGCTGGCCAATGGCGGACGGAAGAGGTAGAACGGCGGCACCAACCATGAGCCCCGCCACCCCACGCCCGCCGTTCCGCGTCCTGTTTGTCTGCATGGGCAACATCTGCCGCTCCCCGGCCGGCGAAATCATCTTCCGCCAATTGGTCGCCGCCGCCGGACGCAGCGCGGACATTGAGATTGATTCCGCCGGCACCCTCGGCGCCCACCACGGCGAGCCGCCCGATGCGCGGATGGCCGCCACCCTGCAACGCAACGGCTACACCATCGCCGGGCGCGCCCGCCAGATCCAAGCCGCCGATCTGGGCCATTTCGATCTAATCGTCACCATGGATGAGGACAACCTCGCGGCCGTGCGCGCGTTGGATCCCGCCGGCCGGTTTCATGCCCGGATCCGGCCCTTGGTGGAGTTTTGCCGCGCCCACCAGGCGGCCCGCGTGCCGGACCCGTATTACGGCGGCCAGCACGGCTTCGATCAAGTCATCGCATTGCTCGAAGACGGGTGCGCCGGCATCCTGCGGGAAATCCCGGTCTAACCGGATCAACGCTGGATGAGGAAAATGCGGTTTTCGGTGTAGGTGATCACGGCATCGAGTTCGCGCATGAAGTCCGCGCCGAAGAGGCCGACGTAATCCATGTTGTCATCGTCGTCGCCGCGATTCATGTCGGTGGCGAGCACCTTCCGATTGGTTAGAACGGCTTCGCCCATGGTGACTTTGGCGATGTTGGTGACCCCGGCGGGGGCCTTGCCGCCGATGCCCCAGACTTCCTGGTCCATCAGGCCGACCTGGCAGCCGTATTTTTTGGCGGCATTGATGTGCAGCAAGCTGCTATCGGCGCCGGTATCGATCATGTAGGTGACCTTGTTATCATTGAGGGAGCCAGCGACAAAGATATGGTTGCCGCGGCGCTCGAAGTTGAACGACTGGTATTTGCGCAAGGTGAGCAACTCGTTGATGGTCAGACTCTGGCAATGTTGCAGGAAGAACGCGCCGGCCTCACTCCAGGCTTTCACATACTCCTCATCCTGTGGCACGAGGTTATTGATGAAAGTGGTGGTGGTTTTACCATCGACCAATTGGATTGCGACGGAGGTGGGGGTTTTGGAGATGACCTTGCCGCGCAGCGTCTTGCCCTCCTTGGTCTTGAACAGGCGGAAGGCAAGCGACTCCTCGCCCTCGGCAGGTTTGATATCGCTTTGATCCGAGCGGTCGGGGCGGAGGAAAATGCGGCGGTCCTGATAGGAAATGACCGCATCCAACTTGCTCATGAAATCCGCGCCCAGAATCACATCCTCACGGGTCTTGGCACCCTCCGGCTTGTCCTTGAGCAGGTCGGTGGCCAGAATCCGCCGGTCCTTGAACACCGCTTCCCCGAGTTGCATGCTCGGCACCGCCGTCCAGCCGGCCGGCGCCTCCCCGGACACCCCGAAGATTTTTTCGGTCAGTGGCCCGACTTCCAGTCCCACCGAGGTGGCAAACGGTGCGTGCAACAAACTGGTGCCCGCGCCGGTATCCACCAGAAAGCGCGCCGGCTTGCCGTTGAGTTTGCCGTCGATGAAGATCGAATTGTTTACCAAGCGGAACTCAAAGCTCTCGTAGCCGCGCAGTTCTAACAACTGCCGGATGGCCAGCCCGCGACATTTCTGGACAAACACCGCCTTGTCCTTGGACCAGCCCGTCACATACGCCTGGTCCTCGGCACTGAGGCGGTTGAGCGGAATGGTGGAGCGCTTGCCGGTGCGCAGCAGCAGCACCGCCTCAGTGGGCGTCTTATCCAACAGAACCGCCTGGATCACCACTCCGTTGCCACCCTTGAAATCGCGATATCCCCCGTCGGGGACTGATTGGGCCAGGGCACTGGAGACGAGTAGGGCGGCAAGCGCGAGGGCGCGCGGAATGGTCAGGGTCATGGCTAACAATTATTTGAAGTCTCCTTCGACGATGAATTTTTTCCAATCCGCCTCGAGTTCGGCGACGGTGGGGAAGTCGAAGATTTTGGCGATTTCGTCGGCAGGCGGGATTTGGTTGGACGACTCGATGCGGCGGATCATCTTGGCGAACGAGCAGAGGCGCTTGGCATCGGTTTCCATATAGCAGGCGAACGAATAGATCAGCACCAGGCGCTCGGGATTGAGGTCGGCGTTGGTCCATTTGAGCATGGGTTCCAACTCGACCTTGACCTTGCCCTTGCGCACCAGGGGGCGGAGGGTTTTGGCCCACGAGGTGCCGTCTTGGAAGCCTTGCTTGGAGCTGATTTCGTCAGCGCCGGTGCCCGTCACGTCCAGCAGGTGGGTTTCGGTCTTTTTGGTGAGGCTGATTTCCTTGAAATAGGCATGGCCGGTGACGATGGCGAAGAAGCCCTCGGCGCCGAAGGAACTGACCCCGCTCATTTGTTTGCCGAGCACAGCGCTGGCGATGGAATGGGTAGGGAACGAGCTGAGCGGCTTGGTGAAGTTGCTGATGTCGGTGATATTAAAGAGCACCGCGCTGGGTTGCAGGTTGTATTTGCTAATCGTCGCGGCGGGCAGCCCGATCTGGTTGGAGCCGGCCTTGTCCCAGATCGCCTTGGTGCGCCGCGCGGCGTCCGCATCGCCCGCTTTCGCCAGAAACCCGGTATACCAATCACCGAGCGCCTTGTAGACCTTGCGGTCCTCGACGAGCAGGATGAGCATGCGCTTGTCGCCCCAGTCCTTGCGGAAGTTCATGTGCTGGAACGCCATGCCGTGCCACAACCGCTCGGCGGTCTCCGCAGTATCCTGGCCGCGGATCTTGCCGGCGCTGGCCACCAGGAAATGCGCACTTTCCACCAGGTCGAACTCTAACTGGCTGTCGTCGCCAAAGTCCATCTTGTCGGTGAGCTTCTTGATGGTGGCGGCGTCAATCCGGACATCCTTTTCGGGGAAACCCGGCTCGCCGCTGGTGATGATAGACGGATCGGCGCCACCGAATTCGACCAGATGCTGGCGGTCGGCGAGGCTCAGGTCCTCGACCTTGATTTTGATTTCCTTGGCCTCCTTGGTGATGAGGACAACTTCCCCGGCAGTGAGCGATCCCAATTCCGCCTCGATGGTGCCGCCCTTACGGGACATCCAAGTGCGTAGTTCCGCCGCCTGAGCTATCGACATGGCCAATCCAAGGACGGCCAACAATCCACGGGTATGCATAAAGTTCCTCATGAGGTTGCCAACCTAGCGTTGCCGCCGACCAATACCATCTATATTTTTCCACCGCATCACGGCCCGGAGCGGTGCGATGCCAACCCCTGTGCGATACCGCCGGCATGGGGCGGCGGGCCGGCTGGCGGCGGGCTCACATTTCGATCTGGGTGCCGAGTTCGATGACCCGGTTGGGCGGCAGTTTAAAAAACTCCATGGCACTTTGAGACCCGCGCGAGAGCAACGCGAAATATTTTGCCTGCCACAGCGGGATATTGCGGCGGGTGGGAATGATCGTCTCGCGGCCGAGGAAAAAGCTCACCTTGTCAGCGCGGCAGGACAGGCCGTAATCCGCACACGCCAGCAACACGGCGGGCACATCCGGTTGCTCCATAAAGCCGTAGCGCGCCACCACCCGCCACACGCCCATGCCCAACTCGATGACCTCCAAGCGCTCCGCGTCATGCACCCGCGGGCTGCGCACCGCCTGGATGGTTAGGATGAGGGTCATCTGGTGCAGCACCTGATTGTGCTTCAAATTGTGCAGCATGGCCGGCGGCGTGAACCCGACCGAGGTCGAGAGGTACACGGCGGTGCCGCGCACCCGCGTCACCCCGCCGCGCTCCAGTGAGCCGATCAAGTCATCGATGGGCAAACTCATCTCGGCGAATTTGCCGGCGAGCACGGCCCGGCCGCGCTTCCACGTCAGCATCGTCAGCAGCAGCACCCCGCCGATTCCCAAGGGCACCCAGCCGCCTTGGGCGACTTTGATCAGGTTGGAGGAGACGAAACTCAGCTCGATAGCCATGAACGCGCCGCACACCAGCAGGGTTTTCCAAAGTGACCAGCCCCAGCGGTAACGCGCGATTTGCGTCAGCAGCACGGTGGTGATGGCCATGGTCAAACACACCGCAATGCCGTAGGCCGCCGCCAGGTTGCTCGAGGTTTGAAACACCAGGACCAAAGCAATGCTGCCCACCATGATCGCCCGGTTGACCTGCGGCACATAGATCTGCCCGTGCTCGCGCTCGGAGGTGTGCTTGATGGCCAGACGCGGCAAATACCCCATCTGCACCGCCTGCATCGCCAGCGAAAACGCTCCGGAAATGAGCGCCTGTGACGCGATGACCGCCGCCATCGCGCCCAAAATGACCAGCGGCATCTTGAACCAAGCCGGGGCCAATTGGTGGAGTGGCGAAATCAGGGTGTCCGGCGACGGGTCGGCCAGCACCAGCGCACCCTGGCCGAGATAGTTGAGCAGCAGCGCCGGCAGCACCACGGCAAACCATGCCAGGCGGATCGGGTTGCGGCCGAAATGCCCCATGTCGGCATACAACGCTTCGCCCCCGGTGATGACTAGGCACACCCCGCCGAGGGTGAAGGCGGATGCCATCCGGTGAGCCAGCAGAAACTGCAGCCCATGCCATGGATTGAAGGCGACCAACACGCCGGGATGCATCAAAATGCCGCGCACACCTAACACGCCGATGCTGATGAACCAGACCAAGGTGATCGGGCCGAACATCGTCCCCATCCGCCCGGTGCCCCGGTGTTGGATCGAAAACAAGCCGACTAAAATCGCCACCGTGATCGGCACGATCGCACGCTCCAAGCCCGGTGCCGCCACCTTCAAGCCCTCCACCGCCGAGAGCACGGAAATCGCGGGGGTGATGATGCCTTCGCCGAACAAAAACGAGGTCCCCAACAAGGCCAACACCACCAGCACCAGATTGCGCCGGCTCACCGCGGCGGCGGGTTGGGTGGTTTGCGGCACCGCCAGCGCCAGCAATGCGAGCATGCCGCCTTCGCCATCGTTATCGGCCCGCATCACCACCGAAATGTATTTGATGGCGATCAGACTCACCAGCACCCAAATGATCAATGACAGGATGCCCACCACGTTCTCCGGGCTGGGTGCCAGCGCGCCATGGCCGGAATGCCCGCCAAGCGCTTCCCGCAAGGCATACAACGGGCTGGTCCCGATATCCCCATACACCACACCTAACGCGCCAAGCGCCAGCAGGGCTTTGCGACGGGATGCCGATTCAGTAGGATGGCTCATGCCGGAGGGTGACGCCGCCGCTTCCGGGGGGAGAGGCGTGCGGTCGCGCAGTCAAGACGCTGCGCCCCGGCAATGCAATCCAAACTTTCGCCCAGTCCTGCGCCTGTGCCGACCCGTCTTGGCAATCAGGTTTTAGGCAGGAAAAACCCGCGTTGTTTCTCGGAGATCGGCAAGCCGGCTCGCTCCATCACGGCCAACATGTCTTCCCACACCATGCGCTTGGTTTGAGTGTCATTGGTGGTGCGCAAAAGATGGCTGGGATGATAGGTCACCCGCACCGCCACACCGTCAAAATCGTGCCATAACCCGCGCCGCGACGGAATGTCGCCACCGGGGCCGAGCAAGCCGTCGGCGGCGCTGCCGCCCAAGGCGACGATGCATTGCGGGCGGATAATGCGGATTTCTTCCCGCACCAAGGGCAGGCAGGCGGCAATCTCCTCGGAGGTCGGCGGGCGGTTGTTAGTCGTTTGGTTGGCGGTGACGGGGCGAAACTTGACGATGCTGGAAAGATAGACATCGGTCCGCGCCAACCCCATGGCTTTGATGATTTTGTCGAGCTGTTGGCCGGCAAGGCCGACGAATGGCTCGCGCTTTCTTTCCTCCTCATAGCCCGGGGCCTCGCCGATGAACATGATTTGGGCCTCGGGACTGCCGGTGGCGAAAACCATCACCTTGCGCAAGCTACCCAACGCCAGCGCGGGTGCCCAAGCTTCCGCCTGCCGGCGCAACGATGCGAGGCGGTCGGCAGCCGTGGTCCCTTCAATGACCAACCGCGGCATGGGTGCCGGCGGGCGCGGCGATGCCACATCCGCCACATCCGCCATATCCGCCATATCCGCCGCTGGTGGCAACGACCGCGCGCCGCGAGGAGGTGCCGCGGGTGCCACGCTCGGCGCGGGTGCCACGCCCGGCGCGGGTGCCACGCCCGGCGCGGGTGCCACGCCCGGCGCGGGTGCCGGCGCGCTTGGTGGTCCGGCCCGCAGCCGTTCGCTCAACGCGCGCAGGCCGGTGCGGGCGTCGGGATCCAAATGCAAATGGCTCATCCCCCGCGCTTGCTGGGCGTGGAGAAACTCAAGCAGGACATCGACCGGGCGGATCACGCGGCGAGGGTAGCGACTCCCCTGCCCCAGCGCAACCGCCGTGTTGCAAATCACCCGACCTCCTTCCACGGCTGGGGCCACTGCCGGCCAGCCACCGCATTTCCGGTCATTTACAAAACTTCCCACTGCTTCCACTTGCATCAGCGGGCAGCCTTGGCTACAACCCATTTGTAACGGCCATGCTCAAACGCCTCTCAAGGAATCCGGACAACGAGCTATGGCCGGCATGGCACTGGCGGGTTTTGCCGCGGCCGAAGCCATCGCCATGAAGCCCAACGTCAGCCTGTGAAGCTTGCACCATGTCAGAAATGCCCACCCCCAATGAACCGCGGCTGAACACCCGCGGGTATTCGCATTCCAGCCTTTGGCTCACCTTGAAAAAGGCCGCTGCCAGCGCCGGCCGCAAAACCTTGCTCACCGCCCTGATCCTGTTCTACTGCCTGCAAGATCGCGACACGCCAACTTGGGCAAAAGGCGTCATCATCGGCGCCCTCGCCTATCTGATTTTGCCGGTCGATTTAATCCCGGATATCATCCCTGGCGCCGGCTACAGCGATGACTGGGGTGCCTTGGTAGCCGCCCTCGCCACGGTCGCCGCTTACGTCAAGGACGTGCACAAAGCCAAGGCCGCCGCCCAGGTCGTCCGCTTGCTAGGGTCGCCCGATCCGCCCCCACCAGCCGAATTTGAATGAATAATTGCCGCCTGCCATGCGTATTTCCCCACGGGCTTTGTGTCCTTCCACCATGAGCGTCCTCAAAATCATTGTCCTTGCGCTGCTGGCCTCGGTGCTGGCCGCGCCAGCCGCCGTGCACATCGACCAGCAGGCCTTCGGCGCCAGTCTCGGCGGCTGGACCAAGCGCGGCAACCAAGCTGCGGAATACCCGCTATCGGGTGCCAGCTACCGCACCTACAAGCCCGAGGTGTCCCCCACCCCCGATGGCGGACTGTTCCTCTCCCTGCGCATCGACCATGTGCGCGGGTGGCTCGCCTCCGACGATCACGCGGTGTTGGAGATCACCGTCAGCGCCAAGGGCAACATCGAATCGGCCCAGTCCACCATCGCCATCCAGGGCCGCTCCATCACCACCGACCTCATCCGCAGCGGCACCGACGCCGGCCAGAAACTCGTCGGCATGGACCGCGCGGTGCAAATCGGCACCGACCTGGTGGCGGACCTATCAGCCAAGATGCTGCGCGAAAAAATCGTTGAACCCGGCCGGGTTTCCTACCCGGCGGTGTTGCGTCACAACTACAATCTGCTGTTTCAGGCCATCCGCACCGAGGCGGCGCCATGCCCAACGGACAAGCCCGCCACCACCGCAGCCCCCGGCGAGCCATCCCACCCGCCAGACCCAACCACAACACCCCCGCTCCCAACGCCCGCCGCAACGCCCGCCGCAACGCCGGTGCCGCCCACTCCAGCCCCGCCCACTCCAGCCCCGGCCACTCCAGCGCCGGCCGCCAAGCCGGTGGAGCCACCGGCACCCGCCGCCAAGCTTGAGATCAAGACCGTCGGCGAAGGCACCAAGAGCGAATTGCCGGTCAAGCAGTGACCCTGCCCGCCGCGCTCACGGATCTCGTCCCCCGTTCTGCGCGGGCCGGTCTCACGACGGGTTGTTGCAAGCGCTCTGGCACCAAGTTTGGGATCCCATCCGCTTGCCCCGAGGCGGCCGCGTTGCCATCCCGGTGCACCCTGGCTAATCCAAGCAAAACGTCCCGTCGTCCGCGGCGTTTGCGCCGGCATCGGCCGGCGCCGGCACCGCCGGCACCGTGGGCGACCCGGCCAACCCTGGCGGTTTTGTCAGTGCGGGAAAGGCAAGCAAGAATGGCGGCGGGCAGGATGCCCGCGCCACCGTGGCCCGGGCCTCCTGCCCGGAGCCGTCCGTTGCCAAACCCTGTGCCAAACTGTCAGCATCGGGCGACCCGGCCGCCTGCTCCAGGCGGGCGTGGCGCGCCAGCAGCGCCGTTTCCGTTAGATCGCGGGTGCTCCGGTGGGCATGGCGGACCGCAGCCGGAGCGGCGGCAAAGGCTGCGGCTAGGGCGTCTTCGATGACGCCGTCCTCGACACCTTGGCGGGGGTCGATGCCGAGGAGCCGGATGAGGGTTTCGCTTTCGGTCGGATGAAGGGTGGCCACACGGGTGGCCAGCAACGTGATGCGGTCCAGTGGCGCCGCAGTCTGCTCCAGCGTGAGGAAAAATGCCTCCAACCCGGACAAGTCCAGCGACTCGGGCTTGAGCGGGATTTCCTGCAGCACCAGCCTTGCGCTGCGCGCCACGTCTTTGTTGGCTAGTAACAACTCGTGATAGCGTTCGGCCCGCGCCCCGGGCAACGCGAGAATGGCATGGCGCACCGTCAGCCCGCCCTCACGCAACGCCCGCGCCGCAGCGCCAGGCGCCAGCGCGTGACCACTGAGCCAACGCACCGCGAGGCGCAACTCCGGATCACTGCCCAAGCCGCGCAAATAGCCGGCGATGAACTTGGTCTTGGCCACGCGGCTGCTGGTTTCCGCGACCAACCGGCACAGGTCGCTGAAGTCCGCCAACGCGCAAATCGGCCGCGCCTGCCGCGGCACATTGCCGCCGCGCGGCCGTTGCGCCACTTGTCCGATGGAGAGTTCGAGTTGGTCATCGCCCATGGCGCACCACGCATCGAGCCCCTTGGCGCGGAGTTCGGCGGCAAACTCGCGGGCAAACCCATGCACCGTGATGACCCGCCGCGGGCGCACCCGTTGGATACATTCTAACAACCCCGGGTGGTCCGCGTGGTCGGACAACGGAATCACCTCATCGACGCGGTAACGATACTTGGCACCCGCCTGCAACGCCCAACCGGTAAGCATGGCGGTGCGCTTGGCTTTCAAGCCGCGCAGCAAATTCGCGCGCAGCGCGCTGGGCGGCGCCACCACGACGTGGCCGGGCAAGGCGTAACCCTCGAAGACCAGCGGCTCGGGCAAGGCGACGCCCAACTCGCGGCAGGCCTGGGTCATGGCCGCCACCGCCGGGTATTGCAAGGCGGGGATTTCCTGCTCGGCGAGCATGGCGAGCACCTCCTGCGCCTTGCCCAGGGCGTAGGCGCACAGCACCGGCGTCTCGCCATCGGCGATGGCATCATGGACGAAACGCAGCAACGCGGACTCGACTTCCATCGGGCTGGGCAAGGCAAACATCGGCAGCCCGAAGGTGGTTTCCATGACCAGCGTCTCCGCAGTTAGAAAGCCCGCCGGCTCGACGGTGCGGCTGCGGCGCAACTTGAAATCCCCGGTGTAGAGCAAACTCGCCTGATCCTTGAGCCGGGTGACGTGCAGCATCGCCGAGCCGGCGATGTGCCCGGCCGGCAACAGGCGCAACCGGAATCCGTCCCGCTCCCACGGCACGTGAAACCCCATCGCTGCGAGTTGCCCGTCGCGCAGCCGGAACCGCCGCCGCAGCAAGCCCGCGGTGACATCCGAACACAGCGCCAAATCATGCCGCGCCACGTGGTCGGCGTGCGCATGCGATACAAACGCACACGGCTTCGGGTCCTGTGGATCAAGCCACAGGTCAAGCTCAGGCAGGTGCAACCCGCGGTGAAAAGCGACTTCAATCAAACCGCGGGCAACCTATGCAAATTTGCCCCGGCCCGCAAAGCCAATCCGCGATGAACCCAGCTGCGGCCCGGATGCGCAACGCACTGGCCGGCAAAACCGCGCTGCCGCCGCGCCACACGCAAGACTGCCGGCACCCCGGCCGTATGCTGCCCATGTTTCATCGTCGCCCCCTGCTTGTGCCGTTGCTGATTGGTGCCATGGCCCCAATACTCGCGCCGGCGGCCGCAACCTCGGACCTGCCCGCAGCCGTCAACACCTTGATTGAGCCCGCCGCGGCCATGGCCAAGATGGAGACCGCGGTGCCACCCGGGGTGCTGGAGGCCTTCAAAAAGCAACACCCGGCCACGTTCTGGCTGTTCGGCGAGGACCGCCAACTCGCCATCCGCAACGCCATCATTCCCGCCCATTGGTTCGACGGCGAGGCGCCCCAATTCCAACAATTCCACGGTGTCGCGCGACCGGGCGAGTTCTATGTGTTTCAAGTGGGGTTGCTGCCGGGAGATGCCCAGCCCAAGGTTGAGTGCGGGATCCTCTTCGATGCGTTGAAGGACGCGCAAACCACCGTGCTGTCCGGCCACCTGGCAGCCAATGCATCGGATCCCGAGCCCTACTTCGGATTGGTCTTCGATGACCCGCGATATGCCACACCACGGCGCGATCCCGTGATGCCGATTTGGATCGGCATCCAAATCCCCCAAACCGCCCGCGCCGGCAGCTACGAGGGGCGGGTGCGATTCCGCAACGCCTCCACTGCGGATGGCCCCGGGGCGGCCCTCATCGCCCCGCTGCAGGAACAGCTCACCTTCACCATCAAGGTCGAGGGCGCGCCGGTGACTAATTCGGGCACCGCGGAGGCCTGGCGCCTCGCCCGCCTCAAATGGCTCAATTCCACCATCGGCACCAGCACCACCGAAGTCACACGACCCTTCACCCCTATCAAGCTCAACGAGGCCACCCGCTCGTTAGATATCCTCGGCCGCCGCATCACCCTCGCTCCTAACGGCATTCCCGCGCAATTCACCAGCTTCTTCTCCGGCAGCAACACCCGCATTCTGGCGGCGGGCAGGGAGGCGTTCGCCGCACCCCCAACACTCGAATGCCTCGTCGCTGGCCAACCCGTCGATTGGCAGACCGATAGCATCACGTGGCAGCACTCACCCGTCACCGTCAAGTGGGACGTCGCCAGCCGCGGTGGCGGCATGACCATGCTCGTCCGCGGCGAATTGGAGTACGACGGCAACCTCAAACTCCGCGTCAACCTCTCATCTATCAACTCGCCGGTCCAAGTGGCTGACCTGCGGCTGGTGGTGCCGTGGCGCAAGGACGTCGCGCGCTACGCGATGGGCCTGGGGCTGCAAGGCGGCCGCTGCCCGGACCGACTCGATTGGAAGTGGGATGTGTCGAACCATCAGGACGCGATCTGGATGGGCGACGTGAACCTCGGCGCGATGCTGCGCTTCAAGGACGACAGCAACTACCATCGCCCCCTGATCAACGCCTACTATGATTTCCTCCCGCTCGCGTTGCCGCCATCCTGGGGTGCCGGCAACATCCGACTCGACACCACCGACACCACCACCACCCTAACAGCCAGCGCGGGCCCCAAGACGGTGCCGCCCGGTGGCGGCGGGGCGGGCGGCTGCCACTTCGACATCGACTGGTATTTCACCCCCTTCAAACCCATCAATGTAAAGCAACACTTCGACGACCGCTACCACCATGCCACCCAGGGCACGACGCTTGCAGACACCGCCGCACTCAAGAAGGAAGGCGTGAGCATCATCGAGATCCACCACAACCAGCTCTGCAATCCATATATCAATTACCCTTATAACGAGGATTCATTCCCACACCTCCTCGACCTCGTGCACAAGGCGCACGACGCCGGCCTGCGCGCCAACTTATACTATACCACCCGCGAGTTGACACAAAACCTGCCGGAGTTTTTCGCCCTCAAGAGCATGGCCGGCGAAATCATTCTGCCGCGCAAAGAGGGCGTGGCATGGCCGGTGACCAATAGCGGCGGCCCCCACCCGTGGCTCACCGCCCACGTCGGCTCCGACATCGTGCCGGCCTGGCGCGAGAACCTGAAGTTCCCCCAGTACCGCCAATCCCTCGACCTCGCCGTGATCACCACCCCCGATTCACGCTGGAACAATTTCTACCTCGAAGGGCTCGACTACCTCGTCAAACAGGCCGGCATCGACGGGCTCTACATCGACGACACCGCGCTGGACCGCAAGTCGATGCAACGGGCGCGGCGCATCCTCGACGCCGATGGCAACCCCGGCCGCCGTGTCAACATGCATTCTTGGAACCACTTCAACGCCCTCGCCAAGTGGAGCAACAGCTCCATCGCCTTCATGGAACTCTATCCCTACTACGACGGCCTCTGGCACGGCGAGGGCTTCAATGCCAACGCGTCGCCCGAGTACATGCTGGTGGAAATGTCCGGCATCCCCTATGGGCTCATGAGTGAGATGTTGGATCAACCCAACCCCTGGCACGGCATGGTCTTCGGCATGCGCACGCGCTGGCCGTGGAGCGGCGACCCGCGCCCCATCTGGCAACTCGAGGATCAGTTCGGCATCGCCACGGCGGAATACCTCGGCTGGTGGGATGCGGCCTGCCCGGTGACCACCGACAACCCGCAAGTCAAGGCGTCGGTCTATCGAAAACAGGGCCGCACCTTGATCGCACTGGCCAGTTGGGCACCGCACAAAACCGAGGTGAAGCTCTCTATCAATTGGGCGGCGCTTGGCCTGGCGGAACGCAAGACGACGTTGTGGGCGCCGGAATGCAAGGGATTCCAGGCCGAAAGCGTGTTCACCCCAGAGGCCGCCATACCGATCGGACCTAACAAGGGCTGGCTGCTCCTCGCCGATGAGACACCGCGCGGCTAGCCCGCCGCTTCGCCCCGCCGCTTCGCCCCGCGCTTCCACCCGCCCTGGCGCGGCGCCGGTGCGGCGGACTTTTTGCGTGCCGAGCCGCCGCGGTTGTGCTTCACTCCCGCTCATGCCCCCACAACGCGTCAAAACGGTTGCCTCGATTTCGGTCGGCGAGTTTTTCAAAAACCACGCCGACAAGCTCAATCTGAGCCTGCTGGGCAGCGAAATCGGTTTTGACCGCCCTATCAGTGAACCCGCCATGAACCGCCCGGGCCTCGCCCTCGCCGGGTTCTTCTCCTACTTCGCCCCCAAGCGGGTCCAGGTGCTCGGCAACTCGGAATTGTCGTACCTCAAGAAATTGCCCGACGCCTTGCGCTCGGACCGCTTCCGCCGGATGTGTGACCGGGACATTCCGTGTATCGTCGTCGCCCGCGGTGCCGATCTCGGCGACGACCTGATGAAGGTGGCCAACAACCACGCCATCCCGGTGTTTGGCACCTCGATGGTGACGATGAATTTCCTCAATGCGGCCACCATCCGGCTCGAGCACGAGTTTGCCCCCAGCGTGACGGTGCACGGCTGCATGGTGGACATGCGCGGCATCGGCATCCTCATCATCGGGCGCAGCGGCGCGGGCAAATCCGAAACCGCCATCGGCCTCATCGAACGCGGCGCGTCGCTGGTCGCCGATGACATGGTGTGCATCAAATACGTCGGCGGCGAATTAGTCGCCACCGCCCCGGTGCTATCCCGCGGCTACATGGAAATCCGCGGCATCGGCATCATCAATGTCGCCAACCTCTACGGCCTCACCTCGATCCGCCCGGACAAACGCCTCGACCTGGTGGTCCTCCTCAAACCCGGTGCCGACCTCAACGAAGTGGATCGCTGCGGCATGCAACAAGACACCTACGAAATCCTCGGCCAACACGTCGTCCAAGTCGAGGTGCCCGTCGGTCCCGGCCGCGATACCGCGCGCATGGTCACCATCGCCGCCCTCGACCAACAACTCCGCAGCCTCGGCTACAACATGGCGGATGAATTCAATGAGCGCCTCATCAGCCACATGACCGGCGACCGGCCCATGCAAAGCGGCCCGCCCTCGGCACGCCGCCCCACGCCCGGCCACGATCCGCGTGGCGCCTGAGCGCTGCGCTTGGCTCGAGCGAAGCGCTGCAGAACTCAGCAAACGTGCCCCAATCGACTTGCACGCCGGGCAAGGTCAATTCCATTAATCCCGGGTTCAAGCGCTTGGTCCACGCCAGCCCTGCCCAGCCCTGCCCTGCCCAGCCCTGCCCAGCCCAGCCCTGCCCAGCCCTGCGTGATGCGGCGGCGCGGCGGCCTCAATACTGATAGAGCAGATAGAAGTTGAACTGCCCGCCCTTGTCCGCTTCGTCATCCGGGCTCATGACCGGCAGCGCGTAATCCAGCGCCAGTGGCATCGGGCTGATCGGCAGCTTCAAGCGCACCCCGAAGCCGACATCGCCGTACAGATCGCTCGGGCTCAGGTCCCAACTGGCAGCATTCACAAAGCCGACGTCATAGAACACGGCGGCCCGCACGGTTTCGATGATCGGCACCGTGTATTCGAATGAGGCATAGCCCAGCGACTTGCCGCCAATGGCCTCGCCGGTGGTGTTAGGCGCGTCACGCGGCCCCACATCGCGGAATTCAAAGCCGCGCAAGGTGCGCCCGCCACCGAGGAACATCCGCTCAAAGACGCGCACTTCATCGCCATTCAAGCTGTCCACCGCCGCCAGCTCACCGCTGATGGAGAAGATCGAATCCCACTTGAGGTTCCAGTATTTCTGCGCCTGCACCGAGAAGGTGAGGGTGCTCACATCGCCGCCTGCCAGAGTCACCCCGGCGTCGACCTTGTGGCCATTGCGCGGCTGGATGATGCTGTCGCGACTGTCGTAGAGATAGTTCAAGGCCATTGCGGCGCGCAGGAAATCCCCATCTTCATTGCCCGTGACGTACTCCGAGGCGGCAGGCGTGCCGCTTTCCACAGCAATGCTGACCTGCTCGACGCGGCCTTCGAGTTTGAGCGAGCCGTGGGTGCCCAGCGGCTGGCGCAGGGAAATGGCGGCACCCGCGTTGGTTTGTTCATAGTAGTCGCTGAAATAGTTGGATTGCCGATAGAACAACTCGCCGCCCAAGGCCAGCTTGCGGTCGAGGAACCACGGTTCCACCAACGACATGCTGAAGTCGGTGCGGGTGCTGCCCGCGCGCAAATTCATCGAAAACCGCTGCCCGCCACCGGTGAAGTTCCATGGATTGAACAAATCGAAGTTGGCCTGTTCCAAGGTCAGGAACCCCACAATGCTGTCGATCGAACTGAACCCAAAGCCCACACCCACCGACCCGGTGGACTTCTCTTCCACCAGAATATCCACATCGCGATAGCCACCACCACTGGGCGTGCCAGTCACTTGCACCTCGCTGAAATATTGCAGGTTGGTGAGGCGCGCCTTGGTGGTATCCAATTCCACGGTGTTGAACCAATCGCCGGGCTTGAGGGTGCCCTCGCGGCGGATCACCTTGTCCTTGGTCTTGGTGTTGCCCTTGATATTGACGCGGCCGACGTGGAACCGCGCGCCTTCGGACACCCGGTAGGTGAGTGCCACCCGGTTGGGTCCGGCATCGCGGATGTCGGTGTTCACGGCCGCATCCGCGTAGCCGCGCGACCCGTAGTAGCTGCGGATCATCGTGATGTCGGCGCGCATCTTCTTGGAGGAATAGGCGTCATTGGCCACCAGCGTGAGTGCCGGATAAAGCTCGTCGGGCTTGAACACCGTGATCTTGCCGAAGCTCACCGACGCCACCGTGTATTTGTCCCCCTCGTTAATCGGAATGACCAGATCCACCCGGCCGTCGCCCACCGGGTCGCGCCGAATCCCCGGACTGCTCGCCCGCAAATACCCCTTGCTGCGGTAGTAGTCCAATACCGCATCCAAATCCGTGTCTAACTGACCGCTCTCGAACCGTCCGGACTTCGTCAACCACGAAAACCAGCCCTTGGGCTTGACCTTCATCTCCTTGCGCAACTCCGGACCGGTGAAGGCATGGTTGCCCTCAAAACGAATTTTGCGGATCTCATTCTTCGTCCCCTCATCAATCATAATAATGAGGTCCGCCTTGCCGGGTTGCGCCGTCGGTTGCATCCGGTGGGTCACGATCACATCCGGATAGCCGTAGCCTTGATAATATTTCTCGATGTTGCGGCGCGCTTCCAGAATCACCTCGTCACTGAGAATGCCCCGGCTCTTGAGCTTGCTTTCCTTGGCCAGCTTTTGATCCGAAAACACCGAGTTGCCCACAAACCCGATCGCCATATACTCGGCTCGCGACGTCACTTCCACCACCAGACGCACCGTGTCACCCACCGGCTCCGCCAGAAAACGCACGTCTTCCACCAACCCCGACTCGTAGAGCGCCTTGACGTCGCCATCCAGCCGCTCCGCCGCGTACTTGGTGTCGGCCTTGCTGCTCATCAAATTGCGCAGCCGCGCCTCATCCACCGTCTTGGGCCCGTTGTAGCGAATCTCCACACTCGAAATCTTCTTGCCCTCGAAATCCTGCCCCGACACCCCGCCCACCAACCCCCCGAAAACCAGCGATATCAGGGCGGCACTACACACAAAACTGCGTGCCATGGATAGTTTGGAAACGGGAATTGTAAGCATGTCGGTAATTCGGCTGCGCAATAAAACCCACCAAACCACTCTTGCGTCAAGCCTATTCCTTCACCGGCATTTTGGAATTTGGCAGCACCCGCCGTGCCGAATTCCTTGCCCAACGCGCCATCCTCCCCTACACCCACCCCGTGCTCACCATTCACAAGCTTTCCAAGACCCTCGGCGGCCGCACCCTGCTGCGCGAGGCCGAACTGTCCATCAACTGGGGCGAACGCGTGGCGCTGGTCGGCCCGAACGGCGCCGGCAAATCCACCTTGTTCCGGATGATCCTCAATGAGGACCAACCCGACGAGGGCACCATCGAGCGCGATGAATACTCGATCACAGGCTACCTGCCTCAGGAGTCCGGCGAACCGACCGATGAAACCATCATCGAAATCGCCATGGGCATCACCCCGGAAATGATCGGCATTCTGCGCACCATGCGCGAACACGAGAAAACCGGCGATTTGGGCCACCCGGACTACGCCCAGGCGCAGGACCAGTTCAATCACCTCAACGGTTACCAAAACGAACCCAGGGCCAAAAAAATCCTCGCCGGCCTCGGCTTCAAGGCGGAGGATTTCCACCGGCCCGCCCGCGAATACTCCGGCGGCTGGGTGATGCGGGCGCACCTGGCGCGGTTGCTGGTGATGGAACCGGACCTGCTGATGCTCGACGAGCCGACCAACCACCTCGACCTGCTGTCATTGCTGTGGCTCCAGCGCTACTTGCTCAATTACTCCGGTGCCATCCTCATGATCTCGCATGACCGCGACTTCATGGACGCCATCGTCGAAACCGTGGTCGAAATCGACCCGGATGCCGCCCAGCTCATTTCCTACACCGGCAACTACACCGCCTTTCTCGCGCAACGCGAAAAACGCTACGAACTCCAGGTCCAGGCCTACCGCAACCAAAACAAGGAAATCGACCAACACCAGGAATTCATCGACCGCTTCCGCCAGATCGGCTCCAAGGCCGCCCAGGTCCAGTCCCGCATCAAATTCCTCGAAAAACTCGACCGCGTCGATAAACCGCGCACCCCGCGCAAACCGTTCAAGTTCAACTTCCCCCAGCCCCAGCGGTCTAACCAAAAGGTCATCGACCTGCAAAAGGTCGGCCAGTCCTACGGCACCAAGCGCATCTACCAAAACCTTGATCTCACCATCGAGCGCGGCGACCGCATCGTGCTGGTGGGCCCCAACGGCTCGGGCAAGACCACCCTGCTCAAGATCCTCGCCGGCCACATCCCGATTGATGCCGGCAAGCGCGAGGTGGGCTACGCCACCAAGATTGGCTACTACTCGCAGCACCGTTCGGAAGCCCTCCACGAAAACAACACCGTGCTCGAGGAAGTGCTGGGGTGCTGCCCGACCCTGCGCGATGAGGAAGCCCGCTCGATCCTCGGCTCGTTCCTGTTCCGCCGCACCGATGTGGAAAAACGCTGCGGCATCCTCTCCGGCGGCGAAAAATCCCGCCTCAACCTCGTCAAGTTCCTCGTCGATCCGCCCAACCTCCTGCTCATGGACGAGCCGACCACCCACCTCGATATCCTCGCCATCGACTCGCTGGTCCAAGCGCTCAAAGCCTACGAAGGCACTCTGGTGTTCATTTCCCACGACGTCCACTTCATCCGCACGCTGGCCGAAACCACCCTCCACATCGACAACGGCATCGTCACCCGTTACTCCGGCGGCTACGATTACTTCATCGAAAAATCCGGCCTCAACGACGACCGCAGCGCAGTGACCGCATAGGTAACCGTGTTTGCGCGCGCTTTGCCGGCCCCGACGCCTATGCTCTCATCCGCCCTGTTGCATGACTCCGCTGCACCTTGATCTGCCCGCTTTCTCCGGCCACCCGCCGCCGCCCAAGCTCAACTTCGAGCAATACCAGCGCTGGGTCTGTGAGGAAATCGTCCCCGAACTCGCACGCCGTGGCAAAATGACGCCGGCCGCCATTCTATCCGACTTCATGCGCAACGAGGGACGCCAGACCGAGCCTTGGCCGGACTTCGGCAGCCCCACCAGTGACGCCGGGCCGCTACGCTGACCCACCCGTCCGACCCGTCCGACCCGTCCGACCCGTCCGACCCGTCCTGGCGTGGTGCGTGCCGCCCCCTTGGGCAGGCCGCTGTGACATTGGCAAAATCACCCCTTGACCCGGGAGATTTTCCCCATTACTACGGCTGCCGCATGGGATTTGACACACTTGGGCTCTCCGCAGCCGTCTTGGAAGCCATTGAGGACTCCGGTTACACCACCCCTACACCGATTCAGGTGCAGGTCATTCCGCTCATTCTTGAAGGGAGGGACGTCATCGGCGCGTCGCAGACCGGCACCGGCAAGACCGCCGCCTTTGCCTTGCCCACCCTCTCCAAACTCGAGAAACTCGGCAAACCGCAGATCCTCGTGCTCGAACCCACCCGCGAACTGGCCCACCAGGTCGCCGAGTCGTTCGAAAAATACGGCAAACACACCGGCCTCAAGGTCGCCCTGCTCTACGGCGGGGTCGGTCTGGGCACCCAGTCCGAACAACTCGCCGCCGGCGCCGATGTCGTGGTGGCCACCCCAGGCCGCCTCGTCGATCATTTCTACCGCGCCAGCATGCGCTTCGGCGAACTCAAGGTGCTCATCCTCGATGAGGTCGACCGCATGCTCGACATGGGCTTTCTGCCGCAAGTGCGCAAAATCGTCAACCTCTGCCCGTGGGAAGGCCGCCAGACCTTGTTCTTCTCCGCCACCATGCCCCCGGCCATCCAGACCTTCGCCCAGTGGTGCCTCCACGAACCCGAAACCATCGAAATCGCCCGCCGCTCAATCCCCACCACCGTCACCCACGCGTTCTATCCCGTCGCCATGGACCAGCGCGACGAACTGCTGCTCGACCTGCTCAAACAAACCGATTACCACTCGGTGATGATCTTCACCCGCACCCGCAAGGAGGCCGATCAAATCACTTCCCTCATCAAAACCACCGGCCAGAATAAAGTCGCCGCCATGCACTCCGACATCAACCAGGTCGACCGCATGAAAGCCCTCGCCGGTTTCAAGGAAGGCATCTATGAAATCCTCGTCGCCACCGATGTCGCCGCCCGCGGCATCGATATCTCCAATGTCTCCCACGTCATCAATTACCGCGTCCCGGAAAACGCCGAAGACTATGTCCACCGCATCGGCCGCACCGGCCGCGCCGAAGCCGAGGGCGATGCGTTCACCATCCTAACAGCCGACGAGCTCGACTACGCCAAGGCCGTCGAGTTTTTCATCAGCCAGAAAATCCCGCGGCGCAAACTCGACAATTTCCCCTATATCTACACCGCTTTGTTAGATGAGACCCCGATCAAGCCGGTGCGCCGCAAAAAGACCGGCGGCGGCAAGAAACGGAAATGAGCCCCCCCGCACTGGAGCGCAATACTCCCTTGCCTCCGTCCTCTCCATGTGCTACCCATCCGTAGCACCATGAGAACCGCCACCGTCGGAGACCTCCGCAACCACTGCACCAGCCTGCTGGGCTGGATCAGTGCGGGTGAGGAAATCATCATCACCCAACGCGGCAAACCCGTCGCCCGGCTGATTCCGGAAAACCCGGCCAAACCCGCCAAAGTCAATTGGGCGGAGGCTCCTGAAATCACCCGTGACCGCACGGGTGAACGGGTCCTCACCGCCGGGGAATCATCGGAATTGATCCACGATGCCGCAAGCCGATGGTAACCGCCACCGATACCAGCTTTCTATTTTCCCTTTACGGCAACGACACCCATACGCCTGATGCTGTCGCGTGGTGCCGACGAGGTTCCCGGTCGATTTCCATCAGCCCGCTCAATCGCTTTGAATTGATCAATTCCCTCCGCTTCGCGGAATTCCGCAAGATCCTCAAACCTGGCGAGGCCGCAGCCCACTTGCTCCTGTTCCACAACGCCATCGCCGCCGGACGCCTGATCGAAGCAACCAGCAACCTGGCCGACATTCTTGCCGAGGCCACCTGCCTCTCCGTCGCCCACACGCTCACCGGCGGCCATCGGAGTTTCGACATCCTCCACGTCGCCGCCGCCCCCATCCTGGGTGCCACCCATTTCCTCACCTTCGACGCCAATCAAAAGCGTCTCGCCACCGCGGCGGGTCTCAAGGTGCCTCTGTGACCCGGCCTGTCCCGCTCCATCCGCTCTTCTCTTCCTCTTCTCTTGCGTCTTGTGTCTTCAAATCTTGAGTCTTCCCCCCATGCGCGTCCTGGCCATCGATCCTGCTGTTAGAAACACCGGCTACGCCGTCCTCGAAGGCGAGGCCCGCACCCCCAAGGTGCTCACCTTCGACGTGATCTCCATCCCTAACAAACTGGCGCAATCCGCGGCGCTCTCCGCCATCCGCACCCATCTAGTCAAGGTGATCCAAACCTATCAACCCGACGAGGTCGCCGTCGAGGGCATCATCTATGTGCAATCCCATCAAACGGCCATTTCCATGGGCGCGGCGCGCGGCGCGGCGCTCATCGCCGCCGCCGACCACGGCCTGCGGGTGTATGAATACGCCCCGCGCAAAGTCAAAATGGCGGTGGTGGGCAAGGGCACCGCCGACAAGAGCCAGGTCGCCTTCATGGTGCGCGCGTTGTTAGGCCTGGCGGAAACCCCGCCGCCCGACGCCGCCGACGCCCTGGCCATCGCCCTGGCCCACCTGCAAGCCGCCGATCCGCTCAAGGCCAAGTTGCTCGACCGGCGGCTGGTCTAGGGGGGGATGATTGTTTTCATTGCATTCCCCGCCGCTTGCTTGAACACTGCTGCCGCTTCCCATGAAAGTCGTAGCCATCGCCAATCAAAAAGGCGGCGTGGGCAAAACCACCACCGCCATCAACCTCTCCGCCGCCCTCGCGCAGCGGGGGCAACGCGTGCTGCTGCTCGATCTGGACCCGCAGGCCAATTGCACCAGCGGCCTGGGCATCGAGGCTCCCGCCGGTTGCAGCCTGTATCCGGTGTTGCTGGGCGAGACGAGCGTGGCGCACCAAATTATTCCCACCGGCCGCCCCAACCTATCCTTCGTGCCCTCCGAAATGGACCTCGCCGGGGTCGAAATCGAACTCGCCCGCAGCGATGACCACCTCACCCGGCTGCGCGGCATCCTCCAGGCGCTCAAACCCAACGACTTGTTCGAATATTGCATCCTGGACACCCCGCCGTCGTTAGGCGTGCTGATGACCTCCGCGCTGGCCGCCGCCGATGAAATCCTCATCCCCCTGCAATGCGAGTGGTTCGGCCTCGAGGGCCTGGCCAAAATCGTCCACATCATCGACCAAATCCGCAATTCGGACGCCAACGTGGACATCCAACTCGAAGGCATCGTCATGACCATGTACGACGGCCGCACCCTGCTGTCGCGCCAGGTCGTCGAGGAGGTCAATAATTTTTTCCCCGCCCAAATCTATCGCACCGTCATTCCGCGCACCATCCGCATCGGCGAGGCGCCCAGCCACGGCAAGACGATTTTCGAGCACGACGCGTCCGGCATCGGCAGCCAATCCTACCGCGCGTTGGCCGAGGAATTCCTCGTCCGCCACGCCATGGTCGTGGCGCGCGAGCCGGAGCCCGCCTGAGTGGCGCTGCCACAGGCACGCTGCCCGATACGGTTTAAATAAGCCATCTTCCAAGCGCAGTGATAGCGGCTTTGGGCGGCTAGTGGAAGGAAATCCCTCAGGGCCGAGAAAGGCCGAGCCAGATACGGACCCGCTCTTCGACGATCTCCAGAGTAGCGTTGTCCACTTGCCCCAGGCACCTGATGAAGTGGCTTGTGTCGGTAGTTCCGAGTCCCTGTGCGTCGAACGCCCCGGGCTTCATTCCCCGGTGAGTTGGCTTTCACCACCGTCCCCGTCGTCGTAGAACGCTGCCAGAACAGCGGACGACTCAACGATCAGACGGTGATCCTCGAACCAACCCGCGAGCTTGCGCTGCTCAGGTTCGGGAAGTCTTTCGATGGCCTTTTCAATTTCAAGGGCGGTCATCACCGCACGGAAGCTAGCATGCTCCGGGGCGTTTGCCACGCTGTTGCATCTCAAAACTTTTCAAGACTGCGGCCATGGCACGACTGTAGCTCATGCCTGGATTTTGGCGAGCACGGCTTCCATCAGGGCGCTTTTGCCCGCCGCACTGGTGCTCTGGATGATGACGGCGAGCGGGCGGAGCAACAAGCGGCTGGTGCAGGCGAGGTAGCCCCTTACTCGGTGACCACAACGGTTTGGTTCATTTCCGGCGCGGTGGCCGGCCAAGTCAGGCTGGTGCCGTCGCCACACTCGGCGCTGACCTGGTACTCGAAGTCCAGCGTGGCGGCAGGCAGGGTGGCGCTCCACACGGCGCGGGCCAGGTGGGTGGCGGCGAGCGTCTGCCACGCGTCCTGTCCTAACGGGCGGACGCGGACCGTCACCGATTTCACCGGCTGAGGGGCGAGGGCGATGATCGGCAGTTTGAGCGATTCGCCGGTGGCCACATCGCCGCGCACGGTCAGCACGGTGAGCAGGGCCGGGCCCCGATAGTCCTGCCACGGGTGGGCCGCCGCGGGCAAGGAATGCCCCAGCGCGGCTTGCAACGCGGCGTCGTGCGCGGTGAGCAATTGCAAGCGCGCCATGGATTGCTGCTCGACGTTGGTGAGGGTGCCCAGTTCCGTCTGGTTGCGCACCATCGCAATGAGGTTGGCCGACACCTCGGCCAACTGGAGCACCAAGGCAAGCCGGATGGGCAGCGCTTCCTCGCGCGCCACGGTGGTTGCGGCCTGCGGGTCGGTGGCCTTGGCGAGGCCCTGCATGGTGGCATCGAGCGCGCCGCGCAGGCAACCGGCCTCGCCCATTGCGCGCGTTGCCTGGAAGGCGTGCAACCACCAGTCAAAGCGCTCCAGGCAGCCGCGGCCGACGACTTGCGGGCGCAGTGCGGCGAAGTCCCCGACAAAGGCATACTGTGGCGCCACCGCGGCCCAGGGCTTGTTGTTAATCACGATCGCTCCCGGCCCGTTGATCCACCCGGTGGGACACGGGAATTGGCCGTCGAGCTTGGCGAAAATCGCCGCCGCCGCCGGCCCCGCCTGCGGCCCGAACTGCGCCGCCGCCCAGTCGTCATAAAAGTCAGCCACCGGCAACTCGCGCGGCAGCGTCTCGTCCCACGCGTCCGCCTCGTAATCCTGATAGGCCGGGCCGCCGCAATTGATTTTGCTGGTGACGCCCGCGCCGCTGACCTCGATGGCGCAGATGAGCGGGTGTTCCACCTCGTTGCGGAACTCGACGGCCAATTGGCCGTTAGACACAACGATGCCGGCGAAGGTCCGGTCCACCGCGGCGTATTGGCCGGCCTCGGCGAAGATATCAAGGTGCTCAATGACCGCGCGGCCCTGCAGGGCCACGCCGAAGACGCGCATGCCCGGCGCGGCATACGCCGGCTCGGCAAAGCGCAGGATCACCTGATAGGTGCCATTGGGCACGGCGAAGCGGTAGACTTGCTTGCCGTAGCGCATTGTTTGATAGAGCGGGCCGGCGGTGGTGCCGGCCACCGCGTGGTTGAGATAGGCCACCGTCGTCCCGCCCGCCACAACCACCGCGCGGGGCTTTTCCTTGGCCGCGGCGGGCAGGCTCCAGGCGCCTTGTTGCCAGCCGGCCTGGGCCAGGGCACCGATGTTAGGTGAGAGGATGCGGGTGCGCCAGAAAATCCCAAAGAGGCCATCGCAGCCGTAGGCGCGGGCATCCACGGCATCGCGGCGCGTCCGCCCGGCGCGCAGTTGGATCGAGCCAAGGACGGGATCGTCCTCCAGCCAGGGAATCGCCCATGTGCGGCGGGTGCCCAGCGCGGCGAAATTGGCCGACACCGGGGTCTGACCGAGTGACATGTTGATGGCGCTGAAGGCGACGTCGGCGGGCAGCACCCGGTCGAGCGCGGGGAAATTGCTGGTGATCCAGCCCCAACCGGAGATGCCGAGGCCGAAGGGTTTGCCCAGAGCATCCAGGGCATCATGCGCGGCCTGGATATTGCGCACGAAGCGCGCCTGGTCGATTTCGCCCTCATGGCCCCAGATCCAATAGTAGTCTAGCGGATAGGCGCGCTTGATCCGCAGAAACATCCCTTCATATAACTTCGCAAGGGTGGCCGGGGCGTCCGGATCCATGCCGCGCGCCTGCAACCGCAGCTTGACGGCGTCCGGGATAGCCAGCGGCGACTCGGTGCCGACGCAGGTGGTGATGCCCCGCCCGCGCGCGGTGGTGAACACACTCTTGAGCATGACGCCGACGCGGTTGGTGAGGGCGACGCAGGCCGCCGGGGTCTTGGGAAACGGGAAATCGTCAGGCCAATTGGTTTCCGATCCATAGTCATCCGCGGGATACAACTGGGCGGCCCCGAAGTGGTAGTCGCCGGTCTTGCCTGGGGCATAGCACCCGTATGGCATGGTTTTGGCGGTGGTGTACCACGACGACTCGGCGCTGAAGCGCACCGTGCCGTCGGCGTTGACCTCATCGGGCAGGCCGATCCACACCGTGGGTTCGGGCCCGAGGTCCTTGTTATGGAACGGATAGGTGTGCAAGCCGATGAAGTTCATGCGCATTTTGGCGGTCTGAGCCGCCACGGATTTCCAATCATCGGTGGTCCACCAGTCGGGACCTTCCGGGAAATCGTGGAACGGCTGCAACCCGCGCAGCCGGAACAGCGGCTTGTGGGATTCATCGCACTGCGGCAGGGCCAGCGGAATTCTGCCATCAGGCAGCACGTCGCCGTCGATTTGAAAGCGCACCCCGAGTTTCTCCGCGAAGGCATACGCGCCATACAGCACGCCAATATCCGAGCCGCCGGAAATCACCAGCGACTCGCCGGCGGATTTCAAGCTGTATTGTTGTTTCTCAAGCGCGGCATCAATCGCGAGGGTGATGCTTGGCCCGTTAGATCCGGTGGCGATCGGCAACAACCCGCCGGTGCGCAGATAGACGTAGCGCCGCAACTCCTTGGCGGCGAGTTTCACATTGGCCGGCGCGTCGGCCGGACAAACAACGGTCACGGCGGGTTGTGGTTCCGCCGCGCAAGCCAACGCAACGGTGCAGAGCAGGATAATGGGAGCACGCATGGCGGGACTGTAGGAACCCCGGGCAAAACTGACAAGAGCAGTTATTTTGCGGGGCGATGCGGTGCCTTGAATACCACGGCGGGCCCCGGACGCCGCCGGCATTGATAGATTGGCGGCCTCGCTCACGCTCCGCGCAACTGCTGGAATTCCGCCACGCCGGCCTCATGTGCCAAGCGGGCGGCCTCTCTAACCAGCCGATCGGGGATTGACGCGCAGCGGCCGAAGTGGAACTCTCTGGCCGTATGAAGCCCACGCCCGTAGCCGCCGCCGCACTTGCCCTCCTGGCCCTGCTCACCCCGGCCGGTGCCGCCATCAGCTTCGGCCCGGTGCGCGGCCAACCCGGCGAAAGCGTGCGGCTGGTCGCCCACTCCGAAACCCACGGCGCCACCCTCGAAAAAACCGTCGCCGGCAAGACCACCCGCGGCACCATCGAGGTCATCCGCGATCGCGAATTGGTCTGGACATTCCGCGAGCCCGCCGCCGACGGCACCCTGCGCGGTATGGTGCGGGTTCCCAAACTCACCGCCGTCTCGAAAATCACCATCAACGGCAAGACCGACACAATCAACAACCCCAGCCCGCTGACCGGCAAGATGTTCTCGATGACCAAACCGCCCAAGGGCGAGTGGAGCTTCGAACTCGATGGGTCGGTGCCATTGAGCCAGATCCAATCCGAAATCGAGGAAATGCAAGTCTATCTGAAACGCGACTGGTATCCGGCGCGCGAAGTCAAACTCGGCGACTCCTGGGAATTCGATCCGACCTGGATCAAGATGATCATCGAGCGCGACTTGGACAAGGCCAAGACCATCGGCACCATGAGCCTGCGCCAGATCCGCAGTTCCGCCACCACCCAGACCGCCGTGATCGACATCGCCATCCACAGCTCCGGCGGCGACTTCCGCAAGGATGGCAGCGAGGTCAACGCCACGGTCGAACTCAGCGGCCAGGTCGTCGTCAATCTCGCCACCATGCTCGACGAATCGCTGACCCTCAAAGGCACCATCACCTCCACCACTGACCGCGTCAGAGAAATCACCAAAATGACCCTGCCCATCAGCTTGGTGGCCACCAAGTCGTTCGTCAGGGAGGCCGCGGCACCGTGAACCGGTGGTTTTGTTAGAGCCGGGTCGCGGCTGGAACCGGCAAGACTGCAGTGCAACCCCAGGATTTTGTTAGGAAGCGGCCAGCCGCCGGTGCCGCTCAGGGGAGATCGCGGAGACGTTTCTGCTCTGCGAGCCAGGTGCGGTCGGCATCGGAGAGCTGGTTTTCGTGGGTGCGCGCGCGGGCGCCATCCGGCTCGATAAGAATGAGCTCACCCTTGTCGTAGGACACCAGCCTGGCGAAGACCTTGCGGCCGCGCCGGTCCAGCCACTCGCGATAACCCTTGGCCTCCAAGCCGGCCCGCCAAGTGGTGTAGGCGCGCGTCGAGACCGTCTCGCCATGCTTGATGAGCCCCCATGAGACATCGGCGGTGCCGCGCTGGTAGCCGACATAGCGCCCGATGACCTCGCCACTGGGGTTGAGTAGAATCAAGGTCGGGTGGCCGAGGACTTTGTAGCGTTTCTTCAGCGCGGCGACGTAGTTCTTGACATCGATTTCGCGGCTTCGCGCCTCATCGACCGAAAGGTTGGAATCTTTGACGCGCACCGCGGCATCGACGCGCAGCCGCACGAGCTTTTCCACCGCCCATTTTTCAAAATCGCCGGTGGAAAAGAGTTCTTCGTTGAGAGCCTTGCACATCGGGCTGCTCTGGGAATTGGTGAACCAAATCAACAGCGGCTTGCCCTCGCGCGCGGACCGGCTGCGGGCCAGCGTCTCGCTTGCCTCCCAACTCTTGGACTTGGGCGCGGCGAGCAAATCGG
Source organism: Akkermansiaceae bacterium (assembly GCA_903934285.1). Classification (GTDB taxonomy): domain Bacteria; phylum Verrucomicrobiota; class Verrucomicrobiia; order Verrucomicrobiales; family Akkermansiaceae; genus Luteolibacter. The sequence continues at coordinate 9,815 of CAIZNN010000170.1, read as the reverse complement.
CCAACTCGGGCAGCTGGGCATCCGGATCGTCCGGATTGGTGAACACAATATCCTCCTTGGGGGTGAAATTCGCGACGTTTCCCGGCTTGTTGCCACCGGGCGTGACCGCCGTGCCCTCCCCAGCGCCAGCCCCGCTGGCCCGCATCTGTGGCGGAATGCCGCTATCACCGAACGCCTTCTGCTCGTCGGTTTTCTCCGGTTGCGGCTGCGGCCCGAGCCAGCCGCAACCAGTCAGCCCGGCACCCCACACCCACAGCGCTGCCCACACGCATTTCATCAATTGAATTTGGCTGCAGCGACGACTCCCCATCCTTGTGTCCTCCAGCTATTTTTTCAGGCGCACCGGCGTGCCACAGTAGGTGCAACGGAACCAGTGAAACAACAGCATGTGCAAGCACACCGGAATGACATAACCCAGCCCGCGGAGGTGGTGGGCTTTGACGTTTTTGCGGCAGGCACGGTGCAGAAACACGCGCTGCGTGCAGATCCGGCAGCGGCCGTTGAGGCCAAGAATCAAATACAACACCCCCAGCAGCGGCAACCCGCACGGCACCACTAACAACCACGGCGACACCCACCCGAACTTACCCGGAAACAGCACCGCCAACAGCAACAAACCCGAAACCGCGATGGCCAGCGGCAACAGCGCCGCCAACGCCAGGGTGACCATCGCGCCGAGCGTCATGCCCACCGGATGTGGGTGCAACACCCCGCGCACATAGCTCCGCGACAGTGGATTGCGCCCACGATTGGTCGCCTCTAGCGGCACCCGGATCAACGCGATCCGCTCACTTTCAGGGGTGGACCCGGCGTTGGACAAACTCTTTGAAACCGGAATCCGCTGCCCCACCTTTTCCAAGTCCGCGATCGACCGGAGCCGCGAGGTGTCGATCTCCAGGCGTTGCTGCCCGGCCTCGCCTAGCTGCACATTGCCCGATGAGGACGGCCGCGGCAAGGCCCCCAGCGGCGCGCGCGGTGCCGGGCGCACCGCGGTGTCACGGTTGCTGAAGCGGATTTCCAGATCGCCGGAATAGCGGTTGAGCAAAATGGCCGGCGGAATGTCCGACACCGCCAGATGATTTTCCACCAATTGCCAGGCCGGCAGCGGAATCGCCTGCGGCGCAACCGCCAGCATCTCCATCACCTGCGGGGTCGCCTCATAATCGACCGGCATGGCTGGCATCACCACCGCCGCCGGCTCGACACCCACCTTGTGGCGGGCCGCCTCGATCCATTTGCCAATGATGACCGGCGAGGGCGTGCGCTTGGAAATCTGTAGAATCCGGTTGGCACGTTGCAGTTCAATGAACAACTCGTCCACCCCCGCCTTGGCCAGTGCCTCCGCGTCAAAAAACCCGGCCGCCTCGAGCAATTCACGCGAAGTTTTGCCGATCCCATGGATGCTGCTGAAATCCGTCATCGCTGAGTGAAGTTTAGTCGCAACCCCGCCGCTGGCAAGCCGTCATGTTAAAGCCGCCAGCATCTCCCCGAGTTGTTGCAGCTTCGCGTGCCAATCGGCGAGCCGCGCGGTTTCCTGCACCACCACTTCCGGCGGCGCCCGCTCGACAAAACTGGCATTGCCCAGCTTGCCCTGGCATTTTTTCACTTCGAGCTCAATGCGTTCGATTTCCTTGGTGAGGCGGACGCGCTCGGCGGCCACATCGATCAAGCCTTCCAGCGGCATGTAGGTTTCGCCCAGCGGGGTGACCGCGGCGGGCGTGCCCTTGGTTGCCACATACGCGCCATCCAAGATGATTTCGCCGGCCCCGACCAGCAACGCCAGCACCTTGGACTCCTCGGCGAGCCAGGCCGGAGCGGACTTGATGACGAAGCGCACATCCTTGCGCGAACCCATCTTATACTCCGCCTTGAGATTGCGCATGCGGCTGGCCGCTTCGTAGACGGCGGCGGCCCGCGCCTGGGCGGCGCTGGCATCGACCGTCAGCAACGGCGCGGCGGGGAGTTGCTGTTGCATCAGGAACTCCCCTTCCCCCACATACCCCATGCGCGCCGAGAGCTCCTCGGTGATGTGCGGCATGTACGGACTCATGAGTTGCAGGTAGCGGCTCATCACTGCGTCGAAGGTGCCCAACGTCGCGGCGCGGGCGTCCGCCGTGGCGCTGTCCCGCAGGTCGAGCTTCACCGCTTCGAGGAACTTGTCGCAAAACTCGCTCCACAGGAATTCATACAACCGCTGGGCAATCTCGCCAAAGCGGTATTCGCCATAGCTCTCCTCCAGCCCCGCGGCCAAGGCATCAAGCTTGGCGATGATATCGAGATGATAGGGCGGCAGCTTGTCCTGCGTGAGCGGCGCGCGACTCGCCTCGCCACCCTCGTCGGCCATCTGCCGGAAGCGGCAGGCATTGTAGAGTTTGTTGGCAAAGTTGCGGCCCTCCTCGACCGATGCCTCATCGAAGCGCACATCGCTGCCCACCGGGGCGATGCGCATCAGGCCGAAGCGCAACCCGTCGGCACCGTATTTCTCCATCAGATCGATCGGATCGGGCGAGTTGCCTAGCGATTTCGACATCTTGCGGCCTTGCAGGTCGCGGATGATGGTAGTGAAATACACGTTCTTGAAGGGCAGCCCGCCGGCAAATTGAAAACCTGCCATGATCATGCGCGCCACCCAGAAAAAGATGATGTCCGGACCGGTCACCAAGTCACTGGTCGGATAGAATTTCTGCAGCGTCTGGGATGCCTCGCCCACCTCCGTCATGGTCGCAAACGGCCATAGCCACGACGAAAACCAGGTGTCCATCACATCCTCGTCGCGCACCCAGTTGGCGCCATCCGCAGGCGCGTCGACCCCAACGTGGATATCGCCGGCCGTCAGGTCATGCATGTCGAGCGCCTCGGCGCCACGCAACGCCTCGAACTTGTCCTTGCGATACCACACCGGGATTTGGTGGCCCCACCACAATTGGCGGCTGATGCACCAATCCTGCAGGTTTTCCATCCAATGCGCATAGGTTTTGGCCCAGCGTTCCGGCCGGAATTTGATGTCGCCGTTGGCCACGGCGTCCGCCGCTTGTTGGACGCAAGGGTATTTCAAGAACCATTGCATCGAGATGCGCGGCTCAATCGGCACATGCGCGCGCTCGGAAAACCCCACGTTGTTGTCGTATTCCTCCACCTTGAGCAGCAAGCCCATCGCCTCAAGCTTGGCCACCGCCTTCTTGCGCGCCACAAACCGGTCCAAGCCATCGAGCTCCGGACAGGCCGGGCAATGCACCCGCCCGTCCGGGTGCAGCACGTCGATGATTTCCAACCCATGGCGCATGCCGATATCGAAGTCCGCCTTGTCGTGTGCCGGGGTGATCTTCAACGCCCCGGTGCCGAACTCCAAATCCACGTGTTCATCGGCGATGATCGGAATGTCCGCCGGCGGAAACGGCCGTTTCACCATGCGCCCGACATGCTTGGTATAGCGCGGGTCCTTGGGATTGACCGCCACGGCGGAGTCCCCCATCAATGTTTCCGGGCGGGTGGTGGCAATCTCGATGTACTCGCCGGGCGCATCCGCCAGCTCGTATTTCATCGTGTATAACTTCGAGCGCTGCGGCGTCATGATGACCTCCTCGTCGGACAGTGCCGTTAGGGACACCGGGCACCAATTGACCATGCGCTTGCCACGATGAATGAGCCCCTGTTTGAACAGGTCGACAAACACCTGGCTCACCCACTTGCTGTAGGCGGCGTCCATGGTGAAGCGCTCGCGGCTCCAATCGCACGAGCAACCCAGCCGCTTGAGCTGCTGGATGATGATGCCGCCATGTTTCTCCTTCCACTCCCACACCCGCTTGAGAAACTCGTCGCGGCCCAGGTCGCGGCGGCCCACCCCCTGCTCATCGCGCAGTTGGCGCTCCACCTTGGTCTGGGTCGCGATGCCGGCGTGGTCGGTGCCGGGCAACCACAACACTTCCTTGCCCTGCTGCCGCGCGCGGCGCGCCAAAATATCCTGCAATGCGTTGTTGAGGACGTGGCCGAGGTGCAAGATGCCCGTCACGTTGGGCGGCGGAATGACAATCGAATAGCCGTCCTTGGCGGACTTCGGGTCGGCTTCAAAACATTTCCCGTCCATCCACGCGGCATACCATTTGGCTTCCACGGCTTGCGGTTCATAGGCTTTCGGTAACTCGGACATCGGTGCCACCTGATGCCAGAGCCCACCCGCTTTGTCCAGCACCGATCGTCACCCCCCCGCCGGCCCGCCACCCGCCACCCGCCACCCGCCACTGTCAACTACATATTGGCTGGCATTATGTTTGCACCTGCTTTGTCCAGCACCGATCGCCCCCCCGCCACCGCCACCCCGCCACTGTCAACTACATATTGGCTGGCATTATGTTTGCACCTGCTTTGTCCAGCACCGTTCGCCCCCCCCCATCCGCCACCCGCCACTGTCAACTACATAATGGCTGGCATGATGTTTGACGGGCATGTCCCAACGGGCGCTTGACAGCCTGGCGTTTCATTGAAAAATGCCCGGCGCTGCCCCGCCCGTTCCCTGCCCACCCGTTCCCAGTCCCCCCACCCATGATCGTCCTCGCCTGTGACCTCGGCGGCACCCGCATCAAAATCGGTGTCGTCCGCGATGGCATCGTCCTCGCCCACACCGTCGCACCCGCCCACTCGAAACTCGGGCTCGCCCCGCAATTGCCCGTGCTCAAGGCCGCGTGGCTGCACTTGCTCGCCCAACTCAAGCTCACCCCCGACGCTTGCGCCGGCATCAGCATCGCCTTTCCCAGCATCATCGATGCGCCAAGCGGCCGCGTGCTGGCCGAATATGGCAAGTTCGCCGACGCCATGGGCATCGACCTGCGGGCTTGGGCGCAACGCGAGTTCGGCCTGCCGCTGGCCATCGACAACGATGCCCGCATGGCCTTGATCGGCGAGTGGCGCGCCGGCGCCGGCCGGGGCTGCAATGATCTGGTCCTGCTGACCCTCGGCACCGGCCTCGGCGTCTGTGCCATCATCAATGGCCAGGTGCTGCGCGGCAAACACGGCCAGGCCGGCATCCTCGGCGGCCACCTCTCGCTGCGCTACGACGGCGGCCGCCCCTGCTCCTGCGGCAACCTCGGCTGCGCCGAAGCCGAGGCGTCCACCGCCTGCCTAACCGATCTGGCGCACGCCCGGGCCGACTTCGCCACCAGCCCGCTGGCGCGTGAGCCGGTGTTGGATTTCGCCGCGGTGTTCACCCGCGCCGCGGCCGGCGACCCGTGTGCCCTCGCCTTGCGCGAGCACAGCATTCAGGTCTGGGCCACCCTCGTGGTTAACCTCATCCACGCCTACGACCCGGAACTGGTCATTGTGGGCGGCGGCATCATGGCCAGTGCCGCGGTGATTCTACCCGCCATCCGCGCCCACGTCGCCCGCCACGCCCACACCCCATGGGGCCAGGTCCGCATCGAACCGTCCACCCTCGCCGACGACGCCGCGCTGGTCGCCGGCGAATGGCTCCTCAACGAACAATTCCCCACTCCGACTTGCCCGGCAGCATAAGCCCCAGGCTGGGGCTGACACGACACGTGGAGAATTTTAATCGTCCCTCGGCCAGCTGTTGAAGCGCTCGCAAAGCCAATTCTTTGTCAAAATCCACGTCCGCCAGGCTGCTAGCAACCATGGCAACAATTCGCGCAGCGGCATTGACCGCAGGTGAGCATAGGCCGGGACGCGGTGCGCCGCGCCGGTGAAAGGCTCTTGCCACTCACCCTGTATCACTTGCCGATGAATCTCCGCCACTTTCCCGCCTGGTTTCTAACCGTCATGCTGTGCCATGCCGCCATCGCCGCCGATGCGCCATCGGTGGCATCTGGCGGCTCGTCGCCGGATTGGGTCACCTCCCTGAAATCCCAGAATCTGCTCTGGGATTCGCCGAGTCTGGCGTCCAAGGACTCGATGCCCATCGGCAATGGTGACATCGGCATCAATGTCTGGAATGACGCGGGCGAGCTGATGATTTACCTCGGCAAGACCGATGCCTTCGATGAGAGCGGCCGCCTGCTCAAGCTCGGCCGCCTGCGCGTCCATTTCTCTAACAACCCATTCGCCGCCGGCCAGCCGTTCCGCCAGGAGCTGGATCTTTTGAATGGCGAAATCACCCTCCGTGCCGGCGCCGGTGCCAATGCTGTGACCGTGCGCCTGTGGGTGGATGCCAACCATCCGGTGGTCCATGTGGAAACGCAAGCGGCCACGCCCATCGACCAATCGGTCAAACTGGAAGTGTGGCGCAGCGCCAAAGGCCCGCTCCAGCAGCAATGGGAAAAGTCTGGCGTGGATGGCATGTCTGCCACCGAGCCGCCGATCTCATACCCCGATACAATCGTGGACACGGCCAGGGTGCCCGGCCTATCTAACACTCTAACCTGGTATCACCGGAATGAAGTTTCCATCCATCCGGTGACCCTGCAACTTCAGGAACTGGACCCCGCCAAATGCGCGCCGGATCCACTCAGGAATCGCACCTTCGGCGGTGCCGTGATGGCCGCTGGCTGGCTGGCAAGCGACCCGCAAACGCTGAAATCCGCCACCCCAGCCACCACCAGCCATGTGGCGATTTGCGTGCTCACGGATCAATCCCCGGAAGCCGCCACATGGTTGGAAACCCTCGCCGCACTCACGACGCAGGCGCACTCTCGGTCGTTAGAAAAATCCCGCGCCGAGCATCGCCACTGGTGGCAACAATTCTGGTCGCGCAGCTGGGTGCACGTCAGCGGTGGCAACGCCAAGGACACCGCCGACGTCACGCGCGGCTGGCACATGAATCGTTTTCTTACGGCTTGCACCGCCCGCGGCAACGCACCTGCCAAGTTCAATGGGGCCATCTTCAATGTCGATGGCATCGACGCCGATGGCAGCGTGTCCCCGGGGCTCAACGCCGACGCCAGAGCCTGGGGGCCGGGCTTCTGGTTTCAGAATGAACGGCATCTCTATTGGCCGATGTTGCAAGCCGGCGACTACGACCAGTTCCTACCATTTTTCAAGATGTACTGCGACGCCCTGCCACTGGCCCGGGCCAGGTCCCAGGCCTACTATCAACACGACGGCGCGCTCTTCCCGGAAACCATGTATCTGTGGGGGACCTATCTCAACAGCGGCGACTGCGGCTATGGCTGGGACCGCCGCAACAAGCAACGCGGCCTGACCGACAACGGCTACATCCGCCGCTACTGGCAGGGCGGCATCGAAGTATCGGCCATGATGCTCGAATTTTTCCACCACACCCGCGACCCGGAATTTGCCACCGCCACCCTGCTGCCTGTCGCCGGACAAATCGTCACGTTCTATGACCAACACTATAAGCGCGATTCTAACGGGAAAATCCGCCTCGAACCGGCACAAATGCTGGAAACCATGTGGGACGTGGTCAACCCGATGCCCGAAATTGCCGGCCTCAACTGTGTGATCCGCGGCCTGCTGGAATTGCCGGACAATCTAACAACAAAGGTGCAGCGAGCGCAGTGGACGCGGGTGCTTGGTGAATTGCCGCCGTTGCCGATGGCCAAAGCGGGCGACACCCCGGTCCTCGCCAACGCGGAAACCGTTCGCGGCGGAACCCATAACATCGAAAATGGCCACCTCTATGCGGTCTGGCCCTACCAGCGCCTCGGCGTGGCGGTCGGCGAAATCAAACTCGCGCAGGATTCCTATGCCAACCGCTGGCACAAGGGCGGCCCCTATCAGTGCTGGACCAACGACACGATCTTCGCCGCCTATTGCGGCCTCGCCAAGGAGGCCACCGACCACCTAGCCTACCGCTTCGTCCGCAGCGACGGCCTGCGCTTCCCCGCATTCTATACCCACGGCGACTGGGTGCCCGACCTCGACAATGGCGGCGTCTGCCAGAACACGATTCAAGCCATGTTGATGCAGACCCACGGCCGGAAAATCGTCCTGCTGCCGGCCTGGCCAAAGGATTGGAATGCCGCGTTCAAACTCCACGCCCCGGCCAACACCACCGTCGAAGGCCGGGTCGAAAATGGCAGACTCCTTGAGCTGCGGGTCACCCCGGAATCCCGCCGCAAGGATGTGGAAATTTTGCCCGCACAATGACGCACTACAGGCATCGGTCATCGGCGCTTGATTGGTTAGTAGGCGCATTCGTGAGAATGCGTGCCCCGGGTCGTGTCTCCGTGATCAGCGCCGGTTAAGATCAGCCTTGACTCATACGCCGCTCGCTGGAAATTCGCATGATCAAAATCCACGTCCGACGGGCTGCTAGAACGTGTAGTCCAGCTCCAGCGAGAAGCGGGTGGTGGTGGGCAGCCCGGCGGCACCGACAAACGCGTCGCCTTCCGACTCGAATTGCGAGACCTTGGCGATGGCGGTGAGGTGCTCGTCGAATTTCTTCAGCAGCACCGAATCGTACTCCCAGCCGTAACCGGTCGAGATCTCGTCGTCCCCATAGGCATGCAGCACATTGGTCCACTTGATGCCATAGCCCAGCGGCAGCGTGTGGGAAACATAGACGTCGGTCAGGCCGTTGTGATTGCCCTCGATCCGGCCCCCGATGAACGCGTCGGCGAAGCCATTGAACTTGTGCACGGTCGCCAGCGGGGTCTTGAAGCCGGCACCGAGTTGTTCGAGCCCGAGCTCGAGCGTCTGGGTCCCGATTGTCTTGGTGGCAATGAGGTGGGCGTAGAGCGCATCATCGTCCGCGGCGAATCCGGCATGGTCTTGCCAGGCGAGTTCGCCGTAGAGCGTGAGACCCAACAGGTCGCCCTTGGCGCTCAGGCCGAAGGTGTTGTTGTTCCAATTCGGCTTGTGCTGGAAATCCATCAGATAGGCATAGCCGCCGAGGCTGACCCCCTTGACGCCGGTATACGAGGCATTGACGAGGTTGACGTTGGCGGCCACATCCTGGACGTTGTCAAACAGGGGCGTGGTCGTGAGCGGCGAATCCGCCTCGGCACCATAGATCCGGTTCACCTGGTTGAGATAGGCATAATTGAGCGTCAGGCCGGCGATGGATTTGTTGGATAGGGAGAACGCGTCAAAGGTTTGCTCGTTCTGGCGCCAGCCGACATTGCCGATGAATGCGGCATTGTCGAAAATAATCCGCTGGCGCCCGACCTTGGCGGTGGTGTCAAATCCGTCGTATTGGACCATCGCCTGGTTGAGTTCGGCATTGCGCGGGTCGCCAATGACCGAATTGGCGCGATCGTGGGGATAGGCTTGCGGCCCGGCACCGGCATAGTAATCCGCGCCTGGCACTTCGGTGAACTCACCCTCGACCAGGCCGCTCAAGCCATGCCAGGGATTGGTCTTCAAGCCGGCACGTTCCCGCAGCGTCAAGGCGTTGGACGGATCTTTGCCGTCAACATCGCCGAACTCGTAGCGGGCGCGGATGTCAAGGGTCGGCGTGAGCCAACTGGCAGTGGTTGCTGGCAACGGCAATGCGGGTGCGGCTCCGCCGGCATGCAACACGCCGGCACTGGCTATCAAGAGGATGGATTTGCGTTTCATGGTCAGGGGCCCCTCGCGGGGTGCCGCAGGATTCACGCCGCAGCCCCTGATACCAGATAAATCTGTCGTGTTTCGGGCTAAGATCGCTGGATTGCGCGGGGATTCCCGGGCCGTGGTGTTCATTACCGGGATTTCGCTGGTGGCGGCGCCATGGCTCATGGCGGTGCCATGCATGAACCCATGGGTATTGCTCCGCGCCCAAGCTGCCGCATCGACCCGAAGCTCTCCAGAAAGAGTGCTTGGCAGGATGTCGAACACAGCCGGCAGGATGCCCAATACGGTTTGCTTAAGACGAGACAGGGACCAGACAGGAAGAGGCGGCGGGCAAGATGCCCGCGCCACAGGTG
>CAIZNN010000169.1 GCA_903934285.1 Akkermansiaceae bacterium | reverse complement strand
GCGGCGGGCGGCGGGCGGCGGGCGGCGGGTGGCGGGCGGCGAAATTAGTGACCCCGACTTCTTGATTCGGGGGGGAGGATGGTCGGTCAGGCGGGTGGTTCCCTGACGAGAACAACAGGGGGGCATACCAAAGTATATCTATCGCGGGTTCCGGGTTTCCAACAGCATGGGCGCGCCACCCGCCCCTGCCCCCACAAATCAGCCCCGATGAAGGTAATCACTTGGATTCTCCGCTCTGCCCTCTGTCTAATCACCCTCTGCGCGAGCACGCTCACGGCGCGGGCAGGGTGGGCCGCAACCGGGGCGTTGAGCACCAATCGCAGCGGTGGTCCAGTGCCGTTACTCCCCAGCGGCAAGCGGTATTTCCTGGCGGAGGAGGTCGCGCCGGATTCGGCCGTCGTCCGGGATTGCAACGCCGTGGCCCCTCTGCGAAATGATTAAGTTCCCCTGCCCTCACTGCGGCCAGAAGGTATCTGTCTCGGACGAACACGGCGGCCAGCAAGCGCCGTGTCCCACATGCGGGAGAATCGTGACAATTCCAAAGCCCCAGCAACTCTCAAAGATGATCAGATTTTTCTGCTCATACTGCGGCCGGAGAGTGGCTGTCGCGGACGAACACGGCGTCCGGCAAGCCCTCTGTCCCAAATGCGCAAAAGTCGCGACGATTCCGATGCCGGACGATGGGGCCTCCGATTTGCTAGCTGGCAATAGAATTCTTCAGGTGGCGATTCAGTCGGTTCTCCCTTCTGGGCACGGCGCTTGCCCGGAGAGCCCGCATTCCCCGCAAGGACTATCCAGAGAAGAGGCCCGGCGGGTCGCCACGCGAGGCAACCAAACCATCAGAAACGGCATTCTTGGAATCGCCGGCCTCGCCGGCCTCGCCGGCCTCGCCGGCCTCGCCGGCCTCGCCGGCCTCATGGTTTTGTTAGCTTCAGCACCCGGGAGACTCCATGCTCCCGCACTCGGGAAAATCATGGGAATGGGAGCGTTGTCCGGAATTGTCGTGGCGATTGTGTCAATTGTCAGAGCCTCACGGATGAAAGCCGCTGCGACACGCTTCGCCAAGTGCTTGATGAAGCGCAGGCAATAGCAGAAGGCCGCGCCACCACGCATCATTGAGCAAGCTCCGGCTTGCGGCCCGGCGGCGGACCTGTTGGAATCCGCCCTCGACTGGCGGCGGAACGCGCAATCCACCCGTCCGGCCAACCGGTCCCAGCAGCCCATCCCATCCGCCCGCCGACTTTCCCAGCCTCCTGGCCGACGGTCCCCGGGAAAGGGTGTCCTTAGAATGTTTTTTGAGTGTCTGGCCCATTCTCGCGTCGGAACCTTGTTGGACCACTTTCCTCAAGGGCAAATAGCACCACACTCTCTTTGGGGCCAACCACTTCCCGGATTTGCTCAGTTAGATCGATGTGCCCGCTAAATTCCCTGTTGTCCCCAAATGCCCCTGCCGCGGCACCCCGGCACTCGCCGCCGGCTTCCCCGCTTACCCTCATGCCCGCGGCATGTGCCAGATCCGCCCAGCGGCCGTAATGGGCGTCGGCCACGCAATCGGCGATCGTGCGGCGCACGTCCGCCAGGAAGCGATCCGTGATTGCGACATAGTCGACGATCTCGCCAGCCATCGCCGCCAGGTATGGGGCCGGTTGGTAACCGCGGCTGCGCAAATGGCTATCGCGACCGCTTTGCCCGGCCGTGACCCTAGCCCCCGGCGAAGCGGCCTCACTCATCGTGGAAATCGACAGCGCCAACCTGTGATCAGAACTCAGTACGGCATTTCCTCAGTCCGTTAAATCCTGTGGTTGTCCTTGGCCGTCATCTCCCAGCGCTTATCTGCGATCACTTCGGGCCTGGCGCCGGCACGAGCGCCGCGGCAAAGCGGCCGGCCTGCCGGCGCGCCATCCAGTCGCAGACGTCGGCCAGATCCGCCACCGGGACTTGGGTGTGCGGCATCGTGTGCAAATACGGTGGCGGGCCAAACTCCGGGGTCAGCCACGAATCCGCCATACCGCGCGCCTGCTGGGATTGCCAGACCTGATCCCACCACGATTCGTGGGCATGCAGGTGGGTGGCATATTCCGGTGCGGCCGGGTCGGGAACCTGCGGTCCTTCCTCGAACCCCACCCGCGCGTGCAGATGATGACAATGGCGGGCCGCCAGCGCAATGGTATCGGCGAGATCGGGCAGCAGCCGTTCGCACACACAAACCCAGTGGCTGAAGTCGCAGGTCACCCGCAGGGCGGGGAATTGTTGCAGAATGTGCCGTGTCTGCCACGGCGTGGCGAAGTAGCGCAAGCGGTGGGTTTCGTGCGAGATGGGCACTCCTATCTGTTGTTCCAGCTCGAGTGCCTGGCCGTAGAAATCCTCCGCCTCGGCCGGGCTCCAGTTGTCATATCCGGAATGCGCGTTGAAAAACAGCGGACCATGATCCAGATGCTCCTCAATCTGGGCGCGCAGCGAATCAAGATGTTCGCGCACCGTGCCGCCCGCCACAAAGTCGTTGCTGAAAATCTGCGGGATCCATTGCAACTCATTGTCCTTGAGAAAACGCAGCAGCCCCGGACGGTCCGGCACATGGCGGGCGGAGATTTCGAGCGCCTCATAGCCGACATCGCGCCAGCGCGGCAGGTAATGTTGCAGGCCGTGGCTAAGATCCACCCCCCACAGGTGACGGACGAGTTTGAGTTTCATGATGGTCGGAGGTTGGTTGGTTTGGTTGTTGTTGTTAGATCGGCGGTTGCCACGGGATCGGGCCGGTCATGGTCCAGCGGGGGCGCAAATGAGCGGGGATTTTTGGCAATGGCGGCATGCGTTGGCAGGTGGGAGGGCACATCCTAGCACACCTTGCCGGGATGGAAAGGGGGCATTTTGTCGGGTGCGCGCCGCCGTATTCATACTGGCAGCCCTCCGCGCAAGCGACGCGCGCGCGGGACCGGGGTTGCCGGTGTGGCTGGTTGCCGGAGGAGGGGCCGACGGCGCCAGGTCAAACGCGACAACATGCTTGCGCTGAAGATTCTTCTTGACGCAGAGCGCCGAATTGCCTGATGTTAGAAGATCTCTACCAAAAGCAGGCAACATGAAAAATGTGAGATGTCCGCTTAGTTATATCCTCGTCCTGTTCGGGATGGTCGTTGTGTCACCGGCTGCCGTGCTGCTCAGCGACAACTTTGATGGCTACGCGAACCAGGCCGCGTTGGAGGCGGCGTGGGTGCCGATTGGCACTGTGGCGCCGACCAACGCCACGCTGGCGACTGACCAGGCGGTGAGCGCGGCGCAGTCTATCCGGATCGATGGGACCGCGACCACTGGCCAGCAGCGCAACCAGCGGTCGTTCAGCGAAAGCGGCATCGTGACCACCACCACGCTCATCGTTTTCAGTTTCGACTTCTACGATTCGAATGCGGCAGTGGCGCCGTATCGCCAACATTCGTTCATGCAGGACGGCACCTCGGCAACCGCCACCGGCCAGATTGTCGGGATGGGGTTGAATAACAACCACATCTCGAGCGACAGCGGGGGGGATTTTTTCATGGCGCGGATTCTGGGCTACACCCCGCCCGCGACCGATCCTGACGGCGGCGCGGCTGAGGCGGGCACGCTCGGTTCCGGTGCATTTTTCAAGCTCAACAAGTCTTCCTCTTCAATCCGTGCAATCCCGCGAGCTAACCGCCTTTGCCATCGAGATCGAGGGCCACACCACGCTGGCCACCGCCACCGCCACCGCCGCCGCGCCAAGCTGGCAGGATGACGCGCTGGCCTTGCGGCTGCGCGGCGCGGACCCGATCATCGCGCGCATCCAGCACACATTGCCGTGGTTCGTCCACAATGGCATGATCCATCTGAGCGTCCCGCATGGCATCGAGCAATACAACGGCGGGGCCTGGGGGACCCGCGATGTCACCCAGGGCTCGCTCGAATTGTTGCTGGCGCTGGGCCGCTGCGCGAGTTGCCGGGAAATCCTGCTGCTTATCTATCAACACCAATTTCTCAGCCAGTACCATTGGCGCAATGGTTCATGACCGGGCCGTTCGGCTGGATCCAACAGGCCCACTGCCACGGCGACATCCCCTTGTGGCCCATCAAGGCGCTCTGCGACCACCTCGAAGCCACTTGCGATTTTGCCATCCTTGACGCAGCCGTGGCCTGGACCCAACCCGGCAGCGCGGCCACCACGACAACCTCATCTTTGCTAGATCACGTTGCGGCCAACCTGGCCTGGTTGCGGGCCAACTGCATCCCCGGCACCGCGCTGCTGCGCTACGGCGGCGGCGATTGGAATGACTCGCTGCAACCCGCCCGGCCGGAGTTCCGCGAGCGGCTGGTCAGCTCGTGGTCGGTGGCCCTGTGCTATCAGGTCCTGCGCCGCCTCGAGCACGCCAGCCACCGCAGTGGCCGGACGTTTCCGGGCCTGGCTGGATTGGCCGCCGCGGTGGCAGCTGATTTCCGCCGCCACCTCATCATCGATGGCACCCTGTGCGGGTTTTTCCTGTTTGATGCCGGCTCGTCAAGCCGCGGCCAGCCGTTGCTCCACCCCCGCGACCAACTCACCGGCATCCCCTACCGGTTGCTGCCGATGACGCGCTCGATGTTAGGTGATTTGTTCACCCCGGCTGAGGCCGCTAGCCACGACGCATTGATCCGCCAGCACTTGCTGGCCGCCGATGGGGCGCGCCTGATGGACCGGCCACCCGCCTATCGTGGCGGGGGGGGTGTGAGATTTTCCAACGCGCCGAACTCAGCTCCTGCTTCTCCCGCGAAATCGGCATCTTCTACACCCACGCCCACCTCCGCTATATCGAGGCCATGGCTCACCTCGGCCACGCCCATGCCATGCTCGACGGCTTGGGCCGCGTCACCCCGGCCGCCCTAACATCCTCGGTGCCCCACGCCCTGCCGCGCCAGGCCAACGCGTATTTTCCCAGTTCCGATGCCGCCGTGGCGACCCGCTATGAAGCCGCCGCGCGCTATGCCGACATCACCGCCGGCAACATCGGCGACGCGGGCGGCTGGCGCATCTATTCGGGCGGCCCGGGCATCTATGTCCATCTGCTGCTCAGCCGCATGCTCGGCCTGCGCCACCACTACCAACACCTCGTGCTCGACCCCGTGCTGCCGCTCTCACTCGACGGTCTGACGGCTCAAATCCCCTGGGACAACCACCTGCTCCAGCTCTGCTTTTCGGTCAAACACGCCACCCACACGCCGCGCGCCGCCACCCTCAACGGCACCCCGCTCCATCCCCTCGGCCTCTCGCCCAACCCGTACCGCTCCGGTGGCTGGCTGCTCGACCCCGACGTTTTCCGCAAGCTCCTGCGGCCCGGACACAACCTGCTTGAGGTGGCGTTGTAACCAACTGCCCCCCGCTGGGCGCTTGCGCTGCGCCGCGATTCGGGCATGCTGTGGGCCATGATCCGCCCGCTCACATTGCTTGTTGCCCTGGCCGTCACCGCCTTGGCCGCGGCGCCGAGGTATGCCCCGGCGAATGAAAAGCCGCCGGGCTTGGCGCGGGAATTCCGCGGGGCCTGGGTGGCGTGCATCTACAACCTCGACTGGCCGAGCAGCAAAGGCCTCAGCGCCGCCAGCCAGCAAGCGGAACTGCGCGCGATCCTCGACAAACTCGTCGCCCTCAAAATGAATGCGATCATCTTCCAGGTGCGCCCGCATTGCGATGCGGTCTATGCCTCGGCGCTCGAACCGTGGAGCCCGTGGCTGAGCGGCAGCATGGGCCGCTCACCCGGCTATGATCCGCTCGCCTTCTGCATTCGCGAGGCTCACGCCCGCGGCATCGAGGTCCATGCCTGGTTCAATCCGTTCCGCGCCCTGGCCAACACCGCCCACCCGGCATCCGCCAGCCACGTCACCCGCGCCGCCGCCCAACTCACCAAACGCTACGGCTCGGTGGTTTGGTGCGATCCGGCGCTGGCCGAGACCCGCGAGCGCGCGCTGCATGCCATCCTCGATGTGGTGCGCCGCTACGACGTCGATGGCGTCCATCTCGATGACTACTTCTATCCGTATCCGGCCGGCCACCAGGCGTTTGCTGATGGCAAGAGCCCGGCCCAGCGCCGCGCCTACATCGATGACTTTGTTAGCTCGCTCTACGCCGCGGTCAAACAACAAAAGGCCTGGGTCCGCGTCGGCATCAGCCCGTTCGGCATCTGGCGGCCGGGCGTGCCCGCCGGCATCCAAGCCAGCCTCGATAGCTATGAACAACTCGCCTGCGATTCCCGCAAGTGGTTGCAAAACGGCTGGGTCGATTACCTCGCCCCTCAACTCTATTGGCGCATCACCCCGCAAAAACAAAGTTTCCCCGCGCTTCTAACATGGTGGCGGCAGCAGGGCGCGCGCCCGGTGTGGCCAGGCATCGCCACCGCCCGCATCGCGTCGTCCGAAGACCCCGGCCGCCCAGCCGCCGAAATCACCAGCCAGATCGCCCTCAGCCGTCAGATCGGCCACAATTGGAACGGCCACATCCATTGGAGCGCCAAGAGCCTGGTTCGTAACCAGGGTGGCATCGCCACCCGCCTGGCCGCCACCTATACCCAACCCAGCGCGGTTCCGCCGATGCCATGGCTGAGCACCCGCGCCCCCGCCGCCCCCGGCGTTTCGGCCACCCTGCAAGGGGCGGACACTGTCGTGCGCTGGGTGCCCGCCGCCTCGACCGCAAAAATCGCCGTGCAAGCCCGCGTCGGCAACACCTGGCGCACCGTGCGGATCGTTGCCGCCTCGGCCATGGAACTCACTCTGCCGCGGGCCGAGGCGATCGCCGTCACCGCCTTGGACCGCTTTGGCAACGCCAGCACACCCAAAACCCTAACACTCAACTAACCACCATCCAGCGCCGCACGCCACCCGCCGCCCCCCCACCCCATGCCGCTCATCCGCCACTGCCGCTTCACCGCCATCGATTTTGAATCGGCTGGCGCCACTCGCGGCAAAACCGACAGCCCGGTCCAAGTCGGCCTGGCCTCGTGGTCCGCCACCACCGGCCACTTTGAGCCATTTGTTTCCTATCTGCACACCGACCAGCCGATCCTCTGGTCCGCCCAAAAAATCCACGGCATCAGCCTGCTGGATCTAAGCGGCGCGCCGCCGCTGCTCACGCTCTGGCCCGAGCTGAAATCCCGGCTGGCGGGTGCCGTCGTGGTCGCCCATGGCAAGGGCACCGAGAAGCGGTTTCTGCGGGCCTTTCCCGGGCATGGCTTCGACCCGTGGCTCGATACCCTGCTGCTGGCGCGCGCCGCATGGCCCGAATTGGCCGACCACTCACTCGGCGCGCTCTGCCACGCCCACAATCTAACATCCACGATCGGGGCGCTGGTGGCCATGCGTTCCTGGCATGACGCGCTGTTCGACGCGGTGGCCTCGCTGGTGCTGTTGGCGCACCTCATCGACTCCCATGCCCTGATGGATCAACCGCTCGCCTCCCTGCTCCACCCGGACACCTCGGCCTGGCATGCCCGGCGCCGCGCCTGACGCCGCCGGCCGCCTCAGGCGTTGGCCAGCACCCATTGGTATTCGCTGGCGATTTGTTCCACCACCGGCCGCTGCAGGCCGCCGGGCAGCACACCCCAGGTGTAGGTTTCAATTTCGTAATGCTGGCAGGCGGCGGGATGCTGGCGGCGCCAGTCTAACACCTCCAGGGTTTGCCCGCGTGTCGACCGCAACGGCGCGGCCGGTTCCGCATCCAGCGGGATGTGGAAATGCACCCGGGCTTCCTGGAAATCAGCCGCGCGGAGGGTCCCCGCGTCCAGCGCCGCGAAGAAATCCGGCAGGTCTTGGAAGCGGCGGATCGCGTGGTCGGACTGGCGCAGCACGACTTGGTGAAAATACGTCGGCTCATTGAAGGCGCGAATGGCGGCGAGTGCCGCGGGATTGCCCGGATCAAATGCCAACGCGCTGGACAGATGGATTTTGGAAATGCGGATGTTAGCGCAGCCGAAAAGCGCCAGCGCCTCATGGGCGTCATTGTACTCCAAGGCGAAATGGCAGGCGTCGTAGTTCAGGCCGATGCGGCGTTGGATGGCCGCGGCCTCCGGCGCGTGGTGGTGGAGGCGTTGGAAAAATGCCACGGTCTCGAGCATGTCCTCGAAGTGTCCCAGCGGTTCAGGTTCCAGGCCAAGGTGCAGGTCGCGCCCGGATTTCTCTGACAATTCGTCGACAAACCCGGCCAACTCGATGAGGTGCTTGCGGATCAGCGCTTCATTGGCACCGAAGCTCTTGAGCGACCCCGGCAAGGTTGAAACCGAGGCGCTGAGGTCCGGCCTGGCCACTGCCGCGAGGATCTCAAACAGGTCTTTGGTATAGTCCAGCCGGGCCGGGTCGGTCCAATCGGGCCGAAACACCAACTCCTTCACCCGGGTGCCATGAAAGCTGCCATAGGGAAAGCCGTTGATGGTGAAGACATAGGTGTTGCTGGCTGCCAGCCAGTCGCGGAAACGCGCCAGGTGGTCACCGGCTAACAATTCCCTGGCTGCCAGCGCCGAGAGCCGCAGACCGATGGCAAACGGTTCGGTCGCACCCAAGTGACCGCTGCCGCGCAAGCGGTCGCGCACTGCCAGCACGTGGCAGGCGAGCATCGCGCGGGTCTGGTCCCAAGTTTCCGCGGGATGGATATTGGTGCAATAGGCGAGGTGGGAGGAGCCGAATTTCATGAGTGCGGTGGGGCTGGCACCCCGCTGGGGTGCGCATTATTGCGGGGCATGGGGTCCCGGGGTATCGCTCCGCTCAACCCCGGGCTAATGGATGCGATCCCTCCGGGATCGGAAGAATGCATCCCGTCGTGCCGTGCATAACACATCCCATCGTGCCGTGCATAACACATCCCGGGGTGCCGTGCATAACACATCCCGGGGTGCCGTGCATAACACATCCCGTCGTGCCGTGCGTAACCCATCCCGTCATTGCGTGCGTAATGCATCCCGGAGGGATGCCATCCATTAGCCCCGGGGGGGGGGCGCCCGGGGCGCCTCGACCCGGGGACATGGCGCACCCCCGAACCCGACCCCGGCAGGGGTCGCAGCCCGGTCGATGGCTCCGGCGCGACTCATGGTTGACGCCGGCACCTCATGTTAGACAAAACCGCGGCGACTGGCTCAGGAACGCCCTGGGGTTCTGATAGACGATTTGGTCGATGGCCGCCGCGCAGTGCTGGCGTTTTTTCATCTCCAAGATGCAGCGCGGCACGGCGAGTGGATCGGACACGCCCCAATCGCAGGCGGAGTTGAGCCACAACCGCTCGGGGCCGTAGATTTCCAGCATGTCGATGGCGCGGTTAGGCGAGCACTTGCTCTGCGGATAGAGCGTCATGCCGGCCCAGTAGCCGGCATCCAGCACGTGGGAAATGGTGTGTTCCTCGACGTGGTCGATGATGACCTTGGAGCGCTCGAGGCGGGAAAACGACGCCAGCAACTCGAGGGTGAGGCGGGTGCCCTTGAGTTTGTCCTCGAGATGCGGGGTGTGGATAAGGATGGGCAGGTCGCGATCCACGGCGAGTTGGACGTGCTCCTCAAAGATGGCGAGTTCGTTGCGGGTGTTTTTGTTGAGGCCGATCTCGCCGATGCCGAGCACCGTCGGGCAGTCGAGAAATTGCGGAATGAGCGCCATCACCTCCCGCGCAAACCCCGGATCGTCGGCCTCCTTCGGATTGATGCACAGCCAGCAGTAGTGCTTGATGCCGAATTTCGCCGCGCGCTTCGGCTCGAAGTCGGTGAGTTGGCGGAAGTAGTCGAAAAATCCCGCGGCCGACGAGCGGTCGAAGCCAGCCCAGAAGGCCGGTTCGCACAACACTTCACAGCCGGCTATGGCGAGCTTCTCATAGTCGTCGGTGGTGCGACTGACCATGTGGGCGTGGGGTTCGATGTACATGTTAGGGGATTGGCTGGAATGAAGATGCAGGAGTCAACCGGGATTGGGGGCGCCCAGGGCGCCCTGGAAGGTGGCTTTGGGGATGGGTTGCTGGCTGTGATCGGAAAACGCCTCCAGCACCCCGCGCGCGCGCTCGGGCCGCTCGCTGAGCAGGATCGGCAGGGCGGCTTTCAGCGCGTCGTAACGGAAGTCCGCCGCGCCGGGGTGGCGGTCGATGCGGTCCAGAAATGCCGCAAGGTCGATGAGCTTGTGGCGTGCCTCGATGAACTGGAGGTCGAGAAGTTCCTGTTTGGTCGGCATGCGGCAATCATACCGCAGGATTTTGCCAATGCCCATCGCAAAATGGGGGCTCCCGGGTCTTCCTCAAACTCAGCCAAGGACTGGATCTGGGACAAATCCGCCGCATCAAAACGAGTGGAAACGGTGCTTGTGGCAGGCATGTTTGCGCAGTCGCATATCGCGAACCGGTTGCTAAGGCGAATGGCCATGGTCCGTAATGACCAGAAAGATCCATTCCAACCGAAAAACGCCAACCGAAAATGCCATTGACAGGGCGGAATCCACAGGTATGGTCCCGCCTAGTCGGAAGTGAGCCATGAAGATCAAAAGCAAAAGGGCGGAAATTGCAAAAAAACAGGCAGCGGCCTTGAAAGGTTTGCAGCCCCTGACCTTGCCGCAATTCTTGGCCCAAGGGCAGGAGCGATCACGGCAGCAGCGCGCGGTTCCGCCCACACGGGCCAAGCTGGTGGAACAAGCGTAGCAGCTTTGGTTGAACTGGCTGGGCAGGGTCGGTTTCTGGTCAAGCGGCCCGACCGAAAGCCGGACAAGTATGGAGCCGAGCATGACGTTTATCTGAGTGCGAACGGCAGGAGGGTGTTCAAGTTTGCCAGGAACTACGGATTCACCCCGCGAGTGCATGAAGGCCAACTGATCATGGCAGAAGGCACGCCGGATGAGTATTTGCTGCGAATGGCATTGCTGGAAAAGTTGCTTCCCATGCGGGCGCGGATTGAGGGTCTCACCGACGACGGTACCTTTGTGTTGTCACAACTTGCAATTCCCGGGCACCATCCAACCGAACATGAAATGAGACGCTTCATGTTGGATTTGGGGTTCATCAACTTGCCAGCTCGCTTTGGTCAAGGCGGCTGTGCATGGTACCTGCCGCTGGATGAAATTCTGGTCATGGATGCATCGCCTGATAATTTTGTCAAATCCCCGAATGGAATTATCGCCATCGACCTGCACGCATCATTGTTCGATGAGGCAATGCGACAGATGGTTGCAGTCGCAGAGAGTTTGAGAAAACACGCCCCCATAATCCCCTCTTGAGCAGCGCCCGATCCCTGCGCTCTCGTGGCAGCGGGCCACGTGACGCACAAAGGACTAACTGCCACCGCCTCAATGGCATGCCGGAAGCGTGCGCCCCTCGCTCCTCGACATCGTGCAACTGCTGCGCGTCCAAATCCCCCAGTGCCCGATCGCAGTGTTGCCGCCTGATGCCGCATACATCAGCGCCGTTCTAACCAGAAATGCCGCAGCCTGACAATTATTTGGCGGCCGCTAATGGCCCGCCCCAGCCGGACCGTTTGGAAACCGGTCCCTGCCAGGGTGGTTCCGGCGTCAATCGTTGATTTCATGGGCGTTGGTGCGTCTCTGGATTTTGTTGGTGATGCATGGTTGTGACTGGTGACACGGCCGGTTGTGTGGAATCCGTGTGGAATTCCACCATCCGACATACCTCTGCCACAACGCCGCCACCGATCAAGGTCATTTTTCACAATGTTTATTGCTGCCTGGCCAGTCTGGGGGAGTGCCCCATGATGTCGGACCTGCCCGGC
>CAIZNN010000168.1 GCA_903934285.1 Akkermansiaceae bacterium | reverse complement strand
GGGCTGGGCTGGGCTGGGCTGGGCTGGGCTGGGCTGGGCTGGGCTGGGCTGGGCAGGGCAGGGCAGGGTCGGGCATGCGGTGCGTCTTGCTAGCGAGGCTTCGCCCCAGACCCCAGACCCCAGACCCCAGACCCCAGACCCAAGACCCAAGACCAAGGACCCAAGACCAAGGACCCAAGACCAAGACCCAAGACCCAAGACCCAAGACGAAGAATTTGACCTGACGACAACACCCTGCCGGTTTCAAGGGCTCTAGCGGTGCCGATACGGGGGGCGAACTTCAGTCAGCATGGCGGAGCGCGGACTTTAGTCCGCATGGCCCATGGGGTGCGCAAGGAATGGCCGCCAAGCGGACCCGCTTGCTCACTTCATGGGAGATGCCGGTTAAAGCCGGCGCTCCATCCCAGGGGCTCCATCCCGGCGCTCCGTGGTCAGCCGGCGGCGAGGGTTTCCAACAAAAGCACCGGGGTCCGGGTGAGGTTGGATTTTTCCAGGTCGAGGGTGAGGAAGATCGCCCAGTCGTTGCAGTCGTCGGGATCGACCAGGGTTTGGACCACGAGCAGGAAGGGCTGCGCGGCACCGGGCTTGGGCAGCTCCGGCAGGTGGGTGTGGCGGGCGTTGCGCGCCTCCGGGTCGAGCCGGATGTGCTGGCGCGCGGCGTGATATTCATCTAACAATCGCAACAGGCGCTCGTGGGTCCACGGCTTGCCGGCGGAATCGGCCGGCTCTAACAATCCAAGCGCGGTCTCGGTCTGGTAGCGGGACAGCGCGGTGACGAGGGTGAGGAGGTGGTTGCGCAAGTGGCGGGTGAAGCTGGCGCGGTCGCGGGTGAATGGGGGGAGGCCGGCAGCGTCCGCTGTGCGGGTCTTTGGGGCAAGCGCCGTGGAAGTTGAGCTGGAATGCGCCCCGCTGAGGGAGGGATCGGAGCCCGCACAGGGGATTGTGCGGATTACCCCGATGCTCTGCCATTCATCGAGCATGCTCGAATCGGTGAGGCGGACGATGAGTTCGAGGAACGACTCGGCCTCGCGGACCGGTTCGGTCTTGGCGGCGTCCGGCACGGTTTGCGCGAGCACTTTGTACACCTCGTTGAGGTGGCGCAGCAGCACCGCCTCGGCGCGTTCCAGTTTGTAGGTCTTGATATAGTCTTCGAACGACTGGTAGTTCTCCAACATTTCGCGGGCGACCGACTTGGGCCGCACGTTCTCACTGCCCAGATACGGGTGACGCAGCTTGAACGCGTTGAAGGTGGTGTAGATGAACTCCTTGCCGGGCATCGGCCACTCGACTTCCTCAAGCCGGGCAATGCGCGCGTCAAACTCGACCCCCTCGTCCTTGAGGCGGGCCATCAGCTCGGACTTGATCAGGTCGACTTGTTTGCGCAGCACCACGTCGGGGTTTTCCAGGATCGCCTCGATCAGCGAGACCAGGTTGAGCGCATAGTCGTCGGCGGCCGGGTCGAGTTGCGGAAGCGCATCCAACAACCACAGGCTCAGCGCATGGTTGATCGAGAAATCCTCGGGCAGTGCGACATCGACCACCACCTTGTTAGGTCCGCGGCGTGCCGCCACCGGCAGGATGTGGAGGATTTTGGCGCCGACCAGGCCGCGGAAGAGTTGGTAGGCGCGTTTGGTCAGGTCCCTGCGTTTGGCGGCGGGTTCGTGGCAGCGCCGGATGAGGTCCTTGAGGGCGGCGCAACCGTCCTCGGCGGTACGCGACAACACGTTGAGCAACGTGTGGTGGGCGATGGAAAAACTCGAGGTGAGCGGCTCGGGCGGCGCGGCGCGCAGCTTGTCGAAGGTGGCCTCGTCCCAGTGCACGAAGTTGTGTTCCGGCGGCTTGCGTTTGACGAGGCTGCGCTTTTTGTTGGGATTGCCGGCCGCCTTGGCCTCGAGTTTGAGGTTTTCGATGACGTGCGCGGGCGCCTGGGCCACCACGAAGCCGACGCTGTCGAAGCCGCGGCGGCCGGCGCGGCCGCAGATCTGGCGGAAATCGCGCGCGCTGAGAATCCTGGTGCCGCGGCCGTCGTATTTGCACAGCGCGGTGAACATCACCGTGCGGATCGGCACGTTGACCCCCACCCCTAACGTGTCGGTGCCGCACACCACCTTGAGCAGGCCGGCGGCGGTGAGTTTCTCTATCAGCAAGCGGTATTTCGGCAACAGTCCGGCATGGTGGATGCCGACGCCGTGGCGCAGGGTCTTGGCGAGTTCGCGGCCGTACGGGCTGCGGAAATCGGCGTCGCGCAGGGCGCGGGCGATGGCGGCCTTTTCCTCCTTGCTGCAAAAGTTGGTGGACAGCAAGTCGCGGGCGGTGTCGGCACACGCGTTCTGGGTGAAGTGGACCAGATAGATCGGCGCCCGGTCGGCCTCCACCAATTCGGCCACCTTGTCCTGCAGCAGGGTGGTGGAGTAGGAGAATTCCAGCGGGACGGGGCGCTGGTCGGAGTGCACGAGGGCGGTCGGCTTTCCTGTTAGGGTGGTGAGTTGTTTGGCGAAGAGCGACGCGTCGCCGAGGGTGGCGGACATCAGCAGGAAGCGGGCGCGCGGCAGGGTGAGCAGCGGGATTTGCCAGGCGGCGCCGCGCGAGGGGTCGGCGTAGTAATGGAACTCGTCCATGATGACGTCATCGACCTGGGCCGCGGCCCCCTCGCGCAGCGCCATGTTGGCGAGGATTTCCGCGGTGCAACAGATGACCGGAGCGGCATGGTTGACGGTGGCATCGCCGGTGATCATGCCGACGTGTTGGGGCCCGAAGAGGCGGCACAGCGCGAGGAATTTCTCGTTGGCCAGCGCCTTGATCGGGACGGTGTAAAACGAGCGGCGGCCCTGGCAGAGCGACTTGAACTGCATCGCCAGGGCCACCAGTGTCTTGCCGGACCCGGTGGGCGTGTCGAGGATGACATTGTTGTCTTGGAAAACCTCCAGGATGGCTTCCTCCTGATGCGCATATGGCGCGATGCCGGCGGTGCCCAGATACTCGAGGAAGACATTGAGAATGTCATCGGCCGTGGCCTCGCGCGGCAGCGGGGCGGGGTCTAGCGGATAGGACATGGGTCGGCGGGCTCAGGACAGGCTGCTAATGGTTGGACGGACAAATATGGCCACTGAGGCCACTGATTCCCACTGAGGTCACTGATCTATTTGTTCTTCAGTGGTTGCAGTGGTTGCAGTGGTTTCTTTGGTCGACAACCGTTCCAGCATCGTAGTTGGAGGCAAAGGCGGCTCGTGCTCAGTGGCCCTTGCTCACGTCGGTGCCGATCACGCCGTCCGAGCCGCTGAGCTTGCTCCAGTAGAAGCCGTAGAGGGCGATGAAGATGAAGCAGCCGAGCGGCATCCAGAATGCGGCGGACATGTTATAGACATCGCCCAAGTGGCCCATGAATTTGGGCATCAGGGCGCCACCGGTGATGGACATGACGATGAAGGCGGAGGCCTTTTTCTTGGATTGGGCGCCGAGCCCGAAAATCCCCAGCGCGAAGATGGTCGGGAACATGATGGACATGAAGAAGTAACTCAGAAACACGCACAGCACCGAGATCCAGCCCAACTTGGCGATGATCAAGGCACACACCACCATGCTGAGCGCGCCGTAGGTGCCGAGCACCTTGTGGGCGGAGGATTTTTTCAGCAGGGCGGCGCCGGTGAGGCGGCCGAGCAGGAAGAACACGAAGGCGATGGACGAGAGTTGGCCGGCGCCCTTGTCGCTGATGCCCATGGTGGCATCGTCATAGGGGAGCATGGCGGGCATCGCGTCATGCAACAGCAGGCGGTTGAGGCGCAGGCGTGCATGGTCCGCCGGCGGATTCGCGGCGGCGAGTTGTTGGGTTTTCGGGCTCAGGCCGACGCCATCGAAGCGCTGCGCCTCATAGAGCGCCGGTTTCTTGGAATCCTTGCCGAGTTCCTGCCGGATGATGGCGTTGAGATCCAGCACCAGGGCTGCCTGCAGCGCTTTGACGTCGGCGGCCGCGCCGCTGAAGCCAGCGACGAGGTTGCGGGTTTTGTCGGATAGATTGTCTGCCAGGAACGCCGACACCGCGTCGGGCTTGTTCTTCAGCTTGTCTGCCAGCGCGACCACATCGGTGAGGTCGGCGGGTTGGAAGGCGGTGCGCGTCTCAATCCAGTTCCAACTTGCCAGGAAGCTGCTGCTCCACGCCGCCGGCAGGGCCGGCACCATCGAATAGCCGTTGTTTTTGTCAACGGTCATGCTGTTGATGAAGAAACTGAAGATGCCGGCTTGCGCGGCGACATAGGCGAACTGCGTCAGGGTGGCCGCGGAGAAATGCGGGTGGGCCCAGATGCTGTGGGAGGTCACCCGTTTGGCGATGAGGCGGAGCGATGGCAGGGTCAGCAACACCGCCCCGACGATCAGATAGGGCAGCCAGGTTTGGAGCGACGCGGTGGTGTCGCCGCTGCTGATGCTGGGCACGATCGTGTTGAGGATCAGATAGATGGAGAGCCCGATGGCGGCGACGTTCAAAAACATCATCAGCAGAATGAGCGGACGGTTGCGCTCCTTGGCCACCGGGGTGCCCGGTGCGGTGTCATCGGTGTGGTATTCGTCGGCCACTTTGATATCCGGCACCGGCGCGAAAAAAAACATCACCGCAATGACGAGCACCACGATGCCGACGCCCACGTAGGGGACATACAGTTGCCCGTGTGCCACTTCCACGCCGCCCTCCGAATAAAAGTAGGCCGAGCCGATCAGCGGGCCGACAATCCAGCCGATGCCGTTGAACGATTGGGCCAGGTTGATGCGCGAGGCGCCGAATTGGGGCGGGCCAAGCACGGTGGTGTACGGGTTGGCCACGGTCTCCAGGATGGTTAGGCCCATCGCAATCAGACAGACGCCCATCAGGAAGGCCCAGAATTGCGAGATATGGGTGGCGGGCATGAACCAGAACCCACCGAGCGCCACCAGCAGCAAGCCGAAGATGATGCCGCCCTTGTAGCCGATGCGGCGGGTGAGCAGGCCGGCCGGCAAGGCCATCAGCGCGTAGCCCATGTAATGGGCGAACTGGACCCACGCGGACTGTGCCTTGGTCAGATGGAGTTGGTCCTGGAAATGCTTGTCCATCGTGTCGATCATCCCGTTGCACAAGCCCCACAACAGGAACAACGAACTCACGAGGGCGAAGGTCAGGCCGTAGCTCTTGCCATCGGCGGTCTTGAACAGGCTGGGTTGATTCATGGGGGGGAGGTTTTGCGGGGATGAACGGCCGGCCAGCGGAACGGTCGCTGGTGTGCGAGGGGTTTTGACAGCAAGTGCAGCCCAGGGCAAGCGCGGAAAAAGGCCGGCGGGGATTAGGAGCGCGGACTTTAGTCCGCATGGCGGAGCGCGGACTTTAGTCCGCATGGCCCATGGCATGCGAAAGAACTAGCCGCTAGGCGACCCCGCTTTCTCACTTCATGGGCGCTGCCGGCTCAAGCCGGCGCTCCGTGCCGCTGCCGGCTCAAGCCGGCGCTCCGTACCGCTGCCGGCGCAAGCCGGCGCTCCGTACCGCTGGCGGCGCAAGCCGGCGCGCCTTATTGGCTGGCGGCGGGAAGTTGCTCCTGCGGGGCGGCGGCCAGCGCGTCGCGGCACCAGGCGAGGGCCATGAGGGCGTAGCCGGTGCCGTAGGGGCGGTGGTAGTTGTAGAGGGGATAGTCCCACCACGAGCCGTCTTTTTCCTGATGGGACAGGATGATGGCAGCAAGCCGCCTGGCATAGGCGGGGTGGGTCGGCTTGGGCAACAATCTAACTGATTCGGTGAAGTAATAGATGCCGTAGTAATAGAAATAGCCGGCGATGCGGAACTGTGCTTCATGGGGCACCGGGCGTTTGCGGCCATTGCTGAGGAACCCTTCGCGGGCGAGGAAGCGGTCGGCCCAGGTGGTTAGGACCGGATCGGTCACCGCGGCATCGCCGAAGACGCGGAGGCTGGCGTTGCAGGCCTGGGAGCGGGCGAGGGAGCCGGCGGGGCGGTTGATATCCACGCGCGGGCGGTAGCGGTGTTGGAACGAATAGGTGTAGCAGAAATCCGGGGTGCGCTGGTAGTTGATGGAGGCGAGCGAGTGCTTGATGAGCTTGTCGTTGAGGGAGACGCCCATGATGGAGCGGGCCTCCGCCATGGCCAGCAGCATGGTGGCGGTGGTGAAGGCGGTGGGCATGCCGGAGGGTTTTTGGGTGGTGAGCCCATCGAAGACATCGAGGTAACCCCAACCGCCGTTGACGTCCTCGCTGCTGCCGGCGAAGTCCACTTGTTGTTGGGCGAGACGGAGCCAGGCGGCCCGTTTGGTGGCGTCGGGCTCGCGTTGATAGAGGCGCGAGATGGCGCGCAGGCCGTAGGCGTGGCCCCAACAATTGTAGGTGCAGTCCTGGCTGGTGCGGCGCAGGTTGGGCAATTCGGCGGCCGTCCAGGCGGCGGCCCTGGCAATGGCGGCAGCGACTGCGGGGCGGGAGTCGGCGGCATCGATGAGGCCAGCCAGGGCGAGGCCGGAGGCCCCGGCGCGGAACGCCTGATGGCCGCCGGGCAGGGGGGCGAAGATATTGAGGTCCTTGGTTTGGGTGGCCCCACCCCATGAACCGTTCTTGTTTTGATCGGCGAGCAGAAAGTCGACCCCGCGGCGGATCGCCTGATCCAGCGAGTCGCGGGTGACGGGCGGCAGCGGGACGGGGGCGGCTGTTTCGTCAGGTGGCGCCGCGCCGGCAAGGCCGCAGGCAAGACACAAGACGCAAGACTTCAAGAGAGACAGAAGAGCGCTGCGCTGCCAGACAGAAGACAGAAGACAAGAGGAAGAAGCGCCACGCGCCTCCCAGCGGTTCCGCACTTGTCTTGGAGCGCAGCGGTCGTCGGTCTTGGAGCGCCGCGGTCTTCTGTCTTGGAGCGCAGCGGTCTTCTGTCTATTCATGTCTTTTATGGCGTGAGGATGACCTGTCCGGCTTCGAGGCCGCTGAGGATCTCGGTGGTGTCTTTGGCGACGCGGCCGCGTTTGACCAGGCGGCGCTCGGTCTTGCCATCGGCCAGCTTGACTTCCACGGTCCAACCGCCCGGGGCGAAGCTCAGCGCCTTGGTGGGCACGGCGATGGCGGCGGGCTTGTCGTAGGAGATGAGGGTGACCTCCGCAGGGGTGCCGGGGGCGATGAGGAGGCCCTCGGGCCACGTGACATCGAGGTTGGCGCGGTAACGGCCATCGGGTTCCGGGGTGCTGGCGAGTAGTGTGAGTTGGAGTGGGAGTTCGAGATCTTCGCGGCCACTGAGGGTGGCATAGCCCTTGAGGCCGGGTGCCAGGGCGCGGGCGCTGGCGGCATCCACAAAGGCTGTTAGGCTGAGTTTGGCGGTGGCGGGGATGAAGGTGGCGAAGGCGCGTTTGACGGGGGCCTTACCGCCTGGCAGCAAGGATTTGATGAGTTCGCCGGTGGTCCAGCGGCCGTCCTCGATCGGGCCGTGATAGAACCAACCGGCCGCCGGGGCCTTGATTTCAAAGAGTTTGCGGTCGGCCTCGAGGTTGGCGAGGGTTTCCTTGTCGCGGCTGCAGGCGGTCTTGAGCGCTTCGAGTTGGAGCTTTTGGAGGATGAGCAGGCGGGGGAGTTCGGCTTCGGCTTTGGTGAGGGCGAGGGTGGTGTCGCGCTCGCTGGCGGCGAGGGTTTCCGCTTCGCGCGGGAGGGTCACCTTGAGGGTGCGGTCGTGGTCGAGTTGCTCCATCCGCAGGGCGAATTCGGCGTGGCCCACCGCGTCGCGCTGGCGCACCAGGATGATTTCCTCGGTTTCTTCGGTGAGCTCGTCGGCGGCATACATTTTGGTGAGTTGGCGGAGTTCCTCTTGCTGGTTGCCGAGGCTTTCCTTGGCGCGCAGGAGGGCGTGAGCCGCGTGTTCCTGGGTGGCGTTGCGGCGGGTCGCGCAGAAGTATTGGTTTTCTTCCTTGGCGTTGCGGGCGGCGCGCCGGACGCTATCGAGCTTGAGCGGGGTGCTTTCGGTGAGGATGGCGAGATCCAATTCGGCCTGGGCGAGGCTGAGTTCGTTGGTGGCGCAGGCGCGGCTGGCATCGTCGAGTTTTTTGGTGATGGCGGCGGCATCAAAGGCCACCAACACCGCGCCGGCCGCGACCTTGCTGCCATGGGCGGCGAGCTGGGTGAATTCGAAGTCGGGCCACACCTTGGTGTCGAGGCGGATGAGGGTTGCCTCGCTGGGTAGGGCGCTGGCGCTGAATGCCTGTTCGGTGAAGAACGGTTTGGGTTGGATGGTGAGTTCGCCGGCGTGGGCAAACCCAGCGAGCAGGACGGCGACGAGAGGCAGAGGAGTGAGGCGGGCCATGGGGAACGGAGGGGGGGGGAGTTGGTAATACAGCGGCGTCATTCGAAGGCTTTGCCTTTGCGGGCCAGCCAAATCGGTTGGAGGCGGGTTTTCTTGGCATTGGGGGCCACCGGGATGAGGTGTTCCGCGACTGCGAAACCGGCGCGTTGCAGCCGCCGGGTGAGCGTCGCGATCGGGCGCGAGGCGGCAATGGCCAGCAGCCCGCCGGCTTGCAGCGCCTCATAGGCGGCAGCCAGCCAGCGGCGGTCATCCACCCATGGCCGGTTGCGCTCGGTGGTGGGCGAGGCATCGAGGTGAATGAGGATGGCGTGGAGGCTGCCGGCGTGTTGGATCAGGCCGGCGGGTCCCGGATCGGGCTCCAGCGTGACCCGCCCATCGCTGTTGAGCGGGCTGGCGGCTAGATGCGTGCGATGCCATTGCGGCAGCGCGGTGAGCGACTCGGCTACAAAAATGCTGGCGCGTTTCTGCGGCAGCGCGGCGGCCACGGCGGCCAGCGTGTGACCCAGCGCCAGGCCGATGAGCAAGATTTTCGGCTGGCGGGCGGGACGGAATGGGGCGCAGGCCAGGCGCGCGAGTTCCTCTTCCGCGCCCTGGGTGGCGGGTCCGGCGATTTGCTGGCCCTGGATGAGCAGGTAGTGCCGGCCGTCATGCTCCTGCAAGACGAGCGTGGTGTTGTCCGGAAGTTGGGTCTCTGCAAGTGTGTGCCGCGGTTTCATGAGATGGGGACCCTGCGGGGTCGCGCCGCACTTACAGCAAAAGCCGGCATCTGTCCACCCCGGTGACTGCCGCGGCGGGCGGCGGCCTGGGCGGCGGCGGCGGATGGGGGGGTAGCGCTTGGTGGGTGCAACGGAAAACCCCGGCTGCGCGCCGGGGTTTTCGTTGGGTAGGGATTGTATAAGGGTTATATTGTATCGGGGAATCACAGGCTGCCCTTGAGCACGGACGACGGCTTGAAGCCGACAGACTTGGAGGCGCCGATTTTCATCGATTCGCCAGTCTTCGGGTTGCGACCCATGCGGGCGGCCCGCTTCTTCACTTCAAAAGTGCCGAAGCCAATGATTTGGACCTTCTTGTCTTTCTTGATGCCTTTGGCGATCGAATCAAGAACGGCTTCGACAGCTTCGTCAGCAGCGCGTTTGGTGATATCTTTCCCGAGGGCTTTTTGGACGGCTTCAATAAGTTCTGCTTTGTTCATGGCAGCGGCGTTTATGCGAATCGGGGGGGGGGATGGCAAGAAAAAATCCGGGGAAACTTGATAATTCTTTCCTACAGCGGGCTTGACTTTGGCGCTACAGGCGGTATCGGGATGGCCCATTTAGCAAGGAATGGCGCCGCCGAGCGCGGCGCCGGCCTGGATGTTAGAAAATGTTAGACCGGTTTTGGCGCGGTCGCGGCGGCTGGTGTGTGTGGGGCTCGGGGCGGCGCGGGGATGGCAACGCGCGGCGGCGGCCGGGGTTCCTGACATTTTGCTAGCAGCAAGTGCGGGCTGAAGGTGGCGACCCGGCGGGAATCATGGGATGCGCAGCAAATGTTGAAATTTGCGGAAAAAAACGCTTGCGGAGTGCGGGGGGTGGCCACTATCTTCCCCGCGCCCGATCATGCGTTTGCTTTTCCCCACAACGGCTGTTTTCCTTCTAACGTCTTTCGCTGCCATAGCGGGAGGTGAGGGTGAGGCTGCGGGCCTGCCGCTGGACGCGGGTGCGATTTGGCCGGGGGTGCCGATCACCAACTCGATGCTGATGGTGTGGCTATCCGTCGCGCTGATCACGTTGTTTTGCCGTGCG
The DNA here is from genome assembly GCA_903934285.1 of Akkermansiaceae bacterium. Classification (GTDB taxonomy): domain Bacteria; phylum Verrucomicrobiota; class Verrucomicrobiia; order Verrucomicrobiales; family Akkermansiaceae; genus Luteolibacter. The sequence continues at coordinate 16,286 of CAIZNN010000168.1, read as the reverse complement.
GCGACCAAACAGATGGCGCTGGTGCCGGCGGGGTTTCAAAATTTCGCCGAGTGGGTGGTGGAGAGCCTGTACGATTTCCTGAGCAACATTTTGGGTGCCTACATGGTGAAGAAGACCTTCTGGTTTTTCGCGACGATTTTCCTGTTTATATTAGTGACCAACCTGGTGGGGTTGCTGCCCGGGGTGGGCACGATCGGGCGGTACAACGAGCACGGGCACATCAGCGGGTTTCTGCGCGGCGGCAATGCCGACTTGAACATGACCATGGCGATGGCGCTTATTTTTGCGGTGCTGTGGTTTTACTGGGCGCTGGCCGAAAACGGGGTGGCGGGCTTTCTGTCCCACACATTCGCCCCGAAGGGGGATTTCCACGGGCTGATGCGCCTGTTCATGGTGCCCATTTTCCTGGCGATCGGTGTGCTGGAACTCATTTCCATCGCGGTGCGGCCGGTGGCGCTGACGTTTCGTTTGTTTGGCAACATATATGGTGGCGAGCAAACGCTGGAGAAGCTCATGGGCCTCGTGCCGGCAAACCTCGCCTTTCTGCCGGCGCTGCCGTTCTATTTCATGGAACTGCTGGTGGGCTTTGTGCAAGCCTTGGTCTTCATGTTGCTCACCGCGGTTTTCCTGCGTCTGATCTGCGAGCATGCCGGGGAGGCACACCACTGACAATTTTGGCGTTTTGACCATGACTGGATCGTGGGAGGCGCCTGAAACCAACACACCAAACACACCAAACCACCACCCATCATCATGACCTTCATTCCCATGCTAGCTGAAATTTCCGGCAGTATCCACATCGCCATGGCCGCGCTCGGCGCCGGTCTGGGCATCGGCATCCTCGGCGCAAAGGCCGCCGAAGCCACCGGACGCAACCCGGGTGCCTCCACCCCGATTTTGGTCAATGCCATCATTTTCGCCGCCCTGGCGGAAGGGGTGTTCATTCTTGCCGCCTTCGCCGTCCAGAGGTAAGTGCGGGAGGCTGGTCAGCGCCGGGGCCTGGGATGACACCCCGGCCCTCGCGCGCCGCTCCTGGCTTTCACCGTTGATCCTCCAAGTCTATCAGCAATGTTCACGCTCCTCGCTATCGCCGCCGAGTCCCAGCAAAATGCCGTGTCCGAGTTGTTCGGCAAATTCGGCGTCAACTGGCCCTACTTCATTGCCAGTTGCCTGAATTTCCTGCTGGTCATCTGGGTCCTCAAGCGCTACGCCTTCGGGCCGATCCAACAGATGTTGGAACAACGCCGCGAGCGCATCGCCGAGGGTGAGGAGAAGCTCAAGCTGATAGAAAAGCAGCTCGCCGAGTCCGAGGCCACCACTGCGGCGGCCATCGCCAAGGCCAGCGAAGAGGCCCTGCGCATGATCAACGAGGCCAAGCAGGGGGCTGCCGCCTTCTCCGAGCAAAAGGCCCAGGAAGCCATCGCCCAGGCGCAACAGATACTGGCCAAGGCGGAGACTGCGGCCAAGGCCGATCGCGACCGTCTCAACCTCGAGCTGAAACGCGAAATCGGCCGCCTGGTCGCCGCCACCACCGCCCAGGTGGCCGGCAAGATCCTCACTCCCGACGACCAGCGCCGCCTCAACGAAGAGGCGCTTGCCAAGGTCGAAGCCTGAGTCCTTCCCATTCCGCCACGCCGCCATGAAAATTTCCAAAGTTGCCGCCGCCAGTGCCCGCCGCCTGTTCGGGCTGTGCCAGCGCGGCGAGCGGCTCGACGAGGCGAAGTTGCGCCGCGTGGTGGCCGGCCTGATCGAGCTCAAGCCGCGCGATTATGCCGCCATTTTAGCCGCCTTGCAGCGTCTGACGCGGCTGGCCTTGGAGCGCCGCGAGGTGACGGTGGAAAGTGCCGTGGAGCTGGATGGCGCCAGCCGGCAGCGGGTGCTTGCCGGCCTGACCCACCAATACGGTGAGGATCTGGTGGTCCAATACCAAGTCAATGCGGCCCTGCTTGGCGGTCTGCGCATCCGGGTGGGCGATGATGTGCTCGACGGCTCGGTCCAGGGTCGGCTCGACCGCTTCGCCAACTCTCTCTGATTCATTCATCCCCTTGCTGAAAACCGAACCCTTCCCCCTCGCCTACCCCTCATGAGCAGCATCCTCCAGCAACTCGAACAACAAATCGCCGGCATCACCACCACGGTGGAAAAATCCAATGTCGGCACCGTGCGCCAAGTCGGCGACGGCGTCGCCAAAGTCGAAGGGCTCTCCGACGTGATGCTCAATGAAATGGTCGAGTTCGGCGGCGGGGTCACCGGCATGGCCCTCAACCTCGAGGAAAGCGAAGTCGGCGTGGTCTTGCTCGGCAATTATGCCGCGGTCAAGGCCGGCCATGAGTGCCGCACCACCGGCAAGTTGTTGTCGGTGCCGGTCGGCGAGGCGATGCTCGGGCGGGTGGTCAACGCGCTCGGCCAGCCGATTGACGGCAAGGGCGAGATCGCTGCGGCCGCCTACTATCCGATGGAGAAGATCGCCCCCGGCATCATCAAGCGCAAGTCGGTGTCGGTGCCGGTGCAGACCGGCATCATGTCCATCGACGCGATGATTCCGATTGGCCGCGGCCAGCGCGAATTGATCATCGGCGACCGCTCGACGGGCAAGACCACCATTGCGGTGGACACCATCATTTCGCAGGCGCAGCAGAACAAGGCGGCCGAGCAGGGCAAGTTGCAGCACCACAAGCCGCTGTATTGCATCTACGTGGCCATCGGCCAGAAGCTCTCCAACGTGGCGCGCACCCAGAAAATCCTCGAGGATGCCGGCGCGATGGAATACACCACGATTGTGTCCGCCTCGGCGTCGGATGCCGCGGCCATGCAATATCTGGCGCCGTATGCCGGGTGCGCCATCGCCGAGTATCTCATGGACAAGGGCCGGGACTGCCTGATCGTGTTCGACGATCTATCCAAACATGCGGTGGCCTACCGCCAGGTGTCGCTCATTTTGCGCCGCCCCTCGGGCCGCGAAGCCTATCCGGGCGATGTGTTCTATCTGCACTCCCGCCTGCTGGAACGCTCCGCCCGCCTGTCCGCCAATGCCGGCGGCGGCTCGCTCACCGCGCTGCCGATCATCGAGACCCAGGCCGGTGACGTTTCCGCCTACATCCCCACCAACGTCATTTCCATCACCGACGGCCAGATCTTCCTCGAGACCGACCTGTTCTATCAGGGGATCCGCCCCGCCATCTCGGTCGGCCTGTCGGTGTCGCGCGTCGGCTCCGCCGCCCAAACCAAGACCATCAAATCGGTGGCCGGCACCACCAAGCTCGACCTGGCGCAATACCGCGAGTTGCAGGCGTTCGCCCAGTTCGGCAGCGACCTGGACGCCTCGACCAAGAAGAAGCTCGACCGCGGGGCGCGCATCGTCGAGTTGTTCAAGCAAAACCAATACAGCCCGCTGGCCATGGAAATGGAGTGCATCCATCTCTTCGCGATGCAAAACGGCTACTTCGATGATGTCAAGGTCAGCGATGTGCGCCGCTGCCAGGCCGCGCTGGGCGAATTTTTCAACACCCGCAAGGGCGAGTTGCTCGATAAGATCCGCAACGAGAAACCCGACCTCAAGAAGGACGCCGCCATGGTCGAAGCCGTCAAGCAGGGCGTCGAGGACTTCAAGCGGGGCTGGAAATGAACGTGCCGGTTAGGTTCCGCGCCGCATGCTAACAGCTAACAGACAACTCCCCACCACCCCACATGGCCAACCTCCGCGACATCCGCCGGCGCATCAAGTCGGTAAAAAACACCGCGCAGATCACCCGCGCGATGCAGTTGGTCGCCGCGGCCAAGATGAAAAAGGCGCAGGATCAGGCGCTGGGCGGGCGCGCCTACTCGCGGCATTTGCTGCAAGTGCTCTACGACATCCGCAAGAACTTTGCGCACGAGACCCATCCCTTTCTCGAGCAGCGCCCCGGCCAGCGCGAGTTGGTGCTGGTTATTTCCACCGACAAGGGGCTGTGCGGGGCCATCAACACCAACCTGGCCCGCAAGATTGTGGCACTAACCTCGCCGGGCGCGGACTTCGTCACCGTCGGCCGCAAGTTGCGCGCGGTGTGCGAGAAACTCGGCAAGAAAGTCGTCGCCGATTTCACCGTCAAGGATCCGGTGCCGTTCGGCGAAACCCGCCCGATCGCCAGTTTTATCGGCAGGCAATTTCTGGCGCGCAATTACGACAAGGTGTCCATCGCCTTCACCAATTTCTACAACACCCTGCGCCAGGAGCCCAAGGTCGTCACGCTGCTGCCGCTGCAAGGGCATCGCCCGGACCAGGAGCAGGCGTTTGAGTTGATAGGCGGCGGGTTCTCGGCCGCCGCGCACCAGAGCGATCCGGACCGCGACTTCGAGTTTGAACCCAACCCCGGCGACGTGCTCGGCGCGATCCTGCCGCTCTATCTGAACTACGAGGTGTTCCAAGCCCACCTCGAGGCCCGCGCGTCCGAGCACTCGGCGCGCATGGTGGCGATGAAGTCGGCCACCGACAACGCCAACAAGTTCATCAAGGAACTCACCCTTGAATACAACAAGCTGCGGCAAGGCGCCATCACCGCCGAACTGCTGGAAATCACCACCGCCATGAAAGCCGTGGAGTGATCCTTACCGATTACTGAACCCTCAATCATTTCCACTTCGACCCATGAGCAACACCGGAACCATCGTCCAAATCATCGGAGCCGTCATCGACGCGGACTTCTCCAAAGCCAGCAGCCTGCCCACCATCTACAACGCGTTGGAAGTCCAATACGTCCTTAACGGCGTGGACACCAAGCTGGTGCTCGAAGTCCAACAGCACCTCGGCGACGGCTGGGTGCGCGCCGTGGCCATGTCCACCACTGATGGCCTCAAGCGCGGCATGGCCCTGACCGACACCGGCAAGTCCATCTCGGTGCCGGTCGGCAAGCAGGTGCTGGGCCGCATTTTCAACGTCACCGGCGATCTGGTGGATGAGAACGTGCCGATTGCCGATGCGTCGCAACGCTCGCCGATCCACCGTCCCGCGCCGCAACTCACCGAGCAATCGGCCAATACCGAGGTGCTCGTCACCGGCATCAAGGTCATCGACCTCATCTGCCCGCTGCTCAAAGGCGGCAAGGGCGGCATGTTCGGCGGCGCCGGCGTGGGCAAAACGGTCGTCATCATGGAACTCATCAACAACATCGCCAAAGCCCATGGCGGGTTCTCCGTGTTTGCCGGAGTCGGCGAGCGCACCCGCGAAGGCAACGACCTGTACTGGGAAATGATCGAGTCCGGCGTCATCGCCACCGAGCGCGATGCCAATGGCCATCCCAAACTCAACGCCCAAGGCAACCCGGTGCTCACCGAGGGGTCCAAGGTGGCGCTGTGCTACGGCCAGATGAACGAACCGCCCGGCGCCCGGTTGCGCGTGGCGCTCTCCGCCCTGACCATGGCCGAGCACTTCCGCGATGAGGACAACCAGGACGTGTTGCTCTTTGTTGACAACATTTTCCGGTTCTCGCAAGCCGGTTCGGAAGTGTCCGCGCTGTTGGGCCGGACGCCCTCCGCCGTCGGCTACCAGCCGACCCTCTCGGAGGAAATGGCCGGGCTGCAGGAACGCATCACCTCCACCAACAAGGGCTCGATCACATCGATCCAAGCCGTGTATGTGCCCGCCGATGACTTGACCGACCCCGCCCCCGCCAACACCTTCGCCCATCTCGACGCCACCGTGGTGCTCGAGCGCGCGCTGACCGAGCAGGCGTTGTTCCCGGCGGTCGACCCGTTGGCCTCCACCTCCAAGGCGCTGGCCCCCGACGTCATCGGGGAAGAACATTACCGCGTGGCCCGCGGCGTCCAACAAGTCTTGCAGCGCTACAAGGACCTGCAGGATATCATCGCCATTCTCGGCATGGACGAGTTGTCCGATGATGACAAGACGAGCGTGTTCCGCGCCCGCAAGATCCAGCGCTTCCTGACCCAACCGTTCCATGTGGCGGAAGTCTTCACCAACGTGCCCGGCGTGATGGTGTCCATCGAGGAAACCGTCCGCGGCTTCGCCGAAATCCTCGACGGCAAATTCGACGACGTGCCCGAAGGCAATTTCTACATGAAGGGTGGCATCGATTCGGTGCCCCGCACCTGAGGAAGGCAGATTTAAGATGTTAGACCCCGCGTTCCAGATTTCACTTCCCGCCCGCCATGCCTCTGCACCTTGATATCGTCACGCCGGAGAAAATGGTGTTCTCCGACTTTGTGGATAACGTCTATCTGCCCGGCGCCGACGGTGAACTAGGGGTGCTGCCGCTGCACGCCGGCCTGGTCACCGCGCTCCAACCCGGCGAATTGCGCTACCTGCGCGACGACAACGTCGTCACTCTCGCCATCGGTTCGGGTTTCGCCGAAATCACCCAGACCGATGTCGTCGTTCTAACCGACATGGCGCTGGGCGAGGCCGAGATCGACATCGCCCAGGCGGAAGCCGCCATCCAGCGCGCCCAAGAGCAACTCCACGGGGTGGATCACAGCGTGGATGCCGAGGAAGTGGCCTTTCTGCAAGGCATCATTGCCCGCTCCACCGCCGCGATCAACTTCAAGCGCAGGCACCAGGTGTGACGGTTCAGGCGGAACGCTCGTTGGCGAGGGGCTTGCGGATTTTGGGGGGGCTGGGCGGTGTGTTAGGCAGGACTTTCTCCAAGGTGGCGGCGGGGACCCAGCCGCGGGTTTTGCTGGCAAAGGCGATGTAGGCCCACTCGCCGCTGAGGCGCACAACTTCACACAGCGAGCCGGGCGGGGCGTCGATGACATCCGGCGAACTGCGGGCCGCATCGCTGTGCACCACGACTTTATCGGCGACGATGACGGCTTGGTTGGCGTAGGGGGCGAATTCGGCATCGTCGGGATAATAGCGCCAGCCGAGCAGGCCGAGGGTGGCCAGCAGCGGGGCGACGACGAGGGCGCAGATGGCGGCGATGCGGATGGTGGCGCCGTTGCGGGTGGCGGGGAAAACCAACAAGCCGAGGGCGCACAGCCAGGCGCCGGACCAGACCGCGGCTTGCCAGAGGCGGAGGGGCAAGCGGGCGAGGGCGTATTGGTAGTCGGGGCGCTGCACGCTGAGCGCGCCGAATTTGCGTTCGATGAAGCGCAGGTTTTGGCGGGACTCGTCATGGCCGGGATCGCGGACCAGGGCGCGGCGATAGTAGAGCGCGGCGTAGCCTGGAGACCCGAGCCGATAGCAGGCGTTGCCGATGTTATAGAGGATGGCGGGCGAGAGTTGGGTATAGTCGCCCGCCGTGAGCCAGAGTTTGATGGCCTCCTCGTAATTGGCCGAGTCATAGGCGGCCAGCGCCTGGGTGGCGGGATCCGCCGCCGCGGCGCGGGCGGGTGGCGTGCCGAGCAGGGTGAAGGCGGCAAGCATGACGCTGGTGGTGATGGTCTTGCGCAGGAGTTTGAGGATTTCCTGGCGGCGCCGGCCAAGCCGGGGTGCGGGTTGGTCGCCGCGGAAGCACAGCGCGTCGCGTGCCGCGAGCACGGCGTGCAAGTCCGGGCCGGGGTGGTCGCCGAGCCAGCGTTCGATGAAGGCGCCGGCGGATTTTAGAAAGCGGGTGTCGTCATCGGCGGGGGTGCGTGACAGGTCGCGCAAGGCGCGCAATTCCGCCGCTTTCAGCGGATCCTTGCGCAGGCGCGGCGCAAAGTGCAGCCACAGCGCTTTGGCGATCAGGCCGCAGGCAAGCAGCGCGCCGAGGACATGGCCCAGCCAAGGTGGCAGCGTCGGCTTGGCTGGGAGCAGCCCCTGGGCCGGCCGCAGGATCGCCAGAATATCGGTCATTCGCTCGACGGGCAGGGGCAGCGCCTGTGGCGGGCCGAGCGGTGCCGCAGTGCTGCCGACTGCCGGCAGGATTTTCAGAGGGATGGGGGCGGTGGTGATGGTGCGGTATTGTTGCAAGGCGGGATCGAAGTAGGCGAGGCGGAACGGTGGTATGGCGGTTTGCAGGTCGAGGGGCTTGATCAATTGTTGGAAAATAATCGAGCCGGAAAGCCGCCGGCGTTCATCCCCGCGTTGGGTCGCGCTGGCCTCATAGATCTTCCAGCCTTTCGGGTCCGCCAGCCGCGGCGCGCGCAGGGTGTCGAGATTGCCGCTGCCGGTGACGATGAGATCCACCGACACCGGGTCGCCCTCGCGCACTTCCGTCTCGCTGGCGTTGGCGCGCAACCCGAAACTGCCGATGGCATTGTCGAAGCCGGCCGGGGCGCCGGGCGGCAGCGGGGTGGTGTCGAATTCGAGTTTGGGAATCGTGAGAAAGGTTTCCTCCGTGACGCGCTGGAGGAAGCCATCCATAAGCACCTGGGTCGAGGTGAGGCGCAATTTGGCGGGCCCGATGCCAACCTTGCCGCTGCGGGTGGGAGTGAGGGTGCTGGGGTAGGCAACGGTGACGTATTGCCGGCCTAACACGTTGAGCTGGCCCTTCATGTTGCTCGGTTCCAGCCGCCAGCACGCGACCCCATCGCGCTCGAATTCCGGGATGCCCCAGTCTTCCACGGTGGTGGCCACCTCCCTGGGGATGACGAGCTTGATTTCGGTGGGAACCGCCTCGCCCTCGTACGGATGGTCCTTGATGATATGGAAACTCGCGGCGTATCGCACGGTGCGGCCGGCCACGGTGGCCTCGCGCCAATCCAGTTCGTCGGGATTGAACACCTCGAACTCGACCGGTTCGGTGCGGGTCTTGAGACCATTGATGACGAGTTCCACCGCCGGAATGGTGTGCCGGCCAACCGTATAACTTTCGACGACGTATTGATAGAAGTACTCGATCCGCCGCCCGGGCAATTGGCGGGGAATGGCCGAGGGCACCGTCGGCTTGATCGTGACATTGGGCGTGGGCGCAATGACGGGCATGGTGTCCGGCGGCCGCCCGGGCAGGGCGATCTCGAGGAAGGCCTGCTCGCCTCTGGCCAGATGGCGGGTGGTGAGTTGCGCCGAGAGTTGTGCGGCGGCGTGCTGCGGCCATCCGAGGCAGCCCGCGATGAGCGCGGCGAGGGTGGCAATCCAATGGTTCCGAGCAGTCATGATGTTACCAATCTTTTTCCGGGTTGTTGAATTCAATGCGGCCGGAGCGCAGCGGACCTTTCTCCAAGTCGGCATTTTCGCCCAGAATGCGCCGGGCCCGTTCCGCGGGGGTTTCGTCGGGCTGCGGTGCTTCGCCCGGCTCCGCGGCCGGCTCGCCCGCCTTGGGCTCGCCGGCTTTCGGCGGCGCCCCGGCAGGCGGCTCGCCACCCGGGTCCTTGGGCGGCGTGCCCGCGTCGCCCTGCGCGCCGGAATCCTTGGGCTTTTCCCCATCCCCGGCGGCACCTGACTCGCCTGGCTTGGGCTCGCCATCCTCCCCGGACTCGCCGGGGTTGCCGGGTTGCGGGACGGGTTGGGGTTCGGGTATCGCTTGCTGGGTTTGCTCGCGCTCCTTTTCTAGCAATTCGCGGAGGCGCTTGAGATAGGTGAGCGTGGTGCTGCGGTTGTGGCGGAGGTCATTATTGTTAGGATCGTGGGCGATGGCGGAGTCATAGTGGGTGACCGCGTCGGCCCAGTTGACAATGAGCGCTTCGAGTGGCGCGAGGCCGGCGCTCGGGTCGTCCGCGGTGGTCTCGGCCTTGAGCAGTTGCGCGAGGTGGGTTTGCACCAGCGCATCGAAGCGGCTGAGATCCGCCAGACTGGCCGGATCGGTCGGATAGGCGGCGGCGGCGAGGGTGTGCCAGCCGAGTTGGAACAGGCTGTTAGCGAGGCCGAAGTGGGCACTGGCCACAACGCTGGAGTCGTGCGAGAGCAGCGCGCCACTGAATGCTTCACGGGCACCGCTGAAGTCCTTGGCGCGGTAGGCGGCCGTGCCTTCACCCAGGCGGTAGCGGGCGGCTCGCTCGGTGGATTTGGATCGTTCGGCAAGTTGGTGGAAGGCATCGCGGGCGGGCGGGTTGGCGCCCTTGGCGAGCTCCCCGGCGGCCGCGGCGGCCTCCCCGGCGCGGGTCTCCAGCGGCACCCCCACCATTGCGGCGGTTAGCAGGGCCGCCACCGTGACGCCGCGCCAGCGGGTGCCGGCGATGACCGCGACAATCAAAAACAGGATGGCGGGCAGCACCAGCCACTGATAGAACTCGATGGCGATGCGGCGCTCGCGGCCCCGCATCTCGAAGGAATCCAAATCCTTGGCGGCAAGGCGCACCATCGCGGGGATGTCCGTGCCGCTGCCCGCCAGGGCGTAGCGGCCGGTGGTCTCGCTGGCGAGTTTGCGCAGCACCTCGGGTTGCAGCCGGCTGAGCACGATCTTGCCCTTGCGATCAACCATGTTGCTGTTAGGGAAATCCGGGTTCGGCACGTAGGCGCCGTCTTCGGTGCCGACGCCGATGGCGAAGATATAGACGCCGGATTTTTTTGCCTCCTCGATGATCGGGGCGAGCGAGCCCTCGTGCTTTTCGCCGTCGCTCAGGATGATGAGCGCGTTGTTTTTCTGGCCGGTCTGCTTGAGGGTGGCGATGGCCAGGCGCAGCGCCGCGGTCAGGTTGGATCCGCCGAGCGGAACCCAGGTTTCATCGCATTGCTCGACGGTTTCGCGCACCGCGCCGTGGTCGATGGTCAGGGGCGCAAACAAATGGGCACTGCCGGCAAAACCGAGGAGGCCGATGCGTTCGTTAGGCAGGGCTTCCATCAATTCGTAGATGACCACTTTGGCTTGCGCGAGGCGGTCGGGTTTGACGTCCTTGACGCGCATGCTGCGCGACAGGTCGAGGGCGATGAGCACATTGCGACCGATGGATTTCTCGGTGGTGGTGCCCGCCTCGCCTTGGGGGCGGGCCAGAGCCACAATCAGCGCGGCGCAGGCGGCAACCAGAAATGCCAGCGCCAGCCAGCGCGGCAGCGGGCTGGCACGCCGCAGCAGCATCTGGCGCAGACGCGGCGCGACAAAGGCACCCCATTGCTTGCGGCGCACACGGGCCACCAGCAGCGCCCCGATGCCCAGCAAGGGGAGGAGCACGAGCAGCACGAGCCAGGCGGGAGCAGCCAGATGCATGGATGTGTTAGGGCGAGGGTGGGGGATTCAAGGCAATGAGGGTCGCGGCGCCGAGGGCGGCGCAGAGCGCCAGCGCAACAAACCACGGAAACAGCTCGGTGTCATCAATGACGGGCTGACTTTTGGACTCGGTCTTTTCCAGGCGGTCGATGGTTTGGAAGGTGGTCTCGAGAGCTTCGAGTTGTTGCGCCCAGAAATGTTCGCCGCCGGTGAGCCGGGCGATTTCGCGCAGGGTGGGCAAATCGAATTCCTGGCGCGGGAACGATTGGATGCTGCCGGGGACCCGGCCTGCCTCGGTGCCGATGGCGACGGTGTAAATCTTGATGCCGAGGGTTTTGGCGTGGGCGGCAGCTTCCAGCGGGGCGATCTTGCCCGAGTTGCTCGCCCCGTCGGTGATGAGCACGATGATCTTGCTCTTGGACTGGCGCGAATCCAGCCGCAGCGCGGCGGCGGAAATGGCCGAGCCGATGGCGGTGCCGGATTCCCTGACCGTGCCCAGACTCTTGTAATCATTGAGCCGGAGGTCCTTGAGGCTGTTGCGCAGCCATTGATGGTCCAAGGTGATCGGACTGGCCGATACCGGGCGCCCGGCGAAGGCCACCAGCCCGATCCGATCATCCGGGCGGCGGCGGATGAAGTCATCGACCACCAGCTTGGCCGCATCGATGCGGTTGATGTTGCCACCCTTGAAAATGAAGTCATCGATCGCCATCGACAGCGACGTGTCAAAGGTGATCATGATATCAATGCCGCTGGCATTGCGGCTGTGGTAGGCATTGCGCCAGACCGGGCGCGCCATGGCCAATATCGCGCTGAGCAGCGCAAGGCACGCCAGTGGCAAACCAAAATGCCACGCGCTCTGGCGCACCCGGCGGCCCAGACTGACCAGAATCGAGAGATTGGGAAAGGTCACCGCGGCGGCCGCCCCGCGCCCGCGGCGCAGCACGATGAGCATCAGTGCCGGCAGCAACAGCAGCAGCCATCCGGGTTGGGCAAACTGGAAATGGACGAGCAATGAGTTCATTTCAGTCGCGGAAACCGTGGTGCAGGGTTTCTAACAATACGCGGGCGGCCGCGACCACCGCGGCGGCATCCTGCACCGCATCCGCCGGCGCGTATTTGAGCGCGGCGAGGCGGGCAAAACCAGTGGCACAGGCGGCCTGCGCCGGTTCAGTTAGGGAATGCAGCGCGTCATGCCTGGCGATGAATTCCTCATGGGTTTCATACAGCGCCGGATCCGCCGCGGCGAGCGCGAGATACTTGCGCAGAATCAGCGAGGCCTGCACCGCCGCCGCGCGCCCATGGGCCGCGCTGATGCGCTCGAGGCTGCCGGCGGCATCCTTGTAGGCGAGGGCGCGGATGGCCTGCGGGCGCTGGGAAGCACGCCGCCGCCGCCGCCACCTGAGGAGCAACCCCAGCCCCAGGCCGAGTGCCAGGACCGCCGCGCCGAGCACGCCAGCCAGCGTGTAGTCATGCGGCAGCAAGGCCTCCGGGGAGGCCGGTTCCTTGAGTTCAAAGGTGACCTTGTCTTCTGCCATGGCGTGGGTGCTAACGAGCTGACCGGGTTTCCCGCAGGGTTGCAGACCCCGTCAATGCCGGTGCCGGCGGTGGCGTTTGAGGAGTTGATGGAGGGCGGGTAGCGGATCGCTGGTGGTGCTGAGATGGGCCGCATCGATGGCGTGCTTTTTGAACAGCGCCGCCACCCCCTCGCGATGGCGGCTGGCGAGCTTTTCGTAGCTCATGCGGAGGTTGGCGTTGGAGGTGTTGATCAAGGTTTCCATGCCGGTTTCCGGATCGACCATCACCACTTTGCCCGCCGCGGGCAGCTGGGCTTCGAGCGGGTCGCTCACGTGCAGGGCGAGGGTCTCGTGCTTGCGGGCGAGCTTGCCGAGCGGGCGGTCGAGCGGGTCGGAGTGAAAGTCGGAGAGCAGCAACACCAGCGAGCGGCGGCGCAGCGTGCGGACCAGGAAATCACAGGCGTCCTGGATCGAAGTGCCCGGCCGGACCGGATTGGTGGTGAGGATCTCGCGCACCAGTCGCAGCAAATGGCGCGAGCCCTTGGCGGGCGGCACAAACAGCAGGGGCACGTCGGCAAAGGCTAGCAGGCCGACTTTGTCACCGTTTTGCAAGGCGCTGAAACCAAGGATGGCGGCGGCCTCCGCGGCCATTTCGCGTTTGCTGTGATTGCGGCTGCCATAGTCGGTGGAGCCGGACACATCCACGGCGAGGATGACCGCCAATTCGCGCTCCTCACGGAATTTACGCACAAACGCCTGGTTCATGCGGGCGGTGACATTCCAATCAATGAAACGGATTTCGTCGCCGTGCTGGTATTCGCGGAAGTCCTCGAAGTCGAGCCCCTGGCCGCGGATCGACGATAGGTACTCACCGGAAAACGATTCGCGCACCAAGCGCCGGGCCTTGAGCTCGAGCTTGCGCACACGCGCCATCATTTCCTCGATTTGTTCTTCCGAAAGCACAGGGGGAATTTAGGATTTAGGATTTATGATTTATGATTTATGATTTATGATTTATGATTTAGAATTTAGAATTTAGAATTTATGGTTTCCTACGGCACCGGGACTTTGTTGAGGATGCGGGTGATGATGGCGTCGGTGGTGATCTCCTCGGCCTCCGCCTCGTAGGTCAGCAGGATGCGGTGGCGCAGCACGTCATGGGCCATGTCCTTGACGTCCTGCGGGGTGACAAATGCGCGGCCTTGCATGAAGGCGCGGGCGCGGGCGGTGAGGGCGAGATTGATGGTGCCGCGGGGGGAGGCGCCGGCGCGGATGAGGTTTTTCATCGGCATGTCCACTTTGGCCGGAAAGCGGGTGATGTGGATCAATTGCACGATGTATTGGCGCACCGCCGGATCGATGTACACCGCGTTGACCAACTCGCGCGAGGTGGCCACTTGCGCCGGGGTGGCCACGTTTTGCGTCTGATAGGGCAGGGCCGAGGTGGCCATCCGGTCGAGGATGGTGAGCTCTTCATCCTTGCTGGGATAGCCGACGGTGACTTTGAGCAGGAAGCGGTCGAGCTGGGCTTCGGGGAGTTGATAGGTCCCTTCCTGATCGATCGGGTTCTGGGTGGCAAGGACCAAGAACGGCTGCGGCAGCGGATAGGAACGGTCGCCGAGGGTCACCTGCCGCTCTTGCATCGCTTCCAACAAGGCGCTCTGCACCTTGGCTGGCGCGCGGTTGATTTCGTCGGCGAGGATCAGGTTGTTGAAAATCGGCCCGAGCTTGGGCTCGAAGCGGGTGCCTTGGGGATGATAGACCATGGTGCCCACCAGATCGGCGGGCAACAGGTCCGGAGTGAATTGGAACCGCGCAAAGGTGACGTGCAGCGAGCCGGAGAGCGCTTTGACAGCCAGGGTTTTGGCCAAGCCGGGGACCCCTTCCAGCAAAATGTGGCCGTTGCACAGCAAGCCGATGAGCAGGCGGTCCACCAGATCGGCCTGGCCGACAAGGACCCGGCCCATTTCATCCTTCACGTCTTGGATCCAGCCGCTGGTGGCGGCGATGTCTTGTTGCAAGGTTTCGGTAGTCATCGGGGTGCTGGCTGAGTCTGGCAGGAGTTCGGCGCAGTGCAATCGTCAAAGCATGGCAGGGCGCTGGCCCGGAGTGGCCCGGCCATCCTGCCCGCCGCCTCAAAACCCCGGGCAATTGCCCCGGACCCACCCTGGCGCGGACGCCTCGCCCGCCGCCCAATTCCTCCGGCCAAATGGCTCGGACCACCCGTGCATGGCGTGCTGCCTTAGCCGCCGATGTCGGTGCGGCCGGAGAGTTTGGCTCCTTCTTCCATCGAGAACACCTTGGATTTGATGTCGCCGTTGATGCAGGATTTGTCCTTCAACTCGCAGCGCTGGGAGGTGATCTTGCCTTCCACTTTGCCGTAAACCTTGACTTCCCCGGCGCTGATGTCCCCAGTGATGGTCGCATTTTCACCGATGGTCACGCGACCTTTGTCCGACATGATTTCACCGTTGATCTTGCCATCGATGATCATGTCATGGGTGAAGCGGATGGAACCGGTGATTTCGATTCCGTTGGACAGTACGTTTGTCGGGTTGGCCATGACGGGGGAAAATGGAGCAGAGTGCGTGGCGTTTTGCAACCGAAATCAAATTCCACCGGATTTTCCGTGATTTTCCTGCCGGGTCTCGCTACAACTCGCTCAGCACACCGCCACAAGTCATGCCACGCGTAACGATCACCGTCCCGGATAAAATGCCCCAGCCATATCGGTTCCAGCTTGATCGCCGGGTGGTGATGATCGGCCGCGGCAGTGATAATGACATTGCCGTTGATTGCGGGTCAATTTCGGTGCGCCATGCCGAAATGGTACGTGTCGAGGGCGGCTATGAGTTGCGCGATCTGGGCTCGACCAATGGCATCAAGCTCGATGGCAAGCGCTGCGAGGTCATTTCCCTGCGCCACGGCGTCAGCGTCAAGCTGGGCGATGTGGCGTTCGATTTTCAATTGGGCGAGGAGGAGCGCGAGGTGCTGCGGCGCGAGAAGGTGTTGGATGACGAGCCGCTCATGCAGGAGATGGCCGCCGCCCCAGCCGCCAGCGACATGGCCGCCAGGGACGTGGCCGCCAGGGACGTGGCTGCCAAGGACGTGGCTGCCAGGGCCGTGGTCGCCGAATCCGCGCCCGCGCCGAAAAAGCGTCCCGTCGTGGCGACCTCGGACGGTGGTGGCGGGTTCATGATTTTCCTGATGGCGCTGTTGTTTGTGGTGGTGGCGTTTTTTGCCGGGCTGGCCATCCACCATTACAAGGAAACCGGTGGCTGGCTGTGCGACGCCATCCAAACCAAAGGCAAGACCCTCAAGGCCAACCGCGAGGGGCGCGGCGGCGTCCCCGCCGCGGACAGCTCCACACCTGCGGTGGCCGTACCCGCGCAACCAGTGCCGCCGGAGTCGGCACCGCCAGTGCCGGTGCCGGTGCCGGCGCAGTGAGTTAGACAAACAGCCTGAACAGCTTGGCGCCCCGACCCCTTCGGCGCGGCGCCCGACCCTTATACAAGTGAAAACTCCTCTTGTGAGGAACTGCTTGACATGGTGGCTTTCGATGGCAGTCTGAGTACATGCGTGCTCGATTCATTGCGCCGTGGAAGGACTCGACGGAGAAGCCGGTCATATACCACTGCGTAAGCCGGGTGGTGGACCGGCGGTTTGCATTCGGGAAGGAGGACAAGGAACAACTGCGGACCTACATGCGGATGTATGAGAACTTTTCCGGGTGCCGGGTGCTGTCGTATTGCTTCATGTGCAACCATGT